>NZ_BAABEV010000014.1:0-163115 GCF_039540335.1 Actinomadura verrucosospora | reverse complement strand
GCGACGCCAGGGCGCGCGGCACGGCGGAGCGGCGGGTGCGGGCCCAGCCGCAGGCGGCGGCGACCGCGGCCGTGACGGCGAGGCCGGGCAGCCCGGCGATCCCGCCGCCGAGGGCGGCGGCGAGGGCGACCGCCGCCCACGCGGGCCAGCCCGTCCCGGCGACAAGGGCGCGGGGCTCCGGGCCGCGCCGGCCCCGCCCGGACGGCCAGACGGCGATCACCAGCAGGCCGAGCAGCAGGACGAGGCCCGCGACGACGGCGGTCCGCTGCGCCCGGTCGGGGGCGTAGGCCAGCTCGACGACGCCGCTGGTCCCCTTCGGGACGACCCAGCCCTGCTTCCAGCCGTCGAGGCGGACGGCTCGCAGTTCGGCGCCGCCGACGGTCGCGCGCCAACCGGTGTTGAAGTTCTCGTTCACCGTGAGGAAGGAGGCGGTGGCGGCGTCCACCTCCAGCCTGCGCGTGCTGGAGCCCCATTCGAGCACCTTGACCTGCTGCGGCGGCCGGGCCGACGCGGCGGCGCGGGGCTTCGCCCCGACCGTCACCGTGTCGAGGCGGTAGGGGTCGAACGGCGCGGACGCCAGCCGGTTCCGGCCCGCCTGGAGCGCGGCGGGGGTGCACGCGCTGAACCGCAGCGGCCGGCCCGCGAGCAGGTCGCCGAGCGTGCCGGTCGCCTTGGTCTGGACGGCGGCGCCGCCGATCCGCAGTTTCGGGCCGTACCCGCACGGCAGCCGCAGCGGGACGGCGCGGACGTCGGGGATCGGCTTGACGCCGGGAATGACGAGGTCGGTCACCTGGACGGGCTGGGCCTGGCTCTCCCGGAAGAAGGTGAACGTGACCCGGTCGGTCGTCATCGGGGCGAACGCCAGCCTGCCCTGGGCGTCGGACAGCCCTTCGCGGGTCTGGCCGTTCGCCCCCTCGACCCGGACGCGCATCGGCCCGGAGGCAGAGGGCGGACGGGTGACGGTGACGGACGCCAGCCGCTTGCGGCCCTTCCACCGGACGGTGTACGTGGGCGCCTCGTCCCGCTCCCCCGCGATCCAAGCCGTCCCGGGGTCGCCGTCGAAGCCCGCCCTCGGCTGATCGGCGGGGTGGTCGGCCAGGACCGAGCTCGCGGCGACGGCCGGCTGCCCCCGGACGGCGGTGAACCGCTCGACGAGCCGCCGGTCGGTGAGCACGGCCGTGCCGGTGACGGCGGCCCGGCCCGCGGCGGCGGCGGTGAACGTCCGGTCGAACCCCGCCTCCTCCTCGTCGCCGGACCCGAGGGACGGCGAGCACACCCAGCGGCGGCTGCCCTTCACGCACTCCCCCGCGGCGCCCTGCGCCCGGCTCATCACGTACGTCGCGGGCCCGGCGAGGCCGGCGGGCGCGGGCATCGTGAAAGTGCGGGCGGGCCGCACCCCGCCGATCGACAGCTCCGCCACGCCCGCGCGGGCGAAACCCGGGACGAGCGGCTCGGAGGCCAGCCCGAGGATCCGCAGCCGCAGCCAGCGGGTCGGGCCGCCGGGCGCGCGGAGGGGCTGCCCGGTCACGATCTTCTGGACGTCCTGCCGCACCGTCCCGTTCTCGGTCTCGACGGCGACGCGCGAGACGGCGGGGCCGAGGGACCCGTCCTGGAGGAACGCGGCGGTGAGGCTCGGCACCTCGCGGGGCCGGTCGAAGTCGACGCGGAGCCACTGCCCGACCGGCCCGTTCCAGCCGCCCGTCTTCCAGGCGGTGAACTGGTCGCCGTCGAGCGCCGCGAACGGGGTCGCCTCGGGCTCGCGCGCCTGCGGGACGGCGTCGTCGCCCGCCGCCGAGGTGGACGCCGTGACGTCGCGGACGCCGCCGCCGTACGTCACGTGGGTCGCGTAGCGCCTCCAGCCCGTGTCGAGGACGTCGGCGGCCTCTCCCTCGCGGGCGGCGGTCAGCGTCGGAGACGTCTGGTGCAGCTCGCCGAAGTTGCGGCGCAGCAGGCGGGGCGAGTCGGTCACGACCGGGGCGCCCCCGAGGTCGGCGGCGTCGTCGTCCAGCAGGACGGGCCCGTCCGGCAGCGTGCCGCCGTCGGCCATGGGCAGCAGCGACTCCGGCCCCCCGTACACGCGGACGGGGTCCGCGGCGTCGGCGAGGGTCGCCACGCCCGCGGCGCCGGCGACCTCGTAGACCTCCAGCGCCGGGTACTTCTGGTCGACGGCGGTCACCGCGTCGTCGGCGTCCCCGCCGACGGGCCCGCCGAACGCGGCGGCCCTCCGCATCCCGGGAGAGTCGCCGAGCGCCTGGTGGAGGCGGGCGGGCCAGGCGCCCCGCAGCGACTCGCGCCGCAGGTCATTGCGCACCAGGACGTACCGGACACCCATCCGGCCGAGGAAGGCGCTCAGGCCGGGCGACCCCTGCCCGGACCGGACCTGCTGGTCGATCGCGTCGAGCGCGCGCGTGTACCCGGGCGACCCGGCCGGGACGAGCTGCCGGACGCCCCACCGCGCCGACAGCAGCGGCTGGACGATGTCGTCCATGGGGCGGCCCCACAGGTACTCGCCGAACGGCGCGCCCGGGACGGCCAGCACCCCCTGCCGCCCGGCCCGCGCGTTGATCCATGCCGCGGCGTCCCGCCAGTACCGGGGCACCTCCGTGAACTCGCCCGGCCCGGACAGGCCCTGCGAGGCGGCCGTGACGCCGATGCCGCCGAGCGCGACGGCGGCGGCCACCGGCAGGCTGAGCAGCGATCTCAGCGCCGGGCCGGACGCCGGCCCGGCCCCCCGGCCGCGCACGTGGCCCGCCGTGCGGCGGGCCGCGGCGACGAGCGCGTGGGCGAGGCCGAGCGCGAGCGGCAGCCGGACGACCGCGTCGAACTTGTGCAGGTTGCGCAGCGGGGCGAGCGGGCCGTCGAGCAGGTCGCGGAGTTGCTCGGCGAACGGACCCGGCAGGCCGCTGAGGTGGCCCATCGACAGGATCGCCAGCCCGGCGAGCAGCGTGAGCAGCAGGAACGTCCGCTCGGGCAGCAGCCGGCTCAGCAGCCCGGCGAGCCCGATCGCGGCGGCGAGGCCCGTGCAGACGATCGCCACGGGGCCGAGGGACAGGCCGTGCCCGACCGGCCACCAGACCTGCCCGTCCACGATCAGGTAGTTGACCCAGCGCTCCGCGCCGCGCAGGACGTTGATCAGGCCGGTCGGCCCGGCCGTGGTCCGCGCCTTCTCGGTGTAGGTCAGCCAGGAGAAGCCGTAGGTTCCGGTGAGCAGGAGGGGGGCGAGCCACCAGGCCACGGCCGCGCCCGCCGCCGCCGACCACCACGCGAGCATCCGCGCCCGGAACGATCCGCGCGGCCGCGTCACCACGTACGCGACCGGGACGACCAGCACGGCGACGGTCGCGGTCGCGTTGATGCCGCCGCAGCAGGCGATCGCCAGGCCCGACCTCGCCGCCGCCCTGAGCCGCCCCGTCTCCCCGGCCGCCGCGCCGGCCAGCGGCAGGACGATCCAGGGCAGCATCGCGACCGGCAGGTACTCCGAGGAGATCTGCCCGAGCGTGGCCAGCCCGTTCGGGGCGAGCGCGTAGGCCATCGCCGCGAACAGGCGGGCGCCCTGCCCGTCGCCGCCGGCGCCGAAGCCGAGGCGCCCCGCGAGGCGCCAGGTGCCGGTGAACGCCAGGCACATCAGCAGCGCCAGCCAGAACCGCTGGGTGATCCACGCGGGCATTCCGGCCAGGTCGCCGAGCGCGAAGAAGGGGCCCATCGGGAACAGGTAGCCGACGGCCTGGTTCTGGAGCTGGCCGAACTGCTCGGGGTCCCACAGGTGCAGGGCGCGGCCGAGGAACCCGAGCGGGTTCACCGCCATGTCGATCTTGGTGTCGGCCAGGATCGCGCCGGGGCGGGCGCCGAAGGCGAGCGCGGTCAGCGCTAGGCAGCACGCGAGGACGCGCAGCCGCTCCCGCACCCGGCCCGCGACGTCCGGACCGTCCGGCACGGGTCGGCGGGACGCGCCGGCGCGGGGCGGATTCGCCTCTCCCACCGCCATGCTCGCCCTCTGCCCCTCTCTGCTCTCCCGGGCGTCAGCCAGGGTGCCCGTCACCGTACCTTCGGTCGCCTCGCGCACCGGCCTCGCGGGCCCGGACGGCGGCGGCGACGAGGTCCCGCATCCGGGCGGCGGTGCGCGCCCAGTCGAACTCTGCCGCCCGCCTCTGACATTCCGTGGCGATGCGATCACGCTCCGCGCGGTCGGCGAGGTCCTTGAGGGCGCGCCGGACGACGTCGGCCTGGTCGTCGCCCTCGCGGACGAGCCATCCGGTGGCCCCGTCGCGGACGGCGTCGCGCAGGCCGTCCACGTCGTGCGCGACGGTGGGGACGCCGAACGCGGCGGCCTCGATGACGCTGAGGCCCCAGCCTTCGCCCTGGGACGTGCTGAGATGCAGGTCGGCGCGAGCGACCAGGGCCGCCTTCACGTTCTCGGCGACGTAGCCGTGGGCGATGACGACCTTCTCCAGGCCGCGGGCTCTGATCTCGGTCGCGAGGGTGGGCGCCTCGGGGCCGTCTCCGACGATGTGGAGCTTCAGCCCGGGATGGGTCTCGGCGAGGTCGCCGGCGAGGTCGAGAAGGAGAGGGAGCCGCTTGTGCGGGACGAGCCGGGTCACGCAGACGAGATCCGGGTTCCCTGCGGGCTCCGGGACCGCGCCGTCGGGCTCGGCGACCACCGTTCCGTTGGGGACGACGTAGGTCGGACCGCTCCAGCCCAGCCGCTCCTTGACAGCGCGCTCCGTGGACGGCGAGACGACGACGAACGCGTGCCGCCGGTAAGTCCAGCGGCTCACCGGCCCCTCCAGGACCTGGCCGACCCACGCGAGCCATCTGGGGAAGTACAGACCGAACTGAGCGTCGTGCACATGGTGGACGACGCAGAACACCGGGACCCGGCGCGGCATGACCCACGGCGTGAAGAAAGGGATGCCGTTCTGGCAGTCGACGACGGCGTCGAAGCGCCGCCGTCTGAGGCGGAAACCCAGCATCCACAACAGGACCAAGGGATAGACGGTGAAACGGCCGCCGAGACGTACGAACTCCACGTCCTCGACGCGTTCCCTGCGCCTCTGCCCCTGCGCCCTGCTCGTCACGTAATGGACGCGGGCTCCTTCACCGGCGAACCTGCGCGCCAGTTCCCATGCGTAGCGTTCGGCGCCGCCTGCGGCGGGATGCCAGGGATCCCTCCAGTTGACGACCGCCAGCCGCAGCTTCTCGCTCATCCCGTCTTCGCGCGCGACGCGGGAACGTTCTCAGCCAGTGCGGCCGCGTGCGACAGGGCGACCGGACTCGACAGGGCGATGGGTTCCGACAGGGCGACCGGCACCGGGCTCGGCTCACCGAGCACCGCCCGCAGCGGCACGACCGGGAGGTTCGGCCTCACCGGTATGAGAGGCAGCCGGACTCCGGCGCGCGCGCGGATCCGGGCCAGGTCGAGCAGGCATTGCAGCGAATGCCGCCGGACCGAGAACGTCGATCCCGGACGGTCACGCCAGACCACCGGGATGTCCGTCACGGACGCTCCGCGCCGCACGCAGTGGGCGAGGAGTTCGACGTCGAACGAGAAGCCCGACGTGCGCAGGTCCTTAGCGGCGGCCCTTCCGAGGGGGCCGTAGAAGAACTTGAACCCGCACTGGGTGTCGGGGATGCCGCCCACGAGGTCGCGGACGATCCGGTTGAAGGTGATGGCGCCGAGGCGCCTGACGGGCAGCGCGTACCCCTGGACGACCGACCGACCGTGGCGCCTTGACCCGACCACGACCGGGCGGCCCTCGCGCAGCAGGACGATGGCTTCGTCCAGCGCGGCGAGGTCTGTTGCCATATCGGCGTCCATGAAGCCCACGTAAGGGGCCCGCGTCGCGAGCAGTCCGGCGCGGACCGCCGCTCCCTTCCCCCGGCGCTCGCAGCGCACCAGCCGGACGGGGACCGGCCCGTCCCAGGACTCGACGATGCCGGCCGTCCCGTCGGTGCTGGCGTTGTCGACGACGATGACCTCGGCCCGCGCCGCGAGGCCCGCGAGCTTGCCGCACAGCAGATCCAGTCCCGCCGGAAGCCGGTCGGCCTCGTTGAAGGCGGGAACGACGATCTCCAGAAGTGCGGGCCGGTCACGCCTGGTCCCCATCAGGGCCTACACGTCACCGGGAGCCGTAGTTGTACAGCGGCTTGATGACGGGGTCCTTCTGGGAGGCGCTTGCGAGCTGGACGGCGCCGAACGAGGCTCCGGAGGCCAGCAGGACGCCGACGATTGCGGCGATGGCGATGCGCATCAGGGGGTCCTTCGTCGGGGGTCGGGTCTGCGAGGCGTGATACCGCCGAGTAACGGGAAGCTCAGAGTAGTCCTTGAGGGCGTGATTGACCAGAAAACGGCGAGACCCGTCAGCACCCACGCGGCCACCACGGGCGCGAGCGGGGCCGAGTCGCGGACCCCGTCCGCGACCCCGTCGATCCGGTAGACGACCAGGTCAGGCCCTCGCAGGACCTCCGTGGCCGCGCCCGAGGGACGGTGGGCCCCCGGCTCGGCGTCCACGACGACGTACCGTACTCCCCTGTCACGCAACGTGGTCACGGGCGGGGTTCCGGTCCGCGCGGCGGGCGCGAGCTCGACCGCCCTCGGATCCTCGGGGGCGACGGTCGTCCCGCCGACCGTGACGGCGTCGTCCACGATGACGCGGCGGTGCAGGTAGCGGGGCATCGGGTCGAGCACCCGGCGGCCGTGGTTCCACGGGTAGCTCCGGTAGGACGCCCAGGGCAGGACCAACACGTCCCCCGAGGCGGGGTCCCCGTCGATGATCTGCCGTGCGCGCGCCCAGTCGTCCGGGTATCGGACGGCCCGCAAATCGCCCGCCGCGCCCCAGGCCAGCGTCGGCAGCAGGAGGACCGGGGCCGCCGTCGCCGCGGCGGCCACTCCCGGCCACCGGGCCTCGGCCGCCCGGTCGGCGGCCGTCCCCAGCCCCACGGCGACCACGACGGCGAGCGGGGCCGCGAACTGCTGCCCGTCCCGGAGGACGGCGAACCCCGGCCACAGGCCGATGACGCCTTCGAGGACGGGCGCCGCCACCGCTCCAAAGGCAGCGACGGCGAACCCGACCGCCGCCGCGACGGCCGCGCCCCGCCGCCAGCCGGGCTCCCTGCACCATCTCCCATAGGCGGCCAGCGCGACCACCACCACGACCAGCCAGATCGTCGCGGTGACCGGCGCCCCGTAGCCGCTCGGCACCGTCTCGCCGTTCCACACCCCGCCGAGCAGGAGCAGGCTGCCGAGCGTCCCGAACGGGGTGTCCGCCCTGGCCGCGAACAGGCCGACGGCCGTCCCGTCCCCGGGCAGGCCCGCGGGACGCAGCGCCCCCGGCACCAGCCAGGGCAGGCTGAGCACGGCCGCGGCCGCCGCGACCCGCAGGCCGGCGCGAAGCCCCTCACGCGGGCGGCCCGCCCCCGACGGGGTCACGAGAGCGACGGCCAGAGCCGTCATGGCGGAGACCGCCAGCGCCGCGAAGCCGCCGATCGCCGCGGGGAGCAGGGCGCGGATGAGGCGGCGGCCACCGCCGGGCTCGTCCGTCCGCGCGGCCGCCACCACCACCCAAGGCAGGGCCGCGTAGCCGAGGAGGAGGGCCCACTGTCCGAGCAGCAGGCGTTCGGCGACGAACGGGTTCCAGGCGTAGCAGACGCCGGCGGCCAGGCGCGGCAGCAGCCGGGACGAGGGGACCAGCGACGCCGCCGACGTGCACGCCATCACGAAGACGGCCAGCAGGACGAGCTTCTGCACCGCGTCCGCCGGGACGATCGCGGCGAGCGCGGTGACGAACGCGTCGCTCGGCACGTGCCGGGGCACGACCCCTGTCAGCCCGAACGTCAGGCGGGTGAACGCCGGGTCGGGCACGAACACCATGTCGTAGGACAGCACGAAGCCGGGCGCGAGCCCCGGCCCCAGTGCCGCGAGCCCGAGCCCGAGGCCGGTGAGGGCGGCCACCAGGTGCCGCGTCCGGTCGGTCAAGCAGTCCGCTCCCGCATGTGAGCCTGGACGCTACCCGACCGGCTCGGGGTCCCGGGGCAGGCCGAGGATCCGCTCGCCGATCACGTTCAGGTTGACCTCGGTGGTGCCGCCGCCGATCGTCATCGCCCGCGAGGCGAGCAGGTAGCGGGTCCAGCGGGCGCGCAGGGGGGCGCGGCGCCCGCCGGTCAGGGCGCCCTCCTCGCCGAGGAGCGTGAACCCGAACTCGGTGACCTGCTGGCCGTGCTCCATCGCCACCAGCTTGCGGACGTTCGCCGTCGCGCCCGGGTCGGTGCCCGAGAGCCGCTTGAGCGTGGCGCGCAGCCCGAGCAGGTTGAACGCGTGCTCGTCGCAGGCGAGCCGCCCGATCCCGTCGCGGACGAGCGGATCGCCGTCCAAGCCGAGCCCGGCCGCGAGGTCGAGCAGCTTGGGCAGGTCGCCGCCGAGCTGGAAGCTGCTGGTCAGGCCGACCCGCTCGTTCGCCAGCGTCGTGCGGGCCACGCGCCAGCCCTCGTTGACCGGGCCGACGACGAGGTCGTCCGGCACGAACACCCCGTCGAGGAACACCTCGTTGAACACGGCGTCGCCGGTGCACTCGCGCAGCGGGCGGACCTCGATGCCGGGCGACTCCATGTCGACGAGGAAGTAGGTGATCCCGTCGTGCTTGGGACGGTCCGGATCGGTGCGCGCGACGCAGATCGCCCACCGCGCCTCGCGGGCCAGCGACGTCCAGATCTTCTGCCCGGTGATCGTCCAGCCGCCCTCGGCGCGCTCGGCGCGGGTCCGCAGCCCGGCGAGGTCGGAGCCCGCCTCCGGCTCGGAGAACAGCTGGCACCAGATGATCTCGCCGCGCAGCGTCGGCGGGAGGAAGCGCTCCCGCTGCTCCGCCGTCCCGTACCGGACCAGCGAGGGGACGACCCACGCCGCGATCATCAGCGGCACCGGGCGCACCTTCGCCGCCCCGAGCTCCTGCTGGATCACGATCTGTTCGAGGGGCCCCGCGTCCCGCCCCCACGGCTTCGGCAGGTGCGGCGTCACCCAGCCGCCCTCGGCCATCGCCGCCCGCTGTTCGAGCGGCTCCATCGCGGCCAGCTCGGCGACGCGGGCGCGGATCTCCTCGCGGACCGGCGCCGCGTCCTCCGCCAGCTCGATGCTCATCGGGCGCCGGACGCCCCCGACCGCGAGCGCGGCGACCTCCGCGCGGTGCGCGCTCGCCCGCCCGAGGAGCGCGCGGAGGGTAAGGGCCCGACGGTAGAGGAGGTGGGCGTCGTGCTCATAGGTGTAGCCGACGCCTCCGTGGACCTGGATGTTGCCTTCCGCGCAGGTGACGGCGGCGTCCGCCGCCAGGACGGCCGCCACCCCGGCGGCGTAGGCGCGCTGGTCTTCCGGCTCGTCCAGGGCGCGTGCGGCGTCCCATACCGCCGCCCTGGCGCGCTCGACCGCGATGAGCATCCGCGCGCACTTGTGCTTGACGCCTTGGAACTGGCCGATCGGACGGCCGAACTGCTCACGCAGTTTCGCGTACGCGACGGCGTCGTCCAGGGCACGTCCCGCCACACCGCACGCCTCGGCGCCCAGAAGGACGGCGGCGAGGGCGGGCACGTCCACGCCGCTGATGAGGCGGTCGTCCGGAAGGGACACGCCCCCGACCGTGACCGATCCCACCGGCCGGGTGATATCCAGAGACTCCAGCGGCTCGACGGTGACGTCGTCCCGATCCAGAACGGCCCAGCGGTCTCCGGCGGGGAGCACGAAGACATCGGCCAAGGGCGCGCCCAGCACCGGTTGGACCGTCCCGGAGACGGTGGAGCCGTTCGTCGTGAGGCCGCCCGAAAGCCCGACCGCCGCCTTCCGCGCCCCCTCGACGAGGCCGCGCACGTCCGCCCCGGCCGCGTGCAGGATCGCGGACGCCAGCACGGTCGGCGCGTACGGGCCGGGAGCCAGGACGCGGCCCAGTTCCTCCAGGGCGACGGCCTGCTCCAGGATCCCGAATCCCTCGCCGCCGACGTCCTCGGGCAGGTGCAGGCCGAGCAGACCCTGCCCGGCGAGCGCGGGCCAGAAGCCCGCGTCCGCGTCCCGGACGGCCTCGCGCGTGACGGCCCGTTCGGCGAAGCCGCGCACCGCCGCCGCGAGCGCCTCGTGTTCCTCGGTCAGCCCGATGGCCATGGCCACACCTTTCGCAGGAGTGGCCCCAGCGTATTAGAACGGGATTCGGTTGTCAGGAGCGATCGGTCAGGAGGCGAGCTTGAGCTGCCCGAGGAACTGGTTGACGTCCGGCCACTGCTTGCGGTTCGTGTTCGGCATCGACGCGAACACCACCGCCGGCGCCTTCCGGCCGGTGTCGACCACCGCCATGACGACGATCTCGCCCGTCGCGCGCACCCCGGACCGCTTGTAGGTGAGGTAGGAGGCGACCAGCCAGCCCTTGCGCCCGCCCACGTTCAGCGCCTGCGACGCGAGCGGGGCCGTCTTGTGGGGGAACGCGTAGTACTGCGCCTCGTAGCCCTTCGCGGCCAGCCCGGCCACGGTCTTCACGCTGTCCGGCCCCTGGTAGGCGCTCTGCAGGGACGGGATCAGCGTGCCGGTGAGGAGCTGCCCGTACCAGAACCGCCCGGCGTGCCGCTCGGTCAGGAGGATCTGCTGCCCCGACCATCCCGGCGTGCCCAGCTTGTTCTTCTTGGTGGGCACCTGCCAGGGGGCGGCCAGCCGCGGGTACGACAGCCCGGAGTGGACGTCGTTGACCCGCCCGAGCATCCGGCTCGGCTTCCCGGGGAACGTCGCGAGGCGCTTGTCCGGCGGCATCTCCACCTGCGCCGCCTCGGACTGCTCCGCCGCGGCCCGCCGGTCGGCGTTGCCAGGCGGGTCGGCGGGCTCGGCCGGCTCGTCGTCGCCGCTCTTCAAGAAGTAGGCGCCGCCGGCCGCGAGGAGCGCGACCACCAGCAGGCCGATCCCGCCGAACAGCACGAGCCGGGACCGGCCGCCGCGCTCGTCCAGGACGTCGCGCTGCGGCCTCGGCGAGCCGCCGAGCTTGGCGTCCGCGGCGTCCTCGTCGGCCATCCAGTCGGGCATCTGCCAGTTGCCGCTGCTCGGCTTGCCGGGCTTGGCCGGCTGCCCGGACCCGGTGGGGACCGCCGGGACGTACCTGTCGTCGCCGCCGCCGTCGCCGTCGCCCTCCTCGAAGAGCGAGCCCTCCCACTGGGGCGCCTCCTCGGCGGGCTTCTCCTCGACCACGGGCGCCACCTTGACGTCCTCGGGGTCGGGCTCCTCGCGCACGGCGGACTCCCGGCGCCCGGTCTCGACCTTGCCCCAGACGTCGTGCGCTCCGGCGCCCTCGCCGGACGCGGAGAAGTCGGTGCGGCCCGTCGGCGGGGGCACCGGCACCTCCGGCACCTTCGGCTCGGGGAAGGCCGCCTGCGGCCCGGTCGCGCCCTCCGCGCCGTCCCGCGGCTCGCTCTCGCTCATTTCGGTCCAGCGCACACTGCGCTCCCCCTGATCGGACATGCGGCACACGTTACGCCAAGATCACTCGTGCCGTTCCGGCCGGTCATCACGCTCAGGACACATCTTCTCATCGCCTCGGTGGCGGCGGCCCGGGCGCTCACGCGGGACTCGTCAGGCCCGCCTCGGCCACCGGGTCGTCGGCCAGGCGCTCCCTCGCCAGCAGCGTCCCGCCGGCCACCGCGCCGGGCATCGCGAGCACCGCGCCGAACGGGATGAGAAACACCACAAAGGTCGCCGCGCCGAACCCGACGGCGAGCGGGCGGCGGGTCTTCAGCCGCGCGAACCGGTCCCGGCGCCGCAGCCCGCGCCGCTCCAGCGCGATCGACGTCAGCTCGCCCGCGAGGAAGTAGCCCGACACCAGCGCCGCGACCACCGGGACGACCGTCTGCCCCACCACCGGCAGGAACCCGCACGCGAAGAACACGACCGCGAACGCCAGCGCCACGGCCCCGAGGATCAGCGCGTCCTTGACCGCCCGCCCGATCTGGACCAGCAGCGGGACGTCCGGCTCCGGCGGCGCGCCGCCCTGCGACTCCTCCACCCGGACCGCGATGGCCTCGTAGAACGGGTCGCCCACCAGCAGCGTCACCGCCGTGAACGTGATGACCGCGAGGAACAGGGCCGCCCCGTACAGGGCGATCCCGGCCACGACGCGCGCCGACGAGCGTGCCGCGTCGGACCAGCCGTCGGCGAAGCCCGTCACCCATCCGGCCAGGTCGTCGATCCGGTACGCCAGGAAGACCAGCGCCGCGACGTAGACCGCCAGGACGATCAGCGCGGGGATCAGCCCGAACAGCCACTGGGCCGGGTGCCGCGCCACCCATCCGATGCCGCGCAGCAGGTAGCCGACGCCGTTGAAGAAGTCCTTGAAGGCGGACGGCCGCGGCGGCGGACCCGGCTGCTGCGGAGGGTGGGGCTGCTGAGGGCTCGGCTGGAAGCCCGCTCGGGGGCTCGGCTGGGGGCTCGGCCGCGGGCCCGGCTGGGGGCCCGGCTGCGGCGGGCCGCTCCAGGCACCGGGTCGGTCAGGCGGTCCGTACGGTTGGCTCACGCACCCTGACCCTATAGGGCGGGCAGCCCCACAAGACGGACAGAACGGCCCCAAACCGCGCGCCGCAGCTCCGAATCCTTCAAGGCCTCGACCGTCGGCAGCCTTCCGGCGCCCGGCGTCGAGCTGTAGTAGCCGCCGCTGCGCCCCTCGAACTCCTCGTCCAGCGCGAGCCGCAGAGCCATCCGCGCCCCCTGCGCGGGGGTCCGCATCACCGGGGTGTGGGAGAACAGGGCCAGGACGCGCTCGGTGCCGCGGACGTCCCTTCCAAGGCTCGTGGCGACGAACCCCGGGGAGACCGCGTTCGCGGTGACGCCGCTGCCCTCCATCCGCCTGGCCAGTTCCTGCGCGAACAGGATGTTGAGCAGCTTCGACCGCCCGTACACGCGCAGCGCCCCGGACGGACCGTAGGACACGGGCTCGGCCATCCGCTCGACGTCGAGCCGGTCCGAGAACCGGTGCGCCTCCGACGCCATGACCACCACCCGGGACGGCGCGCCCTTCTCCAGCAGGCCCAGCAGCAGGTTCGTCAGCAGGAACGGCCCCAGGTGGTTCGTCGCGATCACGCGGTCGTACCCGTCCGCGCTGACCTTGGCCCGCAGCAGGTAGACGCCCGCGTTGTCGACCAGCACGTCCAGCCGGTCGAACCGCTCCTCCAGCGACGCCGCGACCCGCCGGACGTCCATCTGCACCGAAAGGTCGCCGATGAACGTCTCGACCCGCGCGCCCGGCACGTCCGCCGTCAGCTCCTCCACCGTCGCGGCGGCGCGCAGCTCGTTCCGGCAGACGATCCCCACCAGCATCCCCGCCCGGGCCAGCCCCCGCGCGATCTCCTTCCCGATCCCGGAGGTCCCCCCGGTGACGATCGCGATCCTGCGCTCCATGCCCCCACCGAACCACCCCGCGCACCCCCGGGCAACAGCGCGGCGCCCCTGGCACCGAAGTGGAACACGTTCTACTATTTCCGCATGAGGTTCACCTACGCCGAGGCCATGACGGACCCGTCGTTCTACCTGCCGCTGGCCAGGGCCGCCGAGGAGGCCGGGTACACGAGCATGTCGGTCGCCGACTCGCTGGTGTACCCGAAGGAGTCGGACTCGGTGTATCCGTACACCGCCGACGGCAGCCGGGAGTTCCTGGAGGACAAGCCCTTCATCGAGACGTTCACGCTGATCGCGGCCATGGGGGCGGTGACCTCCCGGCTGCGGTTCACGCCGTTCGTGCTGAAGCTCCCGGTGCGTCCCCCCGTCCTGGTGGCGAAGCAGGCGACGTCGGTCGCGTGCCTGACCGGCGGGCGGCTCGCCCTCGGCGTCGGGCTCAGCCCCTGGCGCGAGGACTTCGAGGTGATGGGCGTCCCGTGGGAACGGCGCGGCAGGCGGATGGACGAGGCCATCGACATCGTGCGGGGGCTGAGCGCCGGCGGGTACTTCGAGTACCACGGCGAGCACTTCGACGTCCCGGCCGTCAAGATCTGCCCGGCGCGGCCCTTCCCGATCCTGGTCGGCGGGCACAGCGAGGCCGCGCTGCGCCGCGCCGTCGTGCGCGGGGACGGCTGGATGCACGCGGGCGGCGGCGACGACCTGGACGGCCTGCTCGCCCGGCTGGACCGGATCCGCGAGGCGGAGGGCAAGGCGGGCGATCCCTTCGAGGTGCACGTCATCTCGATGGACGCCTACACGCCCGACGGGGTGAGGCGGCTGGAGGACAAGGGCGTCACCGACGTGATCGTCGGCTTCCGGATGCCCTACGCCGAGGGGCCCGACACCGAGCCGCTGGCCAAGAAGATCGAGAACCTCGAACGGTTCGCCGAGACCGTCATCGCCAAGACCGCCTCCTGATCCCGAAACGAGAACACGTTACAGTGGATGCCATCGCCTGGGACGCCCCCGACGCCGACCACCCGGCCCGCCGCGCCGCCCGCGCCTCCATGACCGCCGTCGCCGAGGGCCGCAAGGACGACTGGCTGTCCCTGTTCGCCCCGGACGCCCTCATCGAGGACCCGGTCGGCCCCTCCTTCCTCGATCCCGAGGGCGCGGGCCACCGGGGCCCGGACGGCATCGAGAACTTCTGGAACTCCTTCATCTCCACGATCGCCGGCTTCCGTTTCCGCGTCGCCGACTCCTTCGCCAACGGCCCCTGCTGCGCCAACGTCGCGACGATCACGACCACGACGCCCGACGGCGCCACGATGACCATCGACTGCGTCCTCGTCTACACGGTGGACGGCGCAGGAAGGATCACGTCCCTGCGCGCCCACTGGGAGCCCGACCGCGCCATGGCCACCCTCACGACGCCGTGACCTGACGAAGCCCGGCCCGGGGGGAGCCACGCGGTCAGCGCCGCCCTCCCGACCGTCGCGGAGCCGCCTGCCCAACCGCCACCATCGGCGCGAGGCCTGCTGCCGCCGAAAGCACTTCGGTCCGCATCGCCACAAAAGCGCGCCTTCCTTGCGGTGCCGGCAAGCCAGCCTGGCCCCCCGACCAGACACCATCGCACACAGTACGTGTCCCAATCCGGCCAGTTATGGCATTAGATATCACCTTTTCGTTAATTCTGGCGGGCAGTTCCGCGGTCCTATCGTCAGGGCACGCCCTCGGCGGGATGCCGGGGAGAAGGGGCGGGGATGAATCCTTCATCGAAACCGCAGTCTCTGATCGGCAGGTACCTGGCGCGCGAGACCGACCGGCCGGAGTGGGGTGACGGGCAGTACGCGCCGCAACAGAACTTTCTCGGTGACCTTTCCGGGAACACCGTCGACCACTTCATCAACGGAGTGGCGTACTTCAAGGCGCTGGAAGACGAGATCGAGGCCCTGCGCGCGTCCACCGCGAACGGCCGGTACCTGTACCTGACGGCGTGGTGGCTCGGCCTGAGCAGACTGCCGGCCGACACCGAGGTCCAGGCGTTCGGAGAACTCGCCGGCACCATCGTCCAGCAGTTCCCGGTGCTGAAGGACTACACCCGGCCGGTCCGGGTCGGCGCGGAGTACCCGCCGCTGACGCTCCCGAGCGGCGCACTGCTCTCCCGGCGCCTGGAGGAGCTTCACAAGTCCGGCGCCGACGTGCGGATCCTCGCCTGGGTGTCGCCGTTCGCCGCCCGGTACGACGTCCCCGAGTTCGGCGGGATCCGCATCGTGAACGCGCAGACCCTGCTCAGCGTCGCGGAGATGCGCAGCCGCTTCGGCGAGCAGGGCGCAGGCAAGGTGATGGTCAACCTGACAGCGCACCCGCTGGGCGCGGTGCACTGCAAGCTGGTGGTGGCCGGCGACCACACGTCCACCCGCGCCTTCACGGGCGGCATCGACCCGGTCATGAACCGGACTGCCCCGGCCTGGCACGACCTCGCGGTGCGGGTCACCGGTCCCGCGGCCGCCGCGATCCACCGGTTCTTCCAGCAGATGTGGGCCGAGAACCTCAAGCTGCCCGCCGAGAACTTCGTGGTCGACCGCCATCCGATCGAATCGCGGCTCAAGACGGCCACGGCGGTCCCCGACCCGCCGGAACCGCCGCGCGGCAACGGCACCGGCGCCCATGTCCAGGTGCTCCGGACCGTCCCGCAGATGCGGTTCTCCTCGTCCGGCCCCGCCTGGCTCTACGGCAAGAGCTCGGTGGTGCGGGCCCTCATCACCGCCGGCGTCGGCTTCAGAAAGGCGCCGATCAGTTTCGCGCCCGACGGCCTCTTCGAATTCAAGGTGGCGCTGCAGAAGGCGATCGGCGGGGCCGAGAAGTACATCTTCATCGCCGACCAGGCCTTCAGCAGCGAAGAGATCATGGACTGGATCAACGCCCGGCTGCTGCAGAAACCGGACCTCAAGGTGATCCTGCTGCACGGCGGCGATCCCACGAACCCGCCGAGCGGGGACATGCCCGAGGCGGTCAACAAGCACCTGATTCCGAACGTCCCGCAGCTCCTGCTGGGCAGCCGCAGCGGCCTCCAGGGCCTGGAGGTGTACGGCTGGCCCGGCACGGCCGTGCACTGCAAGGCGACGATCATCGACGACGTCTTCTGCATCGTGGGGTCGGCGAACGCGATGCGGCGCAGCCTCTACACCGACACCGAGCTGTCCGTCGCCGTCCTGGACGCCACGGAGACCGGCCTCGTCCGCCGCCTGCGCCGCGACCTGTGGGCCAAGTACTGCGGGATGACCCTGCCGTCGGAGATGCTGATGGCCGGCGCCGTCCAGCCGGGCTACGACGAGCTCCTCGACCTCGGCAACGCGCTGTCCCTGTGGTCCGAGAGCTGGGGCGGCGCGCTCCCGTCCCACGTCAAGCTGCTGCCCGGGCTCAAGAGCTTCCAGCTGCCGATGCCGGTGACCGAACCGTACTCGCAGGAGCAGCACGACCGCGAGGACGCCGACTCGCGCATGACCTTCTGAGCGTCGCCGCGCGGCGGGGCCGGGGGCGTCCGGCACACGGACGCCCCCGGCCCCGGCATGCCCCTCTCACGGCTCCACGCTTGACAGGCCGCGGCGTCCATGGATAGAAACCTTCTGGTTATAGAACCGGAAGGTTTCTCTTGTGGACACCCGTACTCTGGACACGACGTTCGCCGCGCTGGCCGACCCGACCAGGCGGGCGATCCTGACCCGCCTCACCCAGGGCGATGCGTCGGTGGGCGAGCTCGCCGCGCCGTTCGCCATGAGTCAGCCCGCCGTGTCCAAGCACCTGCGCGTACTCGAACGCGCCGGGCTGGTCTCGCGCGGCCGGGATGCGCAGCGGCGGCCGTGCCGGCTTGAGGCCCGGCCCCTCCGGGAGGCCCTGGACTGGCTCGCCGACTTCCGCGAGTACTGGGAGGAGAGCTACCGGCAACTCGACGAGCTGCTCGCCCGGCTCGAAGAGCGGGACGGCTCGTGACCGTCTGGCGGCCCCGCGGGCCGGGCCTCGCGGTCAGCACGCCGTCCGACACCGAGATCCTGCTCAGCAGGACCTTCGACGCGCCCCGGCGGCGGGTGTTCGACGCGTTCACCCGTCCGGAACTGCTCAGGCAGTGGCACGGCGCCCGCGGCTGGCGGCTCGCCGTCTGCGAGATCGACCTGCGTCCCGGCGGCGCCTGGCGCTTCGTCTCGCACGGCCCGGGCGGCGCCGAGATGGGCTACGGCGGCGTCTTCCTCGAGGTGGACGCGCCCGCGCGGCTGGTGCAGAGCGAGATCCGCGACGGCTGGGAGGCCGGCGAGGCCCTGGTCACCACCGTCTTCGACGAGCGGGACGGCCGCACCGCCATGAACATCACCGTTCGCTACCCCACCCGCGCGACGCGCGACAGCGTGCTCCGCAGCCCGATGCGGCGCGGTGCGGGCGAGTCCTACGACCGACTCGACGACCTGCTCTCGAAAGGACACCGCCCATGACCGAGTCCCCAAGCCCGGTGCTGCCCGTGCGCCCCGGAATGCTCCTGCTCGAACTCGTCCCGGTACCCGTCGATGACATCGACCGGGCCAAGGACTTCTACACCGGTCTCGGCTTCAACGCCGACGTCGACGTACGACCCGCGGACGGCGTCCGCTACGTCCAGCTCACCCCTCCGGGCTCGGCCTGCTCGATCGCGCTGACGGAGGGCCTGCCGGGAATGGACATGCCGGTCGGGACGCAGCGCGGCCTGCACCTGGTCGTCAGCGACATCGAGCAGTCCCGGTCCGACCTCATCGAGCGCGGCGCCCACGTGGAGCCGGTGGAGGACATGGGCGGCGTCTTCTACGCCCGCTTCGCCGACCCGGACGGCAACACCTGGACCCTCCAGCACATGCCTTGGCGCCCCTGAATGATTCGCCAGGCCGCAGCGCAGCGTCGGGGGACGTCGTGGGCGCATGGGGGCCGAGCGCCGGGTCGTGAGAGGATCCACGGCAGTCTGTGCTGGTTATGACCGTGGAGGCGTGGATGTACGCGGTGTCCCTGGGCGACGACGGCGCGGAGCTGCGGCCCCTCGAACCGTGGCAGGCCGACGAGTTCCTGGCCCACATCGACCGGGGACGGGAGTTCATCGGCCGGCACGTCGGGCTCCCGGACCGCGTCACGGACCTGGAATCCAGCCGCGCGCACCTGCAGGCGTACGCGGACAAAGCCGCAGCCGACAGGGGGCGCATCTACGGGATCTGGGCCGACGGACGGCTGGTGGGCGGCGTCCTCTTCGTGACGATGGACGTCGACCAGGGCACCGCCGAGGCCGGCTGCTGGCTGGAGCCGTCGGCGGCGGGCAGGGGACTGGTGACGAGGGCGGTGCGCGCCATCATCGACTGGGCCGTCGAGGAGCGCGGCATCCACCGGGTGGAATGGCGCGTCTCGGCCGCCAACCAGCCCAGCATCTCGGTGGCGAAGCGGCTCGGGATGACCAAGGACGGCACCCTGCGGGAAAGCTACCTCTACCGCGGCGAACGGCAGGACATAGAGGTCTGGTCAGTGCTCGCCCCGGAGTGGCGAGCATCCGAACAGGCGCCCTAGAGCCGCTCCCGGTCAGCTGCGGTCCTGGGCGATGGTCCAGCGGCCTGACGTCGCGCGGGGCGCCGGGCGGCTTCCGGGGTCGCCTCCGGAGGGGAACACGGCGATCGCGACGTACACGTGCTGGCCCTTGCCGAGGCCCTTGGGCATGGCGCCGGTGACGTACTGGGCGCCGCTGGTGGCCAGGGCGTCGGCACGGGTTTCGGACCAGACCCCGGCCGACTGGCCGTTCTTCCAGTCGTGGACCTCGAACCGCATCTGGTACTCGTCGCCGAGGCCCATTCCCTCGACGCCGACGACGGCGGTGATGTCCGCCCACGTGGAGAGCGGAGCCACGTAGCCGGGATATCCGTCGGGATGGTCCTTGTCCGGTTCCGAGTGGGAGTTGGCCGGGTCGGCGTGGGTGACGTCCCAGTTGAGGACAGTGAACTGCCCCCACGCCAGAACCTGGGGCCTGGTCTTGCCGTAGCTGCTGCGGATGGGCACTTCGTCCTCCTCGTGTGACCCGAGGGCCAGCGCCTTCAGTTCCGCGAGCGAGCCGCGGAAGGCGTTGACGTCGCAGTGGCCCGTGATGCCCGGTACCGAGCCGCTGGACGAGTACTGCAGGATCGACATCGGCTCTCCGCCGTACGGCATCCAGAACGAGGCGGGAACCTTCTGGTAGAGGGCGGCCGGGGAGCCGGAGCCCGACACGTACCGCGACTGCCAGATCGTGTCGAAGAAGCTGAGGTCGGGCCGGCCGTGCTGCTCCCAGTACCACCGCGGGAAGTAGCCGATGACGGGATGCCCGCCGGTGCGGCGCTTCACCTCGGCCACCCACGCCCTGGCGGTGGGCGCGTCCGCGCCGGACGCCTCGACGTCGAGTGCGAGGGCGAGGCGGGACACGTCACCGGCCCTGTCCAGGAAGTAGCGGGCCTGCGCGGCCCCGTCGCCCCCGTGGAGGAAGTGGTAGCCGCCCGGTACGAAGTCGGCGCCCAGCGCGAGCATCGCCGAGCGGTTGTGGCTCCACGTCGGATTCACGTAGGTGGTCGATTCGCTGACCTTGGAGAACCCGAACCGGATTCCCGAGGCGTGGACTCGCCGCCAGTCCGGCCTGCCCTCGTAACTCGCCACATCGACCCCGTACAGCACGACGGCTCCTCCCCCGGCCCCGCATCGCGGACGGAACCCGATGCGACACCATGAGGAACTTACTCTGAGCAACCGATTGGTCACGATTGCCGATACGGGAGGAAGCCATAGCGAAACGGACCGTAAGACGCTGTCTCCACGGCCCCGCGCATGGAGACCATCGCCCCGGTCGGCCACACTGTTTCGATGAGATATGTCGGCCGGGTGCCCGCAGCGCCGCTCGACCGGTTCATCGACGACATCTACTGCCTGTCCGGGGTGCCGCGCCACCGCCGGATGAACGTGCCGCCGATGCCGTCCGCGCACCTGTTCATCAACCTGGGCGAACCCGCCCGCCTGCGGGACTCCGACCCTTCGGTGCCCCCGGCCGTGTTCGCCGGCGGATGGTTCATGGGCGTATGGACCCGGCGTTTCCTCATCGAGTACCCGGCGCGCGTGCGGCTGGTCGGGGTGCACTTCAAGCCGTGGGGGCTGTCGCCGTTCGTCGACGTGCCGGCGGCCGAGCTGCGCGACCGCTGGGTGCCCGCCGACGCCGTCTGGCAGCGGTCCGTGAACCGGATCCGCGACCGGGCCGGCGAAAGCGCGTCGGCCGACGAGGCGCTGCGGGTGGTGGAGGAGGAGCTGCGGTCGCGGCTCGCCGAGGCGGCCCCGCGCGGACTCGGGCTGGTCCAGCACACCGGCGGACGCCTGGAGACGTCCCACGGCGCGGTCCCGGTCGGGGCGCTGGCCGAGGCCGCCGGGGTGAGCGGCAACCACCTGGCCGCGCAGTTCAAGTCCCACGTCGGCGTCACCCCGAAACGGGTGGCGCGGATCTACCGCTTCGCGCGGCTGATCCTGTCCGTGGACGCCCTGCGCCCGGTCGACTGGTCGGACCTCGCCCACGCGGCGGGCTACTTCGACCGGGCCCACTTCAGCAGGGAGTTCAAGGACTTCACCGGCCACACCCCGGCGGAGTACCTGGCCCTGCGGCGCCGGTTCCCCGCCGAGGCGGGTTTCCCGCCCGACAGCGGCCCGATGCCCGCCGATTGATTTCTTACAAGCGCGGCCGCTCCCGGAGACGACAGGATCGGAGGCGAGCAGGCGACGAGACCCGAGGGGGACCCGTGGGGACAGTGATCATGCACAGCGTCATGTCGGTCGACGGCTTCATCGCCGACGACAAGGACCAGGTCGGAACGCTCCACGACTGGTACTTCGACGGGGACGTCCCGATCGGCGGAGGCGGCGCCGGGGAGTACGACCACTCCGGCACCGGAGGCGGCGTCAGGGTCTCGAAGTCGTCGGCGGAGTACGTCGGGGCGACGTGGGCGTCGATCGGCGTGATCGTGATGGGCCGCACCCTGTTCGACCTGGTGAACGGCTGGGAGGGACGGCCGCCCACGGGCGACCACGTGGTCGTGGTGTCCCACCGGCCCAAGCCCGAGGGCTGGCACCCGGAGGCGTCGTACCACTTCGCCGGCGACGTGACGGCCGCGATCGAGAAGGCCCAGGAACTCGCCGGGGAGCGGGCCGTCGCCGTGAACGCCGGCGACGTGGGCGGGCAGATCCTCGCGGCCGGTCTCGTGGACGAGGTGGCGATGGACGTGGTGCCGGTCGTGTTCGGGACGGGCAAGCGCTTCTTCGGCGCCGTCGACCGGCAGTACCTGCTGGAGGACCCGCACGTGGTCATCCAGGGCGAGCGGGTGCTGCACCTGAGGTACAAGGTGCGTCGCTAGGCCCGCACGGCTGGACACCAAGCCGGGACGCCGCTTCGGCGCTCCCCCGTCACGCGCGAGCACGGGGCGTGCGGGCCGGTCAGTCGACCGGCGCGAGGCACAGGTTCTTGGCCAGACCCCGCGGGTCCACGCCGAGAAACGTCTTGACCATCGCGCTGCTGTTCCAGCCCGAGTAGTACTTGCAGCCGTGGGTGGCATCCTCCCGATCGGGGTCGTCGGGGTCGTCGGCCGTCTGGCCGACGACCTTGTAGGCCGTGCCCTTGGCCAACCGCAGGCCGCACGGCGTCTGGTACCAGTCCCCCTCCTTCGTGCCGAACCCGAAGTCGGAGTCGCCGGAGAGGTACACGCAGTCACCGATCGTGGCGCCGGCGGCCGGCCGCCCGTAGACCTGGCGGCCGACGACCATGGCCAGCCCGAGCAGGCCCGCGACCACCGCGACCGCCACGGCCGTCTGGCGGACGGTCGAAGCCCGGCTCCACCACGATGCCCCGTCACCGACCCGTGTGCGGCCGTCGTTCGTTTCGGCGGGCGGCCGGCGGACCTCGGTGACCGTCGCACGCTCGGCCTGGCCCGGGTCCCGGAGGCCCGGGCCTTCCGGTCCGGCCGCCCGGGCGAGCAGAACGCGCGCCTCGGAGATCGTCGGACGCTCGCCCGGCTCCTTGGCCAGGAGGCGGGTGATGAGCCCGGTGAGCCCCCCGGCGCGCCCCGGCGGCGCCGGAGGGTCGTTGATGACGGCCTTCAGCGTGGCGGAGGTGGTGTCGCGGCGGAACGGGGAGACGCCTTCCACGGCGTGGTAGAGCGTCGCGCCGAGGGAGAACAGGTCGGAGGCGGGATCGTCGTTCCCGTCGATGCGCTCCGGGGCCATGTACTCCAGGGACCCGATGAACGCGCCGGTCGCGGTGAGCGTGGTGTCGGCGTGATGGACGGCGATGCCGAAGTCGGTGAGGACGGCGTCCCCGCCGGGGGTGAGCAGCACGTTCGCCGGCTTCACGTCCCGATGGACGATTCCGGCGGCGTGCGCCGTCTCCAGCGCGTCCAGCAGGCCGGCGGCGACGCGTGCGGCCCCGGCGGCGGGCAGGGGGCCGGACCGCGCGATCCGGTCGTGCAGCGAGTGCCCGTCGACGAGCTGCATGACGATCCAGGGAAGGCCGTCCTCGACGACGACGTCGTGCACGCTGACGATGTTCGGGTGCTCGCGCAGCCGCGCGGCGTTGCGCGCCTCGCGGGTGGCGCGCGCGACCCTTTCGGTCAGCTCGGCGGCGGGCGGCCGCATCTCCTTGACCGCCACGTCGAGCCCGAGGACGGTGTCCCGCGCCCTCCAGACGAGGCCGAACCCGCCGCGCCCCAGCGTCTCGACCAGCCGGTACCGCCCGCCGACCAGCCGTCCGGGGGCCGTCTCCGGTGCACTTGTCACACCGGCGAACCTACCGACGCCCTCAACACTCGTACAAGGATGTTCTTTTGTCGCGACGAGGCTTCCACCGGGGATCCCGGCGGCTCTCGTGCTCGCCGGGGTCAGAGGCCGATGTTGCTCTTGGCGCCCATGTAGGAGCCGGCTCCGGGGAAACCGGCCCCCGCGAGGGCGGCGAACCGCTCGCCGAAACCGAGCCCCACCAGGTCGGAGAGCCCCACGAACTCGACTCCGCGGATCGGCCGGGAGTCGGCCGTCCCGGCCACGACCCCGGCCGCGCCGCCCACGCGGCGCGCCTCGAAGGTGATGTGCAGGACGTGCGCGCCACCGCGAATGTGATCGCAGACGTACAGCAGCCGACCGACCTCGACGTCGACGCCGGTCTCCTCCCGCATCTCCCTGACCAGCGCATCGGCCAGCGGCTCGCCCTCCTCCACCTTGCCGCCCGGCAACGACCACGACCGCCCGGTGTCGGTGTCCTGGTCCAGCAGCAGAATCCGGCCGTCCTCGATGACGACCCCGGTAACCCGTACGTCCACGCCGGCAAGCTCCCCGATGGCCCTCCCTCCACACCTGGAGCGAGGGGCGTCTGCTCGTTCATGCAAGAAGCCGCCGACCAGAACTCGTCTGATCGGCGGCTTCGTGTGCCGTGGAGGTGGCGGGAATCGAACCCGCGTCCTTCGGTGATGGGTCAGGGCTTCTCCGGGTGCAGCCTGCTTAGCGTTTTCTCAGTCCCGGCGCTCACGCAGGCGTGTCGCCGACGGACTCAGTCGCTGTTAGATGTCCCTACCGGGCCCGCGACCGGACCGGAAGGTGGAGTCTCCTAGCGATGCCAGACCCCGGGACGGAGACGCGCCCGGGCTGACAGAGTTCGCTCCTCGCTCAGGCGGCGAGGGCGAACTCGGACTGCTTCTTGTTGGCAGTTATTGGTTTGCTGTCACAGGATTTACGAGGTCACGACAGCAACCCTCGACCCGCTTCCCCTGGCTCGAACGACCGAAGTCGAAGCCGGTCACCCCCATGTTCAATTGTCAAAGCGTCCGTCCGAGGACGTCCGCACGATGACGCTACAAGGATAACGCGTGCGAGGGCAACGTGATTCCCCCGGACACACGTGAACCCCGGTGGACGCGAACGATGTCGCGTCCACCGGGGTCGACCGGCAGGGTCGGGCCGGCCCGGACGGCAGAGCCTCCCCCGAGACGAGGCTCTGGTCTCATCACGGCGACTGAGTCCGCAACCCCCCAAGCGGTGGCTCAGTCACCCGTAAAGACGCACGCGGGGGGCGGGTTGGTTGCGTCCCGTGCGTAAAGAGCTGACAAAGGGCCTAACCGCCGAGGAACTTCGCCGCCAGGGCCGGGGTGTTGACGACGCCCTCGACGGCGATGGCGAAGGCGCGGTCGCCGCTGGATCCGACGAACCAGGAGACGGTCTTGGGACGGCCGCCCTCGTTGTAGGTGGTGAGGGCGGCGACGCCGACGACGTCGCCGGACACGCGGGCGCCGCGGGCGTTGCCTCGGGACGCGGTGCGGCTCAGGACCCTCTTGAGGTTCGAGATGGACTCCGACGGCGGGCTCTGGGCCTGCGGCG
Source organism: Actinomadura verrucosospora (assembly GCF_039540335.1). Lineage (NCBI taxonomy): Bacteria > Bacillati > Actinomycetota > Actinomycetes > Streptosporangiales > Thermomonosporaceae > Actinomadura > Actinomadura verrucosospora. The sequence goes on along the minus strand of NZ_BAABEV010000014.1, from coordinate 138,322 downwards.
CCTGGGCCGTCGTGGACGGATCCTTGAGGACGTAGGGCGGCCGCCAGGTGCCGCTGTAGGCGGCGGCGGCCACCATGGCCATCGCCAGCGGGCTGACCTGGACGGCGCCTTCGCCGACCATGGCCGCGGCCTTGTCGCCGTCGTTCGCGGGCGCCGGGACGGAGCCGGTGAAGGCGGGGACGCCGAGGCCCCAGTTCTTGCCGATTCCGAGCTGCGCCGCCTCGCGGAGGAGGGTCTGGGCGTCGACCTTGCCGCTGAGCTGCGCGAGGGTCGTCTTGCAGGACGCGGCGAAGTGGTTGGCGAAGCTGCTGTCGGGGCGGGCCTTGTTGGTGAACGTCTTGCCGCCGACGGTGACGGTGCCGGGGCAGGTGGTCTCGGTGGACTGCTTCATGCCGGCCTGGGAGAACAGCGCCAGCGCGGACACGATCCCGAACGTCAGGCCGGGCGGGTAGTGGCCCTCGAAGGCGAGGTTCTGGCCGCCCGTGCCGTGGTTGGCCACGGCGAGCACCTCGCCGGTGCTCGGCCGCACGGCGACCATGGACGCCGGGAACTGCAGGGCGGCCAGGGCGTCGTCGGCGTGGTGCTGGTAGACGGGGTCGAGGGTCGTCTGGACCTGCTGCGGCTCCTGGCCGGGCCAGGAGCGCAGCTGCTCTGTGCTCTTGCCGGTCTCGTCCTGCGCGACGACGCTGACCGTGGGCGTCCCGGCGAGACGGCGCTGCTGGAGCAGCTGGATGCCGCTGACGCCGATCGTGTCGCCCGGCTGGTAGGGGGCGCCGACCTGCTGGAGCCGGTCGGCGGTGGCGGGGCCGAGGTTGCCGATCAGCTCGGGGGCGTACGCGGGCGCGATCGGCGCGCGGACGCCCTGGAACTGCAGCCCCGGGATGTGGGTGAGCCGCTGGATCAGCGCGTTGTGCGCGGGGACCTGAAGGGTCAGCAGCGGCAGGTACGTCTGCGGCGGGGCCGACCGGACGCGGCCGAGGAGGCGCTCGGAGTCCAGCCGCCGGCCGCCGTCGATCTTGGTCTGCTTCGCGAGCAGGTCGATGGTCTTCTGCGGGTCGGCGAGCTGCCCGGGGAACACCCCGACCTGGTAGGCGCCGATCTCGCGCAGCGCGGAGCGGCCCTGCGTGTCGGTGATCGGGGAGCGCTTCGGCACCTGCGTCACCACGGCGAGGCGCTGCCCCGGCTTCAGCTTGGTGTTGATGATGGAGGGGTCCCAGACGACCTTCCACTTGCCGCCGACGCGGCGCAGGTGCATCAGGCCGGGGTACTCCCACGGCTGCCCGTTCTCACCCAGGTCGATCTTCACGGTGAAGCGGGCGTCGGCCTCGTCGCCCTTCTTGACGATCTGGTCGACGCCGGAGCCCTCGACCTCGGTGCCGAGCGACAGCCGCAGGGACGCCGCGTCGAGCTGCTGCCGGACGCGGCCGAGCGCGTCCTCGACCTGCCGGCGGTCGGCGCCGACGGTCCGCCCGGCCGCGGCCTCGTAGTTGCCGACCTGCCAGGCGATGAGGAAGTCGCGGACGGCGGGCATCGCCGACGGCTCGGCCCAGCACCCGGTCGTCATCGTCCCGACCAGCGCGCCGCAGGCCGCCAGAGCGACCGCCCGGCGGCGCGCGGGCGAAAGCAGCGGCGTCCGGGCCCCGGCACGGGCCCGCCTCCGGCCTCGGTTCGTCATCGACACCCTTCACCGTCTCCTGAACCGGGCCGCCGCAGCCTTCTGCATCTCCCGCTGGGCTTCCCGCTTGGCGATGGCCTGGCGCTTGTCGTAGGTCTTCTTACCACGGGCCAGGCCGATCTCGACCTTGGCCTTCCCGTCCTTGAAGTACAGGGAGAGCGGGATCAGCGTCCAGCCCGGCTCCTCCGACTTCGCGATGATCTTCTGGATCTCGCGGCGGTGCAGCAGCAGCTTGCGGCGCCTGCGGGGGGCGTGGTTGGTCCAGGTGCCCTGCGTGTACTCGGGGATGTGGACGTTCTCCAGCCACACCTCGCCGTCGCGCACGTGCGCGAAGCCGTCGGCCAGGGACGCCCGGCCGGCGCGCAGGGCCTTCACCTCGGTGCCCATCAGCACCATGCCCGCTTCCCACGTGTCGTCGATGTGGTAGTCGTACCGGGCCCGCTTGTTCTGGGCGATGAGCTTGCGCCCGGTGTCGTTCTTCCGCCCGGTGTCCCGTGCCACGTCCTCAGTCCTCAGTCCCGCGTCGTCGTCTTCAGCCCGGCATCGCCGCGTCGAGGCCGTGCAGCACCGTCCGGGCGCGTCGCTCGGCCGCCTTCGCGGGGCGGTCGGCGGAGACCTCCACGTCGGGTTCGATGCCGACCCCGTCGAGGTTACGGCCGCTCGGGGTGCGGTAGCGACCGACGGTCAGCTCGATGACCGACCCGTCGGCGAGCCGGAGGGGTTCCTGCACCGAGCCCTTCCCGTACGTACGCGATCCTACGATCACCGCGCGGTCGCGGTCGCGCAGGGAGCCCGCGACGATCTCCGCGGCGCTCGCGGTCCCCGCGTCGACGAGCACGACGAGCGGGGTGCGGGCGTCGCCGGGAGCGGTGACGGCGCGCCGCTCGGCGGGCCTGCCGCGCGGCTCGTAGGTCACGACCGGGCCGTCCGCCAGGAACGCCGACGCCGTCTCGACCGCCTCGTCCACCAGCCCGCCGGGATTGCCGCGCAGGTCGAGCAGGACGCCGCCCGCGGGCGAGCGCCCGGTCACGGCCGCGCGGACCTGCCGGCCCGTCCCGCGGGTGAAGGCGCCGACCCGGATCATCCGCGCGCGCTCGGGAAGCTCGGTCACGGTGACGTCCCCTCCAGAGACCTTCGTGCGGACGAGGTGGAACTTCCTGGTTCGACGCTCGCGCTCCACGGTGAGTTCGACCGTCTCGTCCAGACGCCCGCGCAGCGCCTCGGCGACGCGGGAGATGTCCCAGCCGGTCACGGAGGCGTCGCCGACGCGGGCGACGACGTCGCCGGCCTGGACGCCGGCGCGGGCGGCGGGGGTGCCGGGCTGGACGCTCGCCACCAGCACGCGGGAGTCGCCGTCCTCGCGGCCGAGCCACAGGCCGACGCCGCTGTAGCGGCCGGTGAGGCGGCCCTCGACGTCGTCGTACTCGCGGGCCGAGTAGTAGTGCGCCCACCGGTCGCCGAGCCCGCGCAGCATGCCCTCGATGGCGGCGCGGTCGAGGGCGCCGCGGTCGACGGGCCGCGCGGCCCGTCCGCCGATCTTCACGGCGGCCTCGTCGAGGACGGAGCCGCCCCCGGCGACGGCCGCGTGCCGATCGGAGCCCGAGCCGCTCACGACCCCCGCGCCGTAGGCGCAGACGATCGCCGTCGCGATGGCCGCGCCGCGCAGCACGCCGCCCCGTCTCCTGCTCAGCGGGGACACGGACGCGACGGGGGCGCGGAGGGGACGACCATGCGGCAAGTGTAGGGCGGCGCCACGGCCCGGATCCGGCGGTTGGGCCGGATCCGGCGGAGGCGTCAGATTCGCAGGTATCTGCGCAGGGTCAGGAACGAGGAGACGGCGCACAGCAGGACGCCGAAGCAGATCGACACGATGATGACGAGGATCACCACGCTCCAGCCGAGTTGGCTGACGAGCTGGACGTCCCCCGCCAACCGGTCGACCAGGAGTTTCTTACTGAAGATCAGCAGCACCGACGCGAACAGGCCGCCGATCAGCCCGGCGATCGCGCCCTCCAGGATGAACGGCAGCTGGATATAGGTGTTGGACGCCCCGACCAACCGCATGATCCCGGTCTCCCGGCGCCGGTTGAACGCCGACAGCCGGACGGTGTTGCCGACCAGCATCACCGCGGCGATCACCTGGATCAAGGCGATCGTCAGCGCGGCGACCTGCAGTCCGTTCAGGATCCGGAAGAACCGCTTCAGGATCTCCTGCTCGTTGATGACCGAGTCGACGCCGGGCTGGTTGAGCATCGCCTGCGCGACCGCCTTGTACTCCTCCGGGTTCTTCAGCTTGACCCGGAACGAGTCGGGGATGTCGCCCTCGCGGGTGCTCTCCACGAACCCGGGCGAGCCGGCGAAGCGGTCCTTGAAGCGGGCGTAAGCCTGCTGCTTGTTCTCGTACTGGACATCCGAGACCTGCGGCATCTTCTGCAGCTGCGCCTTGAGCGTCTCCCGCTGCTGCTCGGTGACGTCCTGCTTCTGGCAGACGGGGTTGGAGCTCGTCTTCGCGCACAGGAAGATCGAGACCTCGATCTTGTCGTACCAGTAGCTCTTGGACGCGGAGACCTGCTGCCGCAGGAGCAGCCCGGTGCCGAAGAGCGCCATGGCGATGGCGACGGTGATGACGAGGGAGATCGTCATCGTCATGTTCCTGCGGAGACCGATCCAGATCTCCTGGAGAACGAACTGTACGCGCATGCCTCGCTGTCCTTGATCGCCGTTGCTGGGCCGGGAGCCGGGGCGCCGCGGGACGCGGCGGGCGGCTTCCTTTCGGGCACCCCTCGGGGTTTCCTACGACCCGGCGGGAATCGATGGTTCAGATGTCAGTGCGCCCGTGTCGGCACGCCTGTGTCGGTACGCCTGTGCCAGCGCGCCCCGTGTCAGTACGCCTGGCCGTACACGCCGCGCGACTGGTCGCGGACGACGCGGCCGTCCTCCAGCTCGACGACGCGCTTGCGGAAGGCGTCGACGATGGCGGCGTCGTGGGTGGCCATCACGACGGTCGTGCCGGTCCGGTTGATGCGGTCCAGCACCTTCATGATGCCGATCGAGGTCGCGGGGTCGATGTTCCCCGTCGGCTCGTCGGCGAGCAGGATCATCGGGCGGTTGACGAAGGCCCGCGCGATGGCGACGCGCTGCTGCTCGCCGCCGGACAGCTCGTCCGGCATCCGGTGGGCCTTGCCCTCCAGGCCGACCAGGTCGATGACCTCGGGGACGACCTTGCCGATGAAGCGCCGCGGCTTGCCGATCACCTCGAGGGCGAACGCGACGTTCTCGAAGACGTTCTTGTTGGGCAGGAGGCGGAAGTCCTGGAAGACGCAGCCGATCCTGCGGCGCAGGTGCGGCACCTTCCAGTTGCTCAGCCTGCTCAGGTCCTTGCCCGCCACGTGCACGTGACCCTGGGAAGGACGCTCCTCCTTCAGGACGAGGCGCAGGAAGGTCGACTTACCGGAGCCGGACGGGCCCACCAGGAACAGGAACTCGCCCTTCTCGATGGCGACGTTCACATGCTGCAGGGCGGGTCGGTTCTGGCTCGGGTAGACCTTGGTGACGTTGTCGAAATGGATCACGGCTGCATCACGGCGGTTCGCTGTAGGGGTTGGGGAGCGGGCCGGCCCGCGGCCACGGAAGCCTCCGTGACCCCTTGCCTGCGCCGCCCGGCTTCACGGCCAGGTGGGACGCGGAGCCTTCGAGCAGTGTAGAGGGGAGAGGCGACCACCTCGTCCCACTCGCAGTGGTACGGGCGCCCGGGGCCGGCACCGCGTCCGATCAGTTCGTGACGTCCGATCAGTGCCATGTGAACCGTCTCCCGACGTCCGGCCGTTTTATACCGTCTAGCCCCCGGACTTGCCGGAACGACCATACAGTCCGGCTACGCTGGATGATGGCGAAAGATACCTAATAGGTGGACGAACGACCACACAGGCCGACGCTTCCCGCACGGACCGCGTGCCGTTGTCGGAGATTGGGGCCCACGACATGAGCTGCGAACATCTCATCTGCGCCCGGTGCTCGCACCCGGTGGTGGAGGGACGCTGCCCCACCTGCCGGGAGGCCCGCTCGGAGCTGCACGACCACGGCCCGTCCGTGCCGCCCGCCGTCGTCCTGGCGATCCTCGTCGCGCTCCTGTTCGCGGCGCTCGTCCTCCAGCGCGTCTACGGCTGACCGGGGCCGACGCCCCCGACGCGTCACGGCTTCTTGATCGGCGGCGTGCCCGCCTTGGTCACGGCGCCGTCGTCGGCGACCATGTGCGCCTTCGGCTGCGCGGCGCCCTTCCGGGCCTTCGGCGGGTCGAACGCGGCGAAGTGCAGCGTGGCCGTGGTGTCGACCTCGTTGCCCTCGACGGTCCCGTCGAGCAGGTGCTCGGCCTCCTGCGGGATCTCCGGCTTCGGCGTTCCGGGATCCTTGGCGATCAGCGAGGTGTTGCAGAACAGCGAGTAGATCACCAGCCCGCCGCCGTGCTCGGTCCGCAGCCCGAAGTAGGGGAACGGCGTCGCGGTGTAGACGGCGGTGTAGGTGATGTCCTTCTTCCTGGCCTTCTTCCTCGCGCGCTTGGCGTCCTGGTAGAAGCCGGTGGTGACGGGGTTCGACCGCATCACCTTCGCGGCGACGCTGCGCGGCCCCTCGGCGGCGATCGTCGCCTGGATCCCGCCGACGTCGCGGGGACGGATCAGCACGGTCGCGTCCTCCGCGCTCATGGCCGTCGCGTACCCGGCGGCGTCGACCGCGACCTTCGGCTCCTTCGCCTTCTCCTGCAGGAGGGTCGCGACCGTGAGCTTCCAGTGGTCGGCCGGCCCGCGCAGGATGAAGCCCATCAGCGCCCTGCGCCTGCTCTTGGGCTGGTCCACGACCGAACGGTCGACCGACACCACGAACCACTGCGGGTAGGCGGCGTCCCTCAGCTTCGGGACGTAGAGCTTGGGGGCGCCGTAGACGAAGCGCCGAACCGGGTCGCCGTCGTAGGCGGCCTTGCGGAACTCCGCCGCGGTCAGCTGCGACTGGCCGTCGGACGTCCACGTCAGCGCGAGGCGTTCGTCGCCGGCGGCCCTGGCCACGTCCTCGTCGGTCACGTAGGAGCGGAACGCCCGGTCGGCGACCTGGGGGGTGAGCGCCACCGGCGCGGGCGGGGACGTCTCGGGCATGGTGACGGTCGGCCGCGCCTCCGTCCTGCCCTCGGCGCAGCCCGCGGCGGTGAGCAGGGTGAGCAGCGCCCCGGCCGCGACCACCCGCAGGAAGCTGTGCAAAGACCCGTCCCCCGGAGCGAGATTTCAGGGCCGGCCGCCCTCGGCCGACCTCCTCGGCCCGTGATTCTGCCACCCGCATGATATTGGCCGGACCTCCGCCCGCCCGCCGCGAGGCGATAAGCAGTGCCGGGACGGCGATAGGCTCGGACCGTGGCAGGCATCGAACCCGAAGAACAGCTCAAGGAGCTCGCCTCGACCCTGTCCAGCATCGAGCAGGTGCTGGACCTCGACACCATGCGCCGCGACATCGCCGAACTGCGCGAGCAGTCGGCCGACCCCGACCTGTGGAGCGACCAGGAGCGCGCGCAGGCCGTGACGCGCCGCCTGTCGTACCTGGAGAGCGAGCTGAACCGGGTCGAGGGCCTGCGGCAGCGGCTGGAGGACGCCGCCACGCTGTACGAGATGGCCCGCGAGATGGACGACGCCGACACCCGCACCGAGGCCGACGAGGAGCTGGCCGCGCTGCACAAGGCCGTCCAGCAGCTCGAGGTGCGCACCCTCATGTCGGGCGACTACGACGCCCGCGAGGCGCTGGTCACCATCAACGCGCAGGCCGGCGGGGTCGACGCGGCCGACTGGGCCCAGCAGCTCCAGCGGATGTACCTGCGCTGGGCCGAGCGGCACGGCTACCCCACGGAGGTCTACGACACCTCCTACGCCGAAGAGGCCGGCATCAAGTCGACCACGTTCGCCGTGAAGGCCCCCTACGCCTACGGGACGCTGCGCGGCGAGCACGGCACCCACCGGCTCATCCGGATCTCCCCGTTCGACAACCAGGGCCGGCGGCAGACGTCGTTCGCGGGCCTGGACGTCGTGCCGGTGGTCGAGCAGAGCGACCACGTCGAGATCGACGAGAGCGAACTGCGGATCGACGTGTACCGGTCGTCGGGGCCGGGCGGCCAGGGCGTCAACACGACCGACTCCGCCGTGCGGATCACCCACATCCCGAGCGGCATCGTCGTGTCCTGCCAGAACGAGCGCAGCCAGCTCCAGAACAAGGCCACGGCCATGAACGTGCTGCAGGCCAAGCTGCTGGAGCGCAAGCGCAAGGAGGAGGCGGAGGAGCTCTCCGCGCTTCGCGGCGAGGGCACCACGAGCTGGGGTACGCAGATCCGCAACTACGTGCTGCATCCCTTCAAGATCGTCAAGGATCTGCGCACCGGCGTCGAGGTCGGCAACACCTCCGCGGTCCTGGACGGCGACATCGACGAGTTCATCGAGGCCGAGATCCGCTGGCTGCGCCAGCAGGAGAGCGCCTGACCCGAGATCGTCCCCTGAGCGGTCCCCCACCTTTTCGCGCCGACTTTCGTGTTCGCAGAGTGATCACATGATCACTCTGCGAGGATGCCGGATGGTCCGGACCAACGTCGCCATTCGGGGGGCCTCATGGCAGCACGCACTCTCGTTCCGATACTCCTACCCGGCCTGCTGGCCGCCGCCGTGAGCACCGGCTGCTCCGGCGGCAACACCTCCTCCGCGGCTCCGGGGAAGCCGCAGGGGGCGCCCGCCCTCACCAAGGAGGAGGCGCAGCAGGTGCTCGCGTCCTTCGCCACGGGGATGAACCAGGCGGGGCTCAGATTCAGCGGTAGGACGCTGCGCACGGTCGAGACCGACCCGCAGCTCACCATGGACGTCGCCGCGCTCAAGCTCCGCCGCGCCGTCCGGCAGCGTCCGCCCAGGGTGGCCTTCACCCACACGACCTTCTACATCCCGCGGCTCACCGGCTACCCGCACTGGTTCGCCGCCGACACCGTCAGCGGCAGGGGCAAGCAGGCCCTGCGGCACGCGCTGCTGTTCACCCGGGCCGGGCAGAACGCGCCGTGGCTGCTGGCCGCCGACCCGTACCCGTCCGAGCTCGCCCTCGGCCGCGTCGCGCTCGACCCGCAGGGGTACGCCACCCCGGTCGCCCCCGACGCCGGAGACCTCGCGGTCGCCCCCGCGAAGCTCCCCAAGGCCCACGCGGCGCTGCTCACCGACGGCCCCCGCGCCTCCGGGGCGTCCGTCCTGGCCGACGGGGCGAAGACCAGCGAGACCTACAAGGCGCTCAAGGCGGGCGAGAAGACCCTCGCCGGGCGCGGCGTCACGCTCTCATCCCGCTTCTCCCCCGCCGAGTACAAGGTCTACGGGCTGCGCACCAAGGACCGCGGCGCCGTCGTCTGGTACGTCCTCAAACAGAACGAGGCGTACTCGGCGGCCCAGCGGGGCAGGCTCGCCGTGAGCGGCGACCTCGTCGGGCTCGCCCCGTCCACCACGGCCCGGACGCGCCTGGACACCACCGTCCTCGTGCAGTACCTCGCCACCATCCCGCCCAAGGGCCGCGCCACCGTCAGCGGCATGTACCGCAAGGCCGTCACCGCCCAGGGCTCCTGAACCCCGTCGGGCGCCGGCCGGCCCGCCCCTCCTGACCGCTGCGGCGGACCCGGCCGGCGCCCGATGGCTTTTTCTCCTCCTTCGGGCCTGGCGGCCCGAAGGAGGAAAAAGAGCTATTCAGCAGGCAGGGAGCTCGACGTGACCAGGGTGCGGATGGCGCCGAGGGCGACCGAGAGGGTCGCCAGGTCGAAGCTGTCGCTCTCCCAGATCTCGCTCAGCGTCTGCTGGGCTCGTTGGACGGCGGGCTTGTTCTTGTCCGCCCAGTGGATCATTCGCTCCTCGGGGTTGCCGACCGGGCCGCTGGTGACGAGGACGTCGCGGGTGAGGGCGGAGTGCGCGGCGTACAGGTCGTCGCGCAGGGCGGAGCGGGCCATCGAGCGCCACTTGTCGTCGCGCGGGAGCGCGATGATGCGTTCGCGCAGACGGGACAGCTGGAGCCGGTCCGCCAGGTCGAAGTAGATCTCGGCGACCTCCTCCACCGGACGTCCCGTGTCGTGCGCGATGCCGACCAGATCGAAGGTGGAGTAGGCGGGGACGAACGTGGCGCACTGCTCGGCCAGCTCGTCCGGGACGCCCAGTTCGGCGAAGCCGTCGCGGCGCTGCTCGAAGGCCGCGAGGTCCAGCCCGACGAGCAGCTTCGACAGGTGCGCGCTCAGGGTGGCCGCGCCGCCGCAGAAGAAGTCGATCGTCTCCTGGATGTCGAACGGGGGGCGCCGGTTGTGCAGCAGCCAGCGGGCGCCGCGCTCGGTGAGCTTGCGGGCCTCCAGCAGCATGGCGATCTGCGTCGACTCCTCCACCTGGTGCGACAGGTTCTCCACCGACCGCCAGAACCGCGGCATCTGGAAGACGTCGCGGGCGACGAGGTAGGCGCGGGCGATGTCGGACGAGGAGGCGCCCGTCTCCTCGTTCATCCGGAACACGAACGTGGAGCCGCTCGCGTTGACCACGTCGTTCACCACGGCGGTCGTGATGATCTCACGGCGGAGCGGGTGCCGGTCCATGTAGGGCCGGAACCGCTCGCGCAGGGGCGTCGGGAAGTAGTCGACCAGCCACGACTCCAGGTAGGGGTCGTCGGCGAGGTCGGAGGCGACGAGGTCGGCGTCCAGCGCGAGCTTGGCGTAGGCGAGCAGCACCGAGAACTCGGGGCTGGTCAGCCCGTGGCCGGACTGGCGGCGCTCGGCGAGGGCCTTGTCGTCCGGCAGGGCCTCCAGGCGCCGTTTCAGGCGGCCGTCGCGCTCCAGCTTGCGCATGTACCGGGCGTGGACGTGCAGCATCGCGGGCGCCTGCGCGCGGGACGCGGCGAGGACCACGTTCTGCGCGTAGTTGTCGCGAAGGACGAGCCGCCCCACCTCGTCGGTCATCTCGTAGAGCAGCCCGTCGCGCTGCTTGCCGGCCAGTTCGCCGTCCCGCACCGCCTGGTCGAGCAGGATCTTGATGTTGACCTCGTGGTCGGAGGTGTCGACGCCCGCGGAGTTGTCGATGAAGTCGGTGTTGATCAGGCCGCCGCCGCGCGCGAACTCGATGCGGCCGAGCTGGGTCACGCCGAGGTTGCCGCCCTCGCCGACGACCTTGCAGTGCAGCTCGGCGCCGTCCACGCGGACGGGGTCGTTGGCCTTGTCGCCGACGTCGGCGTTGTTCTCGGTGGACGCCTTGACGTAGGTGCCGATGCCGCCGTTCCACAGCAGGTCGACCGGCGCCCGCAGGATGGCCCGGATCAGCTCGAAGGGCGGAAGGGACTTCACGCCGTCGCCGAGCCCGAGCGCCGCCCGGACCTGCGGGGTGATCTGGATCGACTTGACGGAGCGGGAGAACACGCCGCCGCCCTTGGAGAGCAGCGAGGTGTCGTAGTCGGCCCAGCTGCTGCGCGGCAGCTCGAACAGCCGCCGGCGCTCGGCGAAGGAGGCGGCGGCGTCCGGGTCGGGGTCGAGGAAGATGTGCCGGTGGTCGAACGCGGCGACCAGCCGGATGTGCTCCGACAGCAGCATCCCGTTGCCGAACACGTCCCCGGACATGTCGCCGATGCCGACGACGGTGAAGTCCTCGTTCTGGATGTCCTTGCCGAGGGCCCGGAAGTGGTACTTCACCGACTCCCAGGCGCCGCGGGCGGTGATGCCCATCCCCTTGTGGTCGTAGCCGACCGAGCCGCCCGAGGCGAACGCGTCGCCCAGCCAGAACCCGTACTCGGCGGCGACGCCGTTGGCGATGTCGGAGAACGTCGCGGTGCCCTTGTCGGCGGCGACGACCATGTAGGTGTCGTCGCCGTCGTGGCGGACGACGTTCGGCGGCGGGACGACCTTGCCGTCCACGAGGTTGTCGGTGAGGTCGAGCAGGCCGGAGATGAAGTCCTTGTAGCAGTCGATGCCGGCCTTCTGCCACGCCTCCCGGTCCACGGACGGGTCGGGCAGCTGCTTGCCGACGAAGCCGCCCTTGGCGCCCGCCGGGACGATGACGGTGTTCTTCACCGCCTGCGCCTTGGCCAGGCCGAGGATCTCGGTGCGGAAGTCCTCGCGCCGGTCCGACCAGCGCAGCCCGCCGCGCGCGACCGACCCGAACCGCAGGTGCACGCCCTCGACCTTCGGCGAGTACACGAAGATCTCGTAGGTGGGGCGGGGCAGCGGCAGGTCCGGGATGCCCGCGGGGTCGAACTTCATCGCCAGGTACGGCTTGTTCTGGTAGTGGTTCGTGCGCAGGGTCGCCTGGACGAGCGCCAGGTAGGAGCGCAGGATGCGGTCCTCGTCGAGGCTCGCGACGTCGTCCAGCTTGCCGCGGATCTCCTCGGTGATGCCGTCGCTGCGCTCCTCCTCGCCGCCCTGCAGGGTCGGGTCGAGCCTGCTCTCCCACAGCCGGATGATCAGCCGGGTGATGGAGGCGTTGCGCAGCAGCACCTCCTCGAAGTAGCGCTTGGAGAACGCCGCGCCCGCCTGCCGCAGGTACAGGGCGTAGGCCCGCAGGACCATCGCCTGCCACCAGGTCAGGCCGACGTGCAGGACGAGCGCGTTGAAGCCGTCGTTCTCGATGTCGCCGCGCCACAGGACCATGAACGCGTCCTGGAACAGGTCCTTGACGGCCTCTTCCGGGACGTCGGCGGGCGGCGAGTACCGCAGCCCGAGGTCGTAGATCCAGAACCGGCGGCCGTCGGAGGGGTTGATCTCGTACGGCCGCTCGTCGATGACCTCGACGCCCATGTTCTGCAGCAGCGGCAGCACCCGCGACAGCGAGATCGGCTCGCCCATCCGGTAGATCTTCAGCCGCCGCTCGCCGGGCCCGGCGCCGGCGGGCTCGTACAGGTCGATCGAGGTGTCAGTGGCCTCGTCGAGCGCGTCGAGGCGGCGCAGGTCGGCGACGGCGGTGCGGGCCGGGAAGTCGGCCTTGTAGCCCTCGGGGAACGCCTCGCCGAACGAGCGGCCGAGCGTTCCGGAACGTTCCTCCCCGCACTGGTCGACGATCGCGTCGGCGAGGTCGTCCTCCCAGGAGCGGGTCGCGTCGGCGAGCCGCTCCTCCAGCTCCGCGACGTCGACGTCCGGCAGCGGGCGGCCGCGCTCGCCGCGGACCACGACGTGCAGCCGGGCCAGGTTCGACTCGGTCACGTTCGCGCTGTAGTCGACGCTGACGCCCTCGAACGCGTCCTTGAGGAGGTCCTGGATGCGCAGCCGGACCTTGGTGGTGTATCGGTCGCGCGGCAGGTAGACCATGCAGGACATGAAGCGTCCGTACAGGTCCTTGCGCAGGAACAGCTTGAGCTGGCGGCGCTCGCGCAGCCGCAGGACGCCGAGGGAGATCTTCAGCAGGTCGTCCACCGAGATCTGGAACAGCTCGTCGCGCGGGTAGCTCTCCAGGATCTCGATGAGGTCCTGGCCGTCGTAGCTGTCGGGGGTGAACCCGGCCCGCTCCAGCACCTCGTCGAGCTTGGGCCGCAGGACGGGCACGTGCGCGATCGACTCGCTGTAGGCGACGTGCGTGAACAGGCCGAGGAACCGGCGCTCCCCGATCACCTCGCCGGCCGCGTCGAACTTCTTCACCCCGATGTAGTCCAGGTACAGGGGGCGGTGGACGGTGGAGCGCGAGTTCGCCTTGGTGAGGACGAGCAGGCGCTTCTCCTTCGCCTTCTCGCGGACCTCCGGCGGCAGCGCGGCGAAGCCGGCGGACTCGCGCTTGTCCATGCGCAGCACGCCGAGGCCCGAGCCGGGCTCGGGGCGCAGCGCCGTGCCGTCCTCGGTGAGCGTGTAGTCGCGGTAGCCGAGGAACGTGAAGTGCCCGTCGGCCAGCCAGTCGAGCAGCTCGACGCCCTCGCCGATCTCCTTGTCGGACAGCGGCGGCGGGACCTCCTGGACCGCGGTCGCGATCTCGTGGGCGCGGGCGCGCATCTTGGGCTCGTCCTCGACGGCGACGCGCACGTCCTGCAGGACGCGGATCAGGTCCTTCTCCAGCACGTCCAGGACGGCCTGGTCGGTGGTGCGGTCGACCTCGAAGTGCATCCACGACTCGTCGACGTCGGTGTCGCTGTCGTGCTTGCCGCGGAACGCCCGCAGGTGGCCCGCGACGTCCCGGTCGACGCCCAGCAGCGGGTGGACGATCATCTGGGTGGCGAACTGGTGCCGGCTGAGCTCCATCGTCACCGAGTCGACCAGGAACGGCATGTCGTCCGTGACGACCTGGACGACGGTGCGGCCGGGGTTCCAGCCGTCCTCCTCCAGCGTCGGCGTGAAGACGCGCACCTTCGCGCGTCCCTGCGGCCGCTCCTCGCCGAGCGCGCGGTGCGCCATCGCGGCCCCGCAGACGGCGGCCGGGTCGCGCTCCACCAGGTCCTCGCGCGCGACCTGCCGGTAGTAGAGGCGGAGGTAGGCGAGGACCTCCTCCACGTCCCCGCGCGCGTCCGGACGCCGCGCGCACGCCTCGGCGGCCCGCCGGAGCAGGTCGTCCTTCGCTTGATCGAGCATGCCGCTCATCGACAATCTCCCCTTGAGACCCATCGCCACCTCGTTGTGGCGCCGCTCACTGCACGAGCGTAACCAGGAATCGCCGCAAAGCCGACCTGGTCCTGTGCATGGCCGACGTGGCCTATCCCACCTTGCCAGGACGCCGGGGGCGACTCCGGGTGATCTTGGAAATCGGAGGGTGCGGGTGTCAGCCCGTGCCCTGCGCGCCCGTCCCCGTGCCCGTGCCCGTCCCCGTGCCGGTGCCGTCACCCGGGTTGGTGCCGCCGTCTCCGGGGTCGGTCGGACCGGGGTCGGTGGGCGTGCCCGGGTCGGTGGGCGTGCCGGGGTCGGTGGGCGTGCCGGGGTCGGTCGGCGTCGCGGTCGGCGAGCCGGTCGGGGTCGGGGACCCCGTCGGCGTGGGACTGCCGGTGGGCGTCGGGCTGCCGGTGGGCGTCGGGTCGTAGGACGCCGGCGGCTCCTCCTGCACGGGCCGGCGGGTCGTCGGCGGCGCGGTGGTGGGCACGACGTCGGTCGAGGCGGGCGGCGCGCTCGGGTCGCTGACCTTGCGGCCCGCCTTGCCGCTGTCGCCGGAGCCGAGCAGCAGGACGGAGGAGACCACGATGAACGCGACCACCAGGGCGGCCGCCCCGGCGAGCACGGCGGAGCGTCCCGAACCGGCGAGCGAGCGCCGCAGACCGCCGCCCTTCCCGGCGGCGCCGGGCAGGGTGTCGTCGGCGCCCCATGCGGCGGGCGCGCCGGGCGGACCGGACCCGTAGGCGTCCGGGACGTCCCCGGCGGCCTCCGCCGGGGACGCGAAGGCGTCGTCGTCGAAGACGGGGCTCTCGGCGAGGCCCGCGTCGTCGGCGAGCGCGGCGGCGGGCTCGAACGCCTCGTCGCCGTCGCCGCCCTCGGCCGCGAGGACGGACCCGGCGGCCAGCATCGCGGTCTCGTCGGTGTCGCCGGACGGGCGGGCGGCCGGGCGCGCCGCGGCCTCCTCGTGCCCGAGCAGCCGCATCAGCACCTGCCGGGCGCCCGGGCGGCGGGAGGGGTCCTTGTCCAGGCAGTCGACCACCAGGTCGCGCAGCGGGCCGTCGAGGCCGCCGAGCTCCGGCTCCTCGTGCAGGATCCGGTTGATCACGGCGGGGATGGTGTCCTGCCCGAAGGGCGGCTCCCCGGTCGCGGCGTACGCCAGCGTCGCCGCCCAGCAGAACACGTCCGCGGGTGTCCCGACCTCGTCGCCGCTGATCTGCTCGGGCGCCATGTAGGACGGGGTGCCGATCACCCGGCTGGTGAGGGTGGTGCCGCCGCTGAGCGCGCGGGCGACGCCGAAGTCGATGACGCGCGGGCCGTCGGGGCCGATCAGCACGTTGTGCGGCTTGAAGTCGCGGTGCACGATGTCGGCCTGGTGGATGGCGGCGAGGGCCGTGGCGGTGCCGACGGCGAGCCGGTCGAGCGCGGCGCCGGCGAGCGGGCCGTGCTCCAGCACCTGCTGGTTCAGCGAGGGGCCCGGCACGTACTCGCTGACGATGTAGGGGCGGTCGCCGGTCGCGTCGGCGTCGATCACCTGCGCCGTGCAGAACGGCGCCACCTGCTTGGCGACCTCCAGCTCGCGCAGGAAGCGGGCGAGCGCCTTCTCGTCGGACGTCAGCTCGGCGTGCAGCAGCTTGATCGCGACCTGCCGGCCGTCCTCGGCCACGCCGAGGAACACCGTGCCCTGGCCGCCCTCGCCCACCCGGCCGATCAGGGCGTAGGTTCCCAGCCGGTCCGGGTCTCCGGACCGCAGCGCCCCAACCTCCATGAGTGGAACCGTCCCTCTCCTTGATCGGCGAATCGAGCGGGCCCGACCCGAGTTCACCCCTCCGACTGTGTGACGCGCGAGGCCGGAGTCGAGTTCACCCGATCCCGCGACCATTCGGAGCGATACGGACGATCATCTCCGCGTGCGGGCTTTGGGTCGTAGACCACCCTAATGGCGTTACTTCCCCCAGCGTCGAGGGCGCGCCCACTGTCACTACGGAAGGGGCGTCGCCGGAGACAGTGTCACCGGCGGGGCGGGGGCGTACAAGCGGAACGCTGCCACACGCGGGAGACTGAGCCCATGGCGACACTCGACGGCCGCCGCGTTCGCACGCGCGCCGAACTCATGGACGAGCACGGGCTCGGCCGTAGCACCCTGGAGAAGTGGTACCGCGAGCGCGCCTCCAACGGCCACCCCGAGCCGGTGGGCACGGTCGGCTCGCAGCTCGCGTGGGACGCCGCCGAGTGGGACCGCTGGTACGCGGCGCGCCGGACCCGGGACGTCCCGCCCGGCCTCGCCACCCGCGACGAGCTGGCGGAGCGCCACGGGCTCAGCCGCCACCGCCTCAAGCAGCTCTGGGCGGACCGCGCGTCCAACGGCCACCCCGACGTCGCGCACCGCGCCGGCAAGGCCCTGTACTGGGACGAGGCCGCCTGGACGGCCTGGTACCGCGCCCTGGGGGAACGCCCCGCCGAGGAAGGGCCGGACGACCTGGTCACCCTGGCGGAGGCCGCACGCATCCTCGGCCTGGCGCAGACGAGCGTCACCGTCTACGCCAGGCGCCCGCCCGCGGGCTGGCCCGAACCCGCCAGGGTGGAGCCGCTGGCAGGGGGACGCGTGCGGCGGCTGTACCGCCGCCGCGACGTCCTCGCCTACGCGGCCGCTAAGGGGTGAAGTGGGTGAGCACCTCGGGGTTGGCCATGGAGTCGCGGTTGGCGGCCCTGTCGACCGGGGTGCCCTGGAGGATCTTGCGGACGGGGACCTCCAGCTTCTTGCCGGACAGCGTGCGCGGGATGCCGGGCACGGCGGTGATCTCGTCCGGGACGTGCCGGGGCGACAGCGCCGACCGGATCCGCCTGCGGAGGTCCGCCGCGAGCTCGTCGGTGAGCGCCGCGCCCTCCGCGAGCTGGACGTACAGGAGCAGCCGGCCCTCCTGGCCCAGCCGCCCGGTGTCGATGACGAGGCTGTCGCTGATCTCGTCGAACGCCTCGACGACGCGGTAGAAGTCGGCGGTGCCCATGCGGATGCCGCCGCGGTTGAGGGTGGAGTCGGACCGCCCGTAGATCACGCAGCCGCCGTCCGGCAGGACCTTGATCCAGTCGCCGTGCCGCCACACGCCCGGGTACATGTCGAAGTAGGAGTCGCGGTAGCGCTCGCCGCCCTCGTCCTTCCAGAAGAAGACGGGCATGGACGGCATGGGCTCGGTGATGACCAGCTCCCCCACCTCGTCGATCACCGGCTTGCCGTCCTCGCCGAACGCCTCCACCTTGGCGCCGAGGCCGCGGCACTGGATGACTCCGGCGCGCAGCGGCAGGAGCGGCGACGGGCCGACGAAGCCGGTGCACAGGTCGGTTCCGCCGGAGAACGAGCCGAGCAGCAGGTCGCGGCCGACCGCCTCGTACACCCAGGCGAAGCCCTCGGGCGGGAGCGGCGAGCCGGTGGAGCCGATGCCGCGCAGGGCGGACAGGTCGAGTTCCTCGCCGGGGCGGCGCCCCTCCTTCGCCGAGGCGGAGATGTAGGGCGCGCCGACCCCCATGTAGGTGACGCCGTTCTCGGCGGCGAGCGTCCACAGGTCGAGGGGCGCCCCGTCGTACATGACGACGGTCGACCCCACCAGCAGGCCGCCGATGAGGTAGTTCCACATCATCCAGCCGGTGGTGGTGTACCAGAAGAACACGTCCTCGGGGCCGAGGTCCTGGTGGAAGGACAGCGCCTTGAGGTGCTCCAGGACCACGCCGCCGTGGCCGTGGACGATCGGCTTCGGCAGCCCGGTCGTGCCGGACGAGTACACGACCCACAGCGGATGGTCGAAGGGGACGTCCTCGAACTCCAGGGTCTCGTGGCCCTGGCGGGGCAGGTCGGCGTAGTGCATGCCGGCGCGCAGGCCCTCCGGCGTCGCGGCCGGGTCCAGATACGGGACGAGCACGGTGGCGGCGAGGGTCGGCAGCGCGGCCTCGATCTCCCCGACGATCTCGCGGCGGTCGAACCGCTTGCCGTTGTAGGCGTAGCCGTCCACGGCGATCAGTACCTTCGGCTCGATCTGCGCGAACCGGTCGACCACCGAGGAGGACCCGAAGTCGGGAGAGCACGACGACCACACCGCCCCCAGCGACGCCGTGGCCAGGAAGCAGACCAGCGCCTCGGGGATGTTCGGGATGTAGGCGGCGACCCGGTCGCCCTTGCCCACGCCCAGTTCGGCCAGGCCCGCGCGCACCTGCGCGACGTGCAGGCCCAGCTCCCGGTACGACAGCAGCCGGTGCCCGCCCGCCTCCGAACGGAAGACGACCGCCGTCTCGTCGGGCGACTCCTGGACCCGGCGCAGCGCGTTGGCCGCGTAGTTGAGGGTCGCGCCCGGGAACCACTTCAGCCCGTCGACCGGCATGGGCCCGCCCGCCCGGACGGGCCCGTCGCCGCGCTCGCCGACGACGTCGAAATACGACCAGATCGCGTCCCAGAACGCGTCGACCTCCGTGACCGACCACTGCCAGAGCTCGTCGTAGGACTCCTTGAGGACGCCCCGGTCCCCCAGCCAGTGGGCGAACCGCGTCACCCGCGCGTTCGCGACCACCTCCTCCGACGGCTCCCACAGCGCCGAACCCTCGGATACCTCCCGGGCCATCTCTCTCCCTCCCCGCCGCGCCACGCTGCGCGGCCATCCCAATATCGGGCCCGCCCGGCACACCGCGCAACCTGCCCGCCACGCCCGCCGCCAAGCCCCGGAACCCGTCCTATCGCAGGTCAAAACGCGGCCCCGGGCAACCCCGCGCCCCCACACAGACCCGGGCGCGCACATCCTCCGTCCCCACACATCGCAAGAACGGGCAGCTCATGGAGCGCACACCGTCGGGCGCGGTGGTGTGTCGGCCGCCGCACCGGGACGCGCCCTCCCGGAGGGATCAGCCCCGCTGGGGGCGGCAGTTCTGACCGCTGACCCTGACCGGCCCCTCGGCCCAGCCGGACTGGCAGCGGTAGGTGCTGTCGTCGCGGCGGTCGATGACGGTGAAGTCCGAGATCGGCCCCCACCGGCCGGGGCCGCAGGTCCGCCCGAAGACCTGGGGGTACCGCGACTCCACCTGCTCGCACACGAACATCTCTCCGGCGCTTTCCGCCGAGGCCCGGGCGGGATCGGCCGGGGGCGTGGTGAGCAGGAGCGCGGCGGCGCCGAGAGCGGCGGCGAGGACGGTGGACAGGGCGACGGCACGACACGGCACGGTAATCACTCCTTGACGTCAAGTGATTACTCGAAGTTACCGAGGGTGTGCGGGCGGCGTCGCCTTTCCGAGGTGACAACCTTGTCTCACCCTGCCCGCCTTCTCCTATGCCCGCCTTCTCCTATGCCCGCCCTCTCACATGCGGGTCAGGTCGGCGACCGCGCTCACCACCGCGCCCGTGTCGGCGAGCGTGGCCAGGACCTGGTCCGCGCCGGCGGCGCGGAGCTCGGCCTCGGTGGCGCTCCCGGTGGCGACGGCGAGGATCGGCGAGCCGGCGATGTGCGCGGCCTGGACGTCGCGGGGCGAGTCGGCGACGTAGACGGTCGCGGACTCGGGGTAGCGGGCGCCGTGGCGCTCGCCGGCGCGGGCGCGGGCGACCTCCAGGAGGGCGGCCTTGCTGTAGACGCCGTTCTCGTACCCGCCGGCCTCCAGGTCGAGGCGGCCGGCGAGACCCAGCTCGGTCACCTTCAGCACCGCGTTCGGCTGAAGGGACCCCGTCAGCACCGACTGGACGACACCGGGCACGTGCGCGAGCGCCTCCACGGCCTCCCCGGCGCCGGCCAGGACGCGGCCGTGCGCGCGCAGGTCGGCGCGGCGGCTCGCGAACGCCTCGGCCAGCGCGTCGAAGAAGGCCGGCAGGTGGTCGTCGGTGGTGACGACGTCGTTGAACGCGAGGGTCTCGAAGATGATCTCGGATTCGGTGCGGCCGGGGGTGGGCGCCAGGCGCAGCAGCGGGCGCCCGACGGTCCGCTGGAACGCCTCGGCGTAGGCGTCCCGGGTGATCCGCCCGACGTCGACCAGGGTGTGGTCGATGTTCCACAGCACGAGACGGTTCAGCGTCGACATCCCGTTCCCATGACGGCTCCAGGGGGTGTGCTCCGGCGCCGTCCGGCGGACGGCGAGGCGAGCCTATCGTCAAGCCTGCCACCCCTTCGACCGCCGGTGAAGGGGTCCCGGGGGCGCCCCCCAGAACGACGCCGCGCCTCAGCCCATGTACGGGTAGCGGTGGTCGGTGGGCGGGACGAAGGTCTCCTTGATGGAGCGGGCGCTCATCCAGCGGGTGAGGTTGAAGATCGAGCCGGCCTTGTCGTTGGTGCCGGACGCGCGGGCGCCGCCGAACGGCTGCTGGCCGACGATCGAGCCGGTCGGCTTGTCGTTGATGTAGAAGTTCCCGGCGGCGAAGCGGAGCCGCTCGGTGGCCTCGGCGATGGCGGCGCGGTCGTCGGCGATGACGGCGCCGGTCAGGCCGTAGTCCGAGACGCCCTCCATCTGGGTGAGGACCCTGTCGTAGTCGGTGTCGTCGTAGACGTGGACGCCGAGGATCGGGCCGAAGTACTCGGTGGTGAAGATCTCGTCGGTCGGGTCGGACGACTCCAGAACCGTGGGACGGACGAAGTAGCCGCGCGAGTCGTCCAGCTCGCCGCCGGCAAGCACTGCTGCGCTGTCGATCCCGCGGGCGCGCTCGATGGCCCGGCGGTGCTTGGCGAAGGCCCGGTCGTCGATCACGGCGCCCATGAAGGCAGACAGGTCGTCGGCGACGTCGCCCATGGTGAGGGCGTCGACCTCGGCGCAGAAGTCGTCGCGCATGCCCGTCCAGACGGAGCGCGGGATGTAGGCGCGGGACGCGGCGGAGCACTTCTGGCCCTGGTACTCGAAGGCGCCGCGGACGAGCGCCGTCTTCAGGACGGCCGGGTCGGCGGACGGGTGGGCGACCACGAAGTCCTTGCCGCCTGTCTCGCCGACGATGCGCGGGTAGCCCCGGTAGCCGGCGATGTTCTCGCCGATCGTCCGCCAGAGCTGCTGGAACGTGGCGGCCGAGCCGGTGAAGTGCAGGCCGGCGAGCTCGGGATGGCGCAGGGCCACCGCGGAGACGGCGGCGCCGTTGCCGGTGACCATGTTGATCACGCCGGGCGGGAGGCCGGCGGCCTCCAGCAGGCGCATCGTGTGGTGGGCGGCGAGCTGCTGCGTCGGGGACGGCTTCCACACCACGACGTTGCCCATCAGCGCGGGCGCGGTCGGCAGGTTCCCGGCGATCGCGGTGAAGTTGAACGGCGTGATGGCGAGGACGAAGCCCTCCAGCGGCCGGTACTCCAGCCTGTTCCACACGCCGGGCGGCGACAGCGGCTGCTGCTCGTGGATCTGCTGGGCGTACCGGACGTTGTACCGCCAGAAGTCGATCAGCTCGCAGGCGGCGTCGATCTCGGCCTGCTGCACCGACTTGGACTGGCCGAGGATCGTGGCGGCGTTGACCGTGGCCCGCCACGGCCCGGCCAGCAGCTCGGCGGCGCGCAGGAAGATCGCGGCGCGGTCGTCGAAGGGCATGGCCCGCCAGGCGGGCGCCGCCTCCCGCGCCGCGGCGATCGCCTCGGTCACGTCCGCCTCGGTCGCCTCGCCCAGCCGGCCGAGCACGTGCCCGTGGTCGTGCGGCTCCACGACGTCGACGGGCGTGCCCGCGCCCATGCGCCGCTCGCCCCCGATCGCCATGGTCAGCTCGGTCTGCGCGCCGCGCAGCTCCTTGATCCTCGCCTCCAGCGCGGCCCGCTCGGCGCTTCCCGGCGCGTACGTCCTGACCGGTTCGTTCATCGGAACCGGCACGGTGGTGACGGCGTCCATGACGTCCCCCTGCGATCCGGCGGCATTGTTCGACGTGCCGGGGGACCTACCCCGCGCCCGGGCCGCTAGTCGAGGAGGTCGCCGAGTTCCTGGGTGGCGTACCAGAGCAGCTCGTGGCCCTCGGCGCCGTCCACGGTGAAGCGGGCGTCCTCGTCTCCGGCGTCGGCGGCCGCGAGGGCCTGCGCGGCGGCGGCGACGTCGGGGACCGCGCCGGGGTCGTCGACATGACCGGAGGCGATCAGCTTCCAGGGGACGGGGGCGGCGAGCTCGACGAGGGCGCGGTCGCCGTTGCCGAGCGCCGCGTCGCCGCGCGGCCAGGAGACCTGGCCGTCGGGGACCTCGGCGGCCAGCACGACCCGGCGGCGCGGGACGGACGGGTCGGCGGCGAGCAGGCGCAGGGAGGCGCGGGCGGCGGCGGACATCGCCGCGTACTCCAGCTCCTCCTCGTCACCGCCCGCGTACCACTCGCGCAGCGCGGGCGTGACCGCGTGGGCGGCGAGCGGCGCGGGAGCGATCTCGCGCGCGGCGTGGACGCCGGCGAGCAGCGTGAGCGTGGACGGCAGGTAGACGCGCATGACGGTCAGCAAGTCTGCCAGACGGTCAGGGCAGCAGGTCCATTCCGCGCAGTTCGGCGATCGTGGTGTCGGGGGCGGTGTGCAGGATGCCGCGGATTCCGAGGGCCTGCGCGGCGCGGACGTTGTGCTCGATGTCGTCGATGAAGACGCACTCGGCGGCGGCGAGGCCGAGCAGGTCCAGGGCGTGCCGGAAGATCCGCTCGTCGGGCTTGCGCATCCCGACCTCGCAGGAGATGACGGTCGCGTCGAAGAGCTCGGCGAACAGGTCGCGGGGGTACTCGTTGCCCCAGGAGTTCGACAGCAGGGCAGTGCGGGCGCCCGCGGCGCGGACCGCGCGCAGCGCCTCGTACATCGGCTCGACCGGCGCGAACGCGCCGAACATCCGGGCGATGAGCCCGGCGGCCTCTACGGGGGCGCCGTCGACGGTGAGCAGCTCGGCCGCGAGGAGCCGCTCGAACTCGGCGGTCGGCAGGGTGCCGTCCTCCAGGCCGTGGATGGGGTTCGTCCCTGCACCGTCGTAGGCCTGCTTCACCCAGGCGCGCATGACGGTCTTGTAGCGCTCGACGTCGATGCGGTCGGCGGTGAGCCAGACCTCGATGGCCTCGGCCAGGGGGGAGGTGAGGACGCCGCCCCAGTCGGTGATCACAGCTTTGACGCTCACGGGCCGATGGTAGGCGATCCCCGGCAAAACAACCGAATCCCGTTCTGTCAGAATGCGGGCCATGGACTTCGAACTCAGCCCGAAGGCACGCGACTACCGGGACCGGCTCCAGGAGTTCATGGACGCGCGCGTCCACCCGGCCGAGCCCGTCTACGCCGCCTGGCGGGCGGAGAACGACCCGCACGCGCTGCCCCCGGTCGTCGAGGAGCTGAAGGCCGAGGCGCGCGAGCGGGGCCTGTGGAACCTGTTCCTGCCGGACGTGTCCGGGCTGTCCAACCTGGAGTACGCGACGCTCGCCGAGCTGACCGGGCGCTCGCCCGACCTCGCCCCGGAGGCGGTCAACTGCGCGGCGCCCGACACCGGGAACATGGAAGTCCTGCACATGTTCGGCACGGACGAGCAGAAGGAGCGCTGGCTCCGGCCCCTGCTGGACGGCGAGATCCGCAGCGCGTTCGCGATGACCGAGCCGGGCGTCGCCTCCTCCGACGCCACCAACATCACCACCTCGATCGTCCGGGACGGCGACGAGTACGTGGTCAACGGCCGCAAGTGGTTCATCACCGGCGCCGCCGACGAGCGCTGCAAGATCTTCATCGTGATGGGCAGGACGGACCCCGGCGCGCCGCCGCACCGGCAGCAGTCGCAGGTGCTCGTGCCCCGCGACGCGCCGGGCGTGACGATCGTCCGGCACCTCCCCGTGTTCGGCTACCAGGACCAGCACGGACATTCGGAGATCCTCTTCGAGGACGTCCGGGTGCCCGCGTCGAACCTCGTCGCGGCCGAGGGCGACGGATTCATGATCGCCCAGGCGCGGCTCGGGCCCGGCCGCATCCACCACTGCATGCGGGCCCTCGGCATGGCGGAGCGGGCGCTGGAGCTGATGTGCCGGCGCGCGCTGTCCCGCGAGGCCTTCGGCGGGCCGCTGTCCGGGCAGGGCGTGGTCCGCGAGCGGATCGCCGAGTCGCGGATGGCGATCGAGCAGGCCCGGCTGCTGACCCTCAAGACCGCCTGGCTGATCGACCGGCACGGCGCCAGGGGCGCGCGGACGGAGATCGCCGCGATCAAGGTGGTCGTGCCGCGCATCGTCCACGAGGTGCTCGACCGCGCGATCCAGGTGCACGGCGCCGCCGGCGTCTCCGACGACACCCCGCTGGCGGCGATGTACTCCTGGGTCCGCGCGATGCGCATCTTCGACGGCCCCGACGAGGTCCACGTCCGCACCGTGGCCCGCCAGGAACTCCGTAAGTACGAGCACTGATTTATTGCATTTCTCTCCTCCTTCGGGCCTAGCGGCCCTGCTGTGCCTATTGCAGTGCCCTCCTCCTTCGGGCCCGGAGGGCCCTGCTGTGCCTATCGCAGTGCCCTCCTCCTTCGGGCCCGGAGGGCCCTCCATCGTCGGGCACTGCGGCGATCGCTGGCATCGCTCCGTCTCGCCTTGGCGGCTCGCTTCGCGATCAGTTTCTCGCTTCGCTCGAACCTGCCTTCGGACGCGATCGCGAGTGTTGGGTCGTCGCTGGTTGCGGCGGTGGCCGTTGTCGTCGCGATCGCGGGCTGAGGTGAGGGGCAGCTCGCTTGCTGTTCTATGCGGATCTGAGTCTCTGCAGGGCCTCGCGGACGCCGCCGTCGGTTTCCTCCAGAACCATCGTGGCGCGTGCCGCGGGGACCTCGCCGAGGAGCGAGACCAGGGCGACGCGGGTGTTGCCGCCCGCCTCGGACAGCGCGTTCTCGCAGGTGCGGGCGTCCATCCCGGTCGCCTCGGTGAGGATGCGCACCAGCCGGGCGCGCAGCTTGGAGTTCAGCGCGTTCACGCTGACCATCAGGTTGGAGTAGGTGCGCCCCATCCTGATCATCAGGGTGGTGGAGAAGGAGTTGAGCACCAGCTTGGTCGCGGTGCCCGCCTTCATCCGGGTGGAACCGCTGATCACCTCGGGCCCGGTGGCGAGCCCGATGTGCACCTCCACCTCGTCCCCGTACGGCGTGTGCGGGTTGCAGCTGATCAGCGCCGTGCGCGCCCCGACCGCGGCGGCGGCGCGCAGCGCCCCCACCACGTACGGGGTGCGTCCGCTCGCCGCGATGCCGACCGCGACGTCGCCCGCCCGGACGTCGCGGGCGTCCCGGCGGCCGAGCTCGACGTCGTCCTCCACGCCGGAGACCGCCTGCGACAGCGCGCCGGGGCCGCCGGCGTTGTGGGCCACGACCCGGCCCCAGATGCCGAAGGTGGGGGGAAGCTCGGCCGCGTCGAGGACCGCGAGCCGGCCGGACGTGCCGGCGCCGAAGTAGTGCACGCGGCCGCCCGCCCGCAGCGACTCCACGGCGAGGTCGACCAGCCGGGCGACCTCGGGCAGCACGGAGCCGACGACCCTCGGCACGGTCGCGTCCTCAGAGTTGATCAGGCGTAGCACCTCCATGGTCGGCAGCGTGTCGACGTCGAGGGTCCGGGGGTTCCGTCCCTCCGTGGGGAGCTCGCAATCGATCACCGACGCCTCCGGTCGGGTCGCACGGTCCGTCCGCGGACCGCCTCGTACGTGGCTTCGAGGGCCTTGCGGGTAGACCCGTAGGTGCGCTGCGCTACTCCGACGAAGAGGCAGTCCACCACCGTGAGCTGCGCCAGCCGGCTGGCGGTGGCGCCCGAGCGGAACGTCGTCTCCCGTGCGGCGGTCGTCAGGATCATGTCCGCGACCTCCGCGATGGGGGACTTCGGGAAGTTGGTGAGCCCCACGGTCCTCGCGCCCCGGGTCTTGGCGACCTCCAGCGCGTCGATGGTCTCCACGGTCGCGCCGGTGTGCGAGATGCCGATCGCCACGTCGCCGGGGCTCAGGACGGCGGCGCTGGTCAGCATGATGTGGGCGTCCGCCCAGGCGGAGCAGACCCGGCCGATGCGGTGCAGCTTCTGCTGGAAGTCGGCCGCGACGAACGCGCTCGCGCCGACGCCGTAGACGTCGACCCGGTTCGCGTTGACGACCGCGTCCACGACCTGCTCCAGCATCTTGATGTCGAGCTGGGAGGCGGTCTCCTCGACGGCCCGCGCGTCGGCGAAGGTGACCTTCTCCACGATCTGCTCTAGCGAGTCGTCGGGACTGATGTCGCTGCCGATGACCCGGCCGCCGGTGGCGCTCTGGGCCCGTCCCGCCTCGGTGGCGAGGGTCAGCCGCAGCTCTGGGTAACCATGGAACCCGATCGCCCGGCAGAACCTGATGACCGTGGTCTCGGAGGTGCCGCAGTTCTGGGCGAGCTCGGTGATGGTCGAGTTGGCGACCCCTTCGGGGTCGTCGATGACGCGTTGAGCGACTCTTCGCTCGGCGGGGGGCAGCGAGGGCAGCAGCGAACGGACCCGCACCACCGTGCTCAGCGGCGTGGCGTCCCTGTCCCTGCCCGCCGCGTCGTCCCGTGGCGCCGCGGGCTCCCCCGTGATCCCCCGCTCGGGGCCCCGGTCGGGGCCGATGGGTTTCCTCATGGAGGAAATTTTCTTACGCGCTGGATGTCACGTCAACGTTAGGAAAGGCTACGGTCGCCATGTGTTGACCCATTTGGCCGGTCCTTACGTGGTCGGTATCGACGCGGGTGGCACGAAGACCCGCTGCGTCGTGCTGACGCTCGGGGGAGCCCTGGCCGGTTCCGGCACCGGCCCAGGGGCCAACCCCAACTCTGGAGGCGACACCGCCGGGGCGCTGACCACCGCCCTGCGGGAGGCGCTCGGGGACCTAGACCGCACCCACATCCTCACCGGCGTGTTCGGCATCGCCGGCGCCGGCTCGGCCGGCCGGCCCGCCGCGGTCGCGGCGGCCCGGCGGGCCTGGCAGTCCGTCGGGCTGCGCGGCTCGCCCGCGGTGGTGACCGACATCGCGGTGGCGTTCGCCGCGGGGACCAGCGAGCCCAAGGGCATCGTGGTGTTCTCCGGCACGGGCGCCGGCGCGGCGGTCATCAACGACGGCGCGATCGTGCAGCGCGCGGACGGCTACGGCTGGCTCGTCGGTGACGAGGGTTCGGCGGTGTGGCTCGGGAAGGAGGCCGTCCGGGCCGCGCTCGCCGCCTACGACGGCCGCGGCTCCCCGACGCTGCTCACCGACTCGGTCCCCCGGGCGCTGCTCGGCCCCACCGTGGTGGCGCAGATCGACTCCGAACGGCGAAGACCCCGCCACCCCAGGGCGCTGGCCATGGCCGGCGCCCCTTCGCCGTCACCGGGCTCTCCCGTGCTGCCGCACCCCGCCGCGCTGTCCGCCGGCGGGCGCGCCACGGCCGTCCTCGCTCCCGAGTCCGCCTACCCGCCGTCCGCCCGCCACCCCGCCTGCGGCGGCGGGCCGCCGGGCCCGCACGGGCCGCCGTGCCATCCCGAGTCTCCCGGCGCCCCGCCCGATCCCCGCCTCGCCCAGGCGATCATCAAGGAGGTGTACGGCCGCCCGCCCGCGGCCCTCGGCCGCCTCGGCCCGGTGGTCGCCGCCGCCGCGGCCGCCGGCGATCCCGTGGCCAGGCGCATCACCGACGAGGCCGCGCAGTGGCTGCTGGCCGACGTCGACGCGGTGCGCCCGGCCTTGTCCGATCCCTGCGCACCGGTCGTGATGCACGGCTCGGTGCTCCGCGAAGGCCCCGTCGCCGAGGCCGTCCGCTCCGGGCTGCGCGACCGTTTCGCCGAGGCGCCGCGCAGCGCCGGCGACGGGGCCGTCGGCGCGGCCGGGATGGCGCTGCGCCGCCTCGGCCACCCCTTGCCGGGCTGAGCGCCGCCCCGCGGCGAAGGGCCGCCCGGCCCCGGCCCGGCCGATCCGGCCCGGCCGTCAGGTTCATCGCGATGGACCCCGCCAAAGATCCGCAATCGCCTGCGATCCAGGGGTCCATCGTGATTAAGCTGTGACCACGGTGGCAGCAGTGCCGCGGAAGCGGTCCCGATGGGGCCGTGTCCCGCGGGACCACCGGCCACAGGCGTGGCTCTACAGATCGGCTGCGTTGGTTCGCAGCGTCGTCCGCGCGGGATGTCCCTGACCGCGTGCGCCCCTTAGCCGGGTGCACGCCTGACGCATGCCCGCCCCTGCGCTCCCTGGCCCGGACGACGGCCGTCTCCGTACTCCACGTCGAACGAGGTCCCATGCACTCCCTGCCCAGGGCGCGCCGTCTCCGGCCTGCCCTCACCCGCCTGCCCCGCGCCCTCCGGACCCGGCCGCGCCGCGCGGCGATCGTGTTGATCATCACATCGGTCCTGCTGGCGGCCGCCGCCGTCGTCGTCGGCTACGTCCGGACACCGCTGCCGACGCGGCCGCAGGACGGCGTCACGGACGAGGGCTCCGCCGTCTACTACGCCGACGGCCGGACGCCGCTGTTCCGCCTCGGCGCCAACCGGGAGAACGTCCGGCACGGCCAGATCCCCGACCGGCTGCGCTGGGCGGTGCTCTCCGCCGAGGACCGCGGCTTCTACGGAGGCCACGGCGTCTCCCCCAGCGGGACGTTCCGCGCCCTCTGGAACAACGCGTCCGGCGGCGACACGCAGGGCGGCTCGACCATCACCCAGCAGCTCGCCCGCAACTACTTCAAGGGGCTCAGCCGCGACCGGACGATGGGCCGCAAGGTCAAGGAGATCTTCGTGGCGATGAAGCTCGACCGCAGCCGCGCCAAGGACGAGATCCTCGACCTGTACCTCAACACGATCTACTTCGGCCGGCAGACGTCCGGGGTGCAGGCGGCGGCCCGCGCGTACTTCGACAAGGACGTCTGGCAGCTCGACGTCGCCGAGTGCGCCCTGCTCGGCGCGATGATCCAGCGGCCGGCGTACTTCCGCACGCGGGGCGACGGCCCCGCGGCCCGCGCGCTGCGCGCCCGCTGGCGGTACGTCCTCGACGGGATGGTGTCGATGGGCCGCCTCGGCCGGGCCGAGGCCGACCGGCAGCGCTTCCCCCGGACCCAGGACGAGTGGACCGGCGTCGGCCTGTCCGGCCAGGACCTCCTCGTCCGGCACCGGGTCGAGGAGGAGCTCGCGAGCGTCGGCATCCCGATGGACAGCGTCGTCAACGGCGGCCTGAAGATCTACACCGGGCTGGACCAGCGCTGGATGTGGCACGCCGAGCAGGCCATGCGCGAGGCGCAGGAGCCGCGGTGGCCCGGGACCGTGCACGCCGGGCTCGTCGCCGTCGACTCCCGTACCGGCGAGGTCAAGGCGCTCTACGGCGGCGACCCGAAGCGCAGCCAGATCGACTCGGTGTTCGCGCCGGTCGCGCAGGCGGGCTCCACGTTCAAGCCGTACGTGCTGGCCGCCGCGCTCCGCAAGGGCCTCAGCGTCCGGACGAGGGTCAGCGGCCGCTCCCCGCAGAAGTTCGCGCCGAACGGTGACATCACGCCGATGACCGCGCCGGGCTACAAGGTCGACAACGACGAGGAGATCGGCTCGCTCGGCGCGATGGACCTCGTCAGGGCCACGGCCCTGTCGGTCAACACCGGATACGTGAAGGCCGCCCTGAAGACGGGGATCGCGGACGTCCAGGAGACCGCGCGGCTGTTCGGGGTGCCCGCCTCCGCGCTCGCGCCGTTCAGGGGGCAGGCCGGGATCGCGCTCGGCACCCCCGACGTCGCGGCCGTCACCCAGGCCGCCGGGTACGCGGCGTTCGCCAACGGCGGCACGGCCGTCGTCCCCCACCTCGTCACCAGGGTCGTCGACGCGCACGGCCGGCGGGTCCCGCTGCCCTGGGACCGGCCGGGGCGCCGGGTGCTGAACGCCGAGCAGGCGGCGCAGGCCGCCTACGCGCTGCGGGCTACCGTCAGGAGCGGGACGGGCGAGCACGCGGCGCTGCCCGACCGGGAGGCCGCCGGGAAGACGGGCACCACCGACCACAACCGCGCCGCCTGGTTCGTCGGCTTCGTCCCCCAGGTCTCGACGGCCGTGGTCATCGGCAACGCCAGGCCCGCCCCGCTGCGGGATCTGCCCGGCTTCGCCGGGACGGTCTCCGGGAAGAACCTCCCGGCGACGATCTGGCGGTCCTTCATGGACAAGGCCGTCCGCGACCTGCCGGCCCGGCCGTTCCCCGAGCCCGCGTTCTCCGGCGTGGCCGCGAACTGGGTCGACGCCGACCCGGCGCAGCCGACCCCGTCCCGGCGCAAGCCCGGCGAGCCGGCGCCCGGCGGCCGGGACGGCGGTTCGCCGACGCTCGCGCCGACCCCCGCCGTGCCGCCGGAGGTCGCCCGTCGCAGGATCGCCAAGCAGAAGGCCCGCGAGAGCGCCGTCACGCCCACCCCGAACAGCTGAACCGGAAGAGATCGAGTCGACAGCGGCCCCCGGGGGCGGCTACGGTCGCGGGCGTCGATGCGACCGAGTGACCGAGACCGTTCCGGGGGGCCTGGTCAGGTGCGTGCCACACGTTCCCTCGCGCTCGCGGCGGCGGCCCTGCTGGCAGGCGGGGCCGCCGGCTGCGGCGGCGGCGAGGACGACAGGGGCGGGCGGACGCCGTCCGCCCGCTCCGCCGCGCCCGCCTCCCCCGCCACGCCCGCGCCGGACGCCTGGATCCCCGGCCGGGTCGCGAAGATGAGCGTGGCCGACAAGGTGGGGCAGCTGTTCGTCCCGACCTTCTCCAGCCGCGCCGACGCGCTCACGAAGATCAGGAAGTACCGCGTGGGCGGGCTGATCTACTTCCCCGGCAACATCGGCACCCCGGCGCGGACCGCCGCGCAGTCCAACGCGCTGCAGAAGGCCTCGACGATCCCGCTGCTGCTCGGCGTCGACGAGGAGCAGGGCATCGTGTCGCGGACGCCGTTCGTCACGACGTTCCCCGGCAACATGGCGCTCGGCGCGACCCGCAGCCCCGCCGACGCCCGCGCCGCCGCCCGGGTCACCGGCGCCGAGCTGCGCGCGGTCGGCATCAACCTCGACTACGCGCCGGACGCCGACGTGAACGTGAACCCGCGCAACCCGGTGATCGGGCTGCGCTCCTTCGGGTCCGACCCGGCGCTGGCGTCCGCGCTGGTGCGGGGGGCCGTCGGCGGCTTCCAGGAGGCCGGGGTCGCCGCGGCGGCCAAGCACTTCCCCGGCCACGGCGACACCGCGACCGACAGCCACACCGGCCTGCCGGTGATCCGGCACGCGCCGCGGACGTGGGAGCGGCTGGACGCGCCCCCGTTCAGGGCGGCGATCGCCGCGAACGTCGACATGATCATGACCGCGCACATCGTCGTCCCGAAGCTCGACAAGTCGGGCGACCCGTCCACGCTCTCCAGGACGGTCCTGACGGGGCTGCTGCGCGGCAGGCTGGGCTACCAGGGCGTCATCACCACCGACTCGCTGGAGATGGCCGGGGTCCGCGAGAAGTACGGCGACGCCGGGGTCCCGGTCCGGGCGATCAACGCGGGCGCCGACCAGCTGCTGATGCCGCCGGACCTGCCGCGCGCCTACGACGCCGTGGTGAAGGCCGTCCGGACCGGGAAGATCTCGCAGCGGCGGCTGGACGAGTCGGTGACGCGGATCCTCAGGCTCAAGCAGCGGCGCGGCCTGTTCCAGACCGCCGCCGCCGACCCCGCCAAGGCCGCGGCAGCGGTCGGCACCCCCGCGAACAAGGCCGTCGCGCGGGGCGTCGCCGAGCACGCGGTCACCCTCGTCCGCAACGACGGCGGCGTGCTGCCCCTCAAGGGCAGGAAGGTCGCCGTGTCCGGGCCTGACAGCGGCCGACTCCAGGCGGCCCTGCGCCGCCAGGGCGTCGCGGTCACGGCGCCAGGCTCGGCCGACGTCACCGTGCTGACCACCGTGAACGCGGGGGCGGCGACCGCGTCCCGGATCCGGGCGCTCGGCTCCAGGCCGGTGGTCGTCGCCGCGCTCGGCCGCCCCTACGACCTCGACTCGGCGGGCGGCGCGAAGGCGGCGCTCGCCACCTACTCCTCCAGCCGGGTCTCGGTGGAGGCGCTGGCCAGGGTGCTGAGCGGAGCGGTGAAGCCCACCGGCAGGCTGCCGGTTCCGGCGGGCGGGAAGCCCGCCGGGCACGGGCTGGGCTACCGGTAGGGGCCGCCGCCCGGCACCGGCGAGGCGTTGGACGCGAGGACCGCTCTGCTGGGAGGATCGGGCCGCCTTCGCGCTTCCAGGAGGTCCCCGTGCGCGTCCGATCGTCCCTCGCCGCCCTGGCGCTGCTCCCGCTGCTGGCGGCCTGCGGGGGCGGCGGCGAGGTCACGATGCCGCCGCTCACCCCCGAGCCCGGCGACTCCCGGCCCGCCCAAGCCTCGACCGCCGCGCCTGCGCGGCAGACGCTCCCGGCGCGGCTGGCGCTCTACAAGTACCTGCGCGGGATCTCGGTGGGCGACGCCAGGGCGTGCGCGTACCTGGCGCCCGCCTACGAGCGGCGCGTGTTCGGCGGGCCCGGCCGGTGCCGTTCGGGGCTCGGCCGGGCCCGCGCGAAGCTGCGCCCGCAGGATCTCGCGGCGCTGCGCGGCGTGACCGTCCCGACCTGCGAGGCCGGGCCGGGCGCCGGGGAGTGCACCGTCCGGTTCGAGCACCTGCGGTGGAAGACCGCGCCCGCCCGTCCCGGCGGACTGCTCGCCGCGAGCTTCGTCCTGCGGGGACGCGGGAGCCGCTGGCTCGTGGCGGGCTGACCGCGGGTCAGAGCCCGAGGTCCGCCAGTCCGGGCAGGTGGGCGCGGGCCGCCTCCCTGGCCTGCTCGGCGGTGCGCGCGGCACGGGCCGCCGCGGCCGCCGCGCGGCACTCCTCCAGCGTGTGCCGCACGAGCGCCGCCCGCACCAGCGGGAGGGACGGCGCGCTCATCGACAGCGACGTCACGCCGAGGCCCACCAGCACGCAGGCCAGCGCCGGATCGCCGGCGGCCTCCCCGCACACGCCGCACGGGACGCCCGCCCCGGCCGCGGGGGCGACCAGGTCGAGGACGGCGGGCTGCCACGGGTCCTGGAGGTGCGCGAGGCCGCCGACCTGCCGGTCCGCCGCGCACGCGTACTGGGTGAGGTCGTTGGTGCCGATGCTGAAGAACTCCACCTCGGGCGCCAGGTCGCGGGCGCGCAGCGCGGCCGCGGGAACCTCGATCATGACGCCGGGATGCTCGACGCCGGCCTCCCGGCACGCGGCCGCGAAGAAGGCGGCCTCCTCCGCGTCCGTCACCATCGGCGCCATGACCTGCAGCTTGACGCTGAGACCCGCGGCGGCGCGGGTCAGCGCGGCGAGCTGCGAGGCCAGCACGTCCGGGTGGCGGCGCATCATCCGCAGGCCCCGCTCGCCGAGCGCCGGGTTCGGCTCCTCACCGGGGGCGGGCAGGAACGCCAGCGGCTTGTCGGCGCCCGCGTCGAGCGTCCGGACGACCACGCGGCCCTCCGGGAACGCCTCCAGCACCTTCCGGTACGCCTCCTCCTGCTCCCCGTCGGACGGCGGCGCCGCGCGGTCGAGGAACAGGAACTCCGTCCGGTACAGGCCGACGCCCTCGGCGCCGTTCGCCAGCGCCGCCTCCACGTCCTTGGGGCCGCCGACGTTGGCCAGCAGCGGGACCGGGTGCCCGTCCCTGGTCGCGCCCGGCCCGGTGGACTCCTCCAGCGCGGACGCGCGGGCCGCGGCGGTCGCCCGCGCCGCGGCCACCTCCGCCTCGGACGGGTCGGGGAGCACCGTCCCCGCGGCGCCGTCCACCAGGACACGGGTCCCCTCGGCCAGCGAGGCGGCGCCGGGCAGCGCGACCACGGCGGGGACGCACATCGTCCGCGCCAGGATCGCGGTGTGGCTGGTGGGGCCGCCCTCCTCCGTCACGAACGCCACGACCTGCGCCGGGTCGAGGACGGCCGTGTCCGCCGGGGCGAGGTCGCGGGCGACCAGCACGAACGGCTCGTCGGACTCGGGGACGCCCGGCATCGGGAGCCCGAGCAGCCGGGCGATCGCGCGGTCGCGGATGTCGTCGAGGTCGGTGACCCGCGCGGCCATGTACTCGCCGGCCCCGGCGAGCATCTCCCGGTAGACGCCGAACGCCTCGAACACGGCGCGGGCCGCCGACACCCCCTCGTCGATCTTGGCGCGGACGCCGTCGGCGAGCCCGGGGTCGCGGGCCATCATCGCCTGCGCGTTCAGCACGTCCCGGCCGTCGGTGTTGCCGGCCGCGGCCGCGCGCTCCCCGCGCTCCTCCAGGTCGGCGGCGACGGCCTCCAGGGCGGCCAGCGCGGAGTCGCGCTCGACGCCGGCGTCGCCGCCGTGCCGGGACCCGGCGGGCGGCTCCGGCACGGCCCCCGCGATGGTGCGCACCGGCCCGGTCCCGACACCGGGGCTGACGCCCGCGCCCTGCATCACCTCGCCCACCTCAGGCCCCCTCGGGCTCCGGGGTGGACAGCAGCTTCTCCAGGCTGTCGAGCAGCTCGTCGGCCCCGTCGCCCTCGGCGGACAGCACGATCTCCTCGCCGTGCCGCGCGTCCAGCCCGAGCACGGCGAGGATGCTCTTGGCGTTCACCGGGGAGCCGCCGCGCTTGGACACCGTCACGTCCATCGGGGCCTTGGCCGCGGTCTGGACGAACAGCGCGGCCGGCCGTGCGTGCAGCCCCACCCTGGACTCGATCTTGACGTTGCGCTCGGTCACCGCATTACTCCCAATCAGCTCGTTACCGTCCGGTGCACCCGCAGCGCGGGGCCCGGCACGACGTCCACTTCGATGAAATCGGCCACCAGATGGTCGGCCCTGGCCAGCGCGCCCACCGACTGCGTGGTGACAACGCCGACGCATGTCATTCCCGCGGCCTTGACGGCCGCGACCCCTGCCGGGGCGTCCTCGAACCCGACCGCCTCCTGCGGCGGGACGTCCAGGTCGCGCGCGGCGGCCAGGTATCCCTCCGGGTGCGGCTTGCCGGTGACGACGTCACCGGCGGTCACCACGAGGTCGAGCAGGCCGCGGATGCCCAGCAGGTCCAGCAGGCGCTCGGCGTAGGGCCGCTGCCCCGACGTCACCACCGCCAGCGGCACGCCCGCGTCCGCCAGCGACCGGACGAGGTCGACCGCGCCGGGAACGGGCGCCACGTCCGGCATCCCCGGCAGCGACTCGTAGGAGACCGCCTGCTCGAACAGCTCCTCGACCGTCCGGCCGGGGAACAGGTGCACGTGGTCCGCCAGCGCCTCGGTCCCCCGCCGCCCCGCGAACGAGCCGATCAGCGCCTCGTCCCAGGGGACGCGGTGGGCGTCGAACAGGCGCGACCACATCACGCGGTTGCGCGGCTCGGTGTCGATGAGGGTGCCGTCGAGATCGAAGACCGCCGCGCCGAGACCGATCACCGCCATGTGCTCAGCTCCATGTGAACAGCTCGGTCCCCTTCGCCACCTCGCCCGACTCGCGCACGTCCGACAGGGCGTCGGCGCCCGCGTCCAGCGCGACGACCGCGCAGATGGGCGAGCGGCCGCCCGCCTCGATCACCGCAGGGTCCCAGCCGACGAGCGGCTGCCCGGCGGTCACCTCGTCGCCCTCGGCGGCCAGGAGCTCGAACCCCTGCCCCTTCAGCTTGACGGTGTCGATGCCGAGGTGCACCAGGACCCCGTGGCCCTCGGCGTCCACCACGACGTAGGCGTGCGGGTGCAGCTTGACGATCTTCCCGGTGACGGGCGCGATGGCGTGGCCGGGACCGCGCTCGGGGTCGACGGCCGTGCCCGGGCCGACCATGGCCTGGGCGAACACCGGGTCCGGGACGCCGGCGAGGCCGACGACCCGGCCGGCGACCGGGGACAGTACTCGGGTCATCAGAGGGGTTCCCTTGGTCGGTCGAGGAGGTCTGGTCAGTCGAGGAGGTCCTCGATGTCGCTGGCGATGGTGTCGGCCTCGGGCCCCACGACGACCTGGACGACGGAGCCGCTGCGCATGACGCCGAACGCGCCCGCCTTCTTGAGGGCCGGCTCGTCGACCTTTCCGGCGTCGGAGACCTCGGTGCGCAGCCGGGTCGCGCACGGCTCGATCTCCACGATGTTGTCGGCCCCGCCCAGGGCGGCGATGATGGCCTCGGCCTTGTCCATGCTCGTTCTCTCTTCTCGGGATCCGGGTGCTCAGTCGGTCTGGGTGACCTTGTTGAGGCCGCGCGGGACGTCGGGGTCGATCCCGAGCCGGCGGGCGAGGTTCTCGACCATGATCTGGCCGGGGACGATGAGGCCCAGCGGCGCCACCCACTCGGGGAGGCCGGGACCGGGCAGCGCGGCCGAGCACGCCTCCGCCAGCTCCGCTCCGCCGCCCACGCCGAACGCGCGGGCCCCCGCACCGCGCACCCGGTGGGCCAGGGCGACGGTGCCCGGCAGCGTCGGCCCGGAGTCGGCGGCGACCAGCAGCGCCGGGGTCTGCGCGTCGACGACCGCGATCGGGCCGTGCAGCAGGTCGGCGTAGGAAAGCCCCATGGCGTGCAGGTAGCACGCCTCCTTGATCTTCAGCGCCAGCTCCAGCGCGGTCCCGAACGCGATTCCACGTCCGGAGACCACCGTACCCGGGACCTTCGCCAGCTCCTCGACGATCTCCGGCAGCGCGGGCGAGGCCTCGGTCAGCGCGATCATCCGGGCGACCTCGTCGGGGACGCGGCGCAGGTCGTCCTCGGCGACCTGGGCGCCGAGCCCGAGGCCGAGCACCGACAGCGCGGCGAGCTGCGTCGTGTAGGTCTTGGTCGCCGGCACGGCGATCTCGGCGCCCGCCTGCGTGACCAGGGCGACCTCGGCGGCCTCGGCGAGCGGCGACCCGGCGCCGTTGGTGACCGCGACCGTCCGGGCGCCGCAGTCGCGCGCCCAGTCGAGCGTCTCGACGATCTCCTCGGTCTTGCCGGACTGGCTGATCGCCACGGCCAGCACGCCGGACAGGTCCAGCCGGCGGCGGTAGGCGGTCGCGATGGACGGCGCGGCGAGCGTGGCCAGCCGCCCGGCGTGCGCCTCCACCAGGTAGCGCCCGTACACCGCGGCATTGTCGGACGACCCGCGCGCGATGAACAGCACCTGCCGTGTCTCCCGCGCCAGCGCCCCGACGTCGGCGACGCGCGGGAGGAGCGCGTCGATCGTCCGGCGCAGCGCGTCCGGCTGCTCACCGATCTCGGCGCGCATCTGACTGGTCATGATCCCCCTCCGAAGACTTCCTGCCCGTTGATCCAGGTCGCAAGCGCCCGGTGGTCCGGCCCCAGCCAGACCAGGTCGGCCGCGGCGCCGGGGGCGATCCGGCCGAGGTCCGGCCGGCCGGCGAGGCCGGCCGGGACCCGGGTCGCGGCGTCGACCGCGTCGGCCGGGTCGACGCCGAGCGCGATCGCGTTGCCGACCGCCTCGTCCAGCCGGAGGCCGGATCCGGCGATGGTGCCGTCGGCGCGCAGCGGCGGGCCCTGCTCGGGCATGGTGATGGGCTCGCCGCCGAGGTCGTAGGTGCCGGGCGGCATCCCGGCGGCCGAGGCCGCGTCGGTGACGAGCACGACCCGTCCCGCCGCGGCCCGCAGCACCAGCGTCGCCACCTCGGGGCCGACGTGGTGCAGGTCGAGGATGAGACCGGGGCTCAGCCGCTCGTCGATGAGGGCCTGCACGGCCACGCCCGGGTCGCGGTGGTGGACGCCGGTCTGCGCGTTGAAGATGTGGGTGACCTTGCGTGCGCCGGCGTCGGCCGCGGCGGCGACCTGCGCGGCGGTGGCGTCGCTGTGCCCGACGCTGACCAGCACGCCCGCCGCGGTCAGGGTGCGGATCGCCTCCAGGGCGCCGTCCCGCTCGGGAGCGAGGGTGACCAGCTTGACCAGGCCCGTCTCCAGCAGCGTCGCGATGTCGGCGGGCGCGGGGTCGGTGAGATGCGCGGCGTTGTGCGCGCCCTTGCGCTTCTCCGACAGGAACGGGCCTTCGAGGTGGACGCCGAGGACGCGGGCCCCGGGCGGCAGGTCCGGCAGCAGGTCGCGGGTGCGGAGGAGCGCCTCGGCCTGCGCGCGCACCGGGGCCGTGATGAAGGTGGGGAGGAACGCGGTCACGCCGGTCTCGGGCAGGCGGGAGACGACGGTGTGCCAGGCGGCGGCGTCGGCGTCCACCATGTCGTGCCCGAAGTACCCGTTCACCTGGAGGTCGACGAGGCCGGGCGCGAGGAGGCCGTCGGGGAGGTGGACGTCGGGCGCGCCCTCCGGACGCCCTTCCCCGGCCTCGACGATCACCCCGTCCGCGACGCGGACGTAGCCCGGGGAGACGACGCGGTGCGGGCCGGCCGCCGGGGTGAGGACCATCTGTTCGGCCGTGATCAGCAGTGATGCCATGGGGGCGCGCTCTCTGTGACGCGATGATCGCGGGTGGGGTTCCTCCGGATAGCAACTGGTCTAGTCCGGACTAGACCAGTACGCACCATACTCCACGAATCGGAGGGAGATGAAGACGCGGGGCGAAACTTCGTCCGACGCGGGAGCGCCGCGGGAGTTCCGGCAGCCGGAACACGGGGAAGGGAGCCGGAAATGGTCAGGAAACCGGGGGCGGAACCGGAGGCAGCGTCCGGCACGGGGTACCTGACCTGCGGTTTTGTCGATCTTGACGTCGCCGGCGCGTGATCGAGCCGTTACGGATTCGTGCATTGACATGTCTTTCGGAGCTGTGGTCTAGTCCGGCCTAGACCAGTACGAACCAAATCGAATACCGTCGAACGACCGACCAGCCCACCCATCCGTCGAAACCCGGCGAATCCCATCGATCCGGCCACCGGCCATCGAGGAAACCCCCGTGACGACCATCGACCCGCACAGTCCGGTACCGAAGTACTTCCAGCTCCGCGCGATCCTGCTCGACCTCATCGAGAGCGCGGAACTGCCCGTCGACGCCCCGATCCCCTCGGAGCGCGAGCTGTGCGTCCGGTACCGGCTGTCCCGCATGACCGTCCGGCAGGGCGTCGACCAGCTGGTGTCCGAGGGGCGGCTCTACCGCGTCCCCGGCAAGGGCACCTTCGTCGCCCGGCCCAAGATCGAGATGCCGCTGCGGCTCGTCTCGTTCACCGAGGACATGCTGGCCCGGGGGCTGCGGCCCGGGGCCGTCGACCTGGACCGGCGCACGGTCCCGGCCGACGCGCGGCTCGCCAGGATCTTCGACGTCGAGCCGGGCACGCAGATCCACGTCATCGAGCGGCTGCGCACCGCCGACGGGGAACCCATGGCACTCGAACGCGCGCATATCCTGGCCTCGCTCGCGCCCGACCTGCTCGATCGCAGGCTCGCGGACCGCTCCCTCTACGGCGTCCTCGAAGCGGTCTACGGGCTCGTCTTCGACGCGGGCGACCAGACCATCGACGCCAGCCTGGCCGACGCCGCCGACGCCAGGCACCTGCAGATCGCCCGGGGCAGTGCCGTGCTGCTCCTGCAACGGCGCTCCTACACCGGAGGAGTGTGCGCCGAGCTGGGCGTGTCGACCTACAGGGCGGACCGCTACCAGATCCACACGGCGCTCGGAAATCCCCCGCCGCACTCCTGAAACCCCTGAGGAGGAACCTCGCGATGACTGCGACAACAGTGGACTCCGCGCCGCGCCGAGGGTCGAGCGCCCTCGCGGTGCTGCAGCGCATCGGCCGCAGCCTGATGCTGCCGATCGCCGTGCTGCCCGCCGCCGCGCTGCTGCTCCGGTTCGGCCAGCCCGACATGCTCGGCGCGGACGGCCTCGGCTGGGACCGCGTCGCCGAGGTCGTCGGCGGCGCGGGCCAGGCCCTGTTCAGCTACCTGCCGCTGCTGTTCGCGGTCGGCGTGGCGATCGGGTTCGCCCGCAAGTCCGACGGGTCCACCGCGCTCGCCGCCGTGGTCGGATACCTGGTGTTCGACCAGGTATCCAAGATCATGTTCTCGCACAGCGACGAGCTCAAGGGCAACGTGCTGATCACCAAGGTGGTGGACGGGGCGCCCAAGGAGGTCATCGACTTCGGGGCCAAGAACCCCACCGACGTGCTCGGCGGCATCCTCATCGGCGTCGTCGCCGCGCTGCTCTACCAGCGCTTCTACCGGGTGAAGCTGCCCACCTACCTGGCGTTCTTCGGCGGCCGCCGGTTCGTCCCGATCATCACGGCGGTCGCCGCCCTGGTGCTCGGCGTCCTGGTCGGCTTCATCTGGCCGGTGTTCGGCAGCTGGCTGACCGACTTCGGCAACTGGATCACCGGCGCGGGCGCCGCCGGCGCCGGCATCTACGGCGTCATCAACCGCCTGCTGCTGCCGTTCGGCCTGCACCACATCCCGAACTCGCTGATCTGGTTCGTGTTCGGCTCCTACAACGGCCCGGACGGCACCGTGCACGGCGAGATCAACCGGTACCTGGCCGGCGACCCGCACGCGGGCGGCTTCCTCGCCGGGTTCTTCCCCGTCCTGATGTTCGGCCTGCCCGGCGCGGCCCTCGCCATCTGGCGCGCCGCTCCCCCGCACCGCCGCCCCGCGGTCGGCGGCATCATGATCTCCGCCGCGCTCACCGCGTTCGTCACCGGCGTCACCGAGCCGATCGAGTTCGCGTTCATGTTCGTCGCGCCCGTCCTGTACGGGGTGCACGTCGTCCTCACCGGCATCTCGATGGCGGTCCTGGAGGCGGCCGGAGCCCAGCTCGGCTTCGGCTTCTCCGCGGGCGGCATCGACCTGCTGCTGAACGCCTCGAAGGACAACACCAAGGGCCTGTGGCTCATCCTCGGCATGGGCGTCCTGTACTTCTTCCTGTACTACTTCATCTTCAAGTTCCTGATCACGAAGTTCAACTTCGCGACCCCGGGCCGCGAACCCGAGGACGAGGAGTCGACGGCCGTCGACGCGGGCGCCGACCCCGAGCTCGCGGGCGGGAAGAAGAAGAGGAACCGCAAGGGCACCGCCGAGCCGCAGGACTCCGCGGCGGGCTGAGCCCTCCCCCCGAGTCCCGGGCCCCCGCACCCCGGGACTCGCTCCCGAAGGCGGCGGGACGCGCTTCGCGTCCCGCCGCCTTTCCCATTCCCGTTACGGGAGCGGCCGTAAGCGGTCAGGACGTATTTTCCACAAGCTTCGTGACTCCTGTTTCAAAAAGCGATTCAGGAGGTTTCATGGTGCGTCCGGTCAGAAGCGGGGCGGTTCGGTTCGTCAGATATCGCCCGTCCCCCGCCGTGCACGGAGCGTTGGCGCTGCGCCCCGCGGCGGGGCCCGCGCCGCGGGGCCCGGGGCTGCGGCTGGTCCGTCCGGCGGCCGGGGAGGACGCGGAGGTCCAGGCCGTCGCGGAGGCGGCCGTGCGGCTCGCCGTGGAGGTCCTGGCGGGGACGCGGCCGCCGCACCAGCTGTCGCTCGTGGCCGTCCCGGCGGTCTGCCGGGAGATCGCCGCCCAGCTCGGCCCGGGGACGCGCCGCGGGCGGATCGTCCCGCCGAAGGTCCTGTCGACGCGCTCGCAGCGGCCGGCGCCCGACGTCGCCGAGGCGGTCGCCCTGGTCGTCGTGGCGGGACGCGTCCACGCGCTGGCGCTGCGGCTGGAGCACGCGCGGGGCCGGTGGCGCTGCACGGCGCTGGAGACGACCGCGCCCTGACGGCCGTGACGCGGCCTGGGACGCGTGGAGGGCCCTGAAACGCGCGAAGCGGCCCTGACATGCGGAAGCGGCCTCCCGAGGCTTCGGGAGGCCGCTTCCGCGCGTCCTGCTCGTGCTCGCCGGCGCCCTACTTGGCCTTGCTGCGCGGGTCGCCGTGGCAGCGCTTGAACTTCTTGCCGGAACCGCAGGGGCACGGGTCGTTGCGGTTGACGCCCGCGTACTCGTCCGCGGTCTCCTCGCTATGGTGCTCGACGCCGCCCTCGCCATCGACGGTCGGGGCCGAGTACTCCAGCTTCTTCGGGCGCTTGGGCTGGTCGAGGCCCTTCGCCTTGATCGAGACGGCCTCCTCGGCCTCCTCGACGTCGGCCTCCTCGGCCTTCTCCATGTCCACCGCGGGGGCGGACTCGGCGACCGCCACCGGCTCGGCGCCCACGACCGGGGTCTCCGGCTGCTCCTCAACCTCGACCTCGAGGTTGAAGAGGTAGCCGACCGACTCCTCCTTGATGCCGTCGAGCATCGCGTTGAACATGTCGTAGCCCTCGCGCTGGTACTCCACCAGCGGGTCGCGCTGCGCCATGGCCCGCAGGCCGATGCCCTCCTGGAGGTAGTCCATCTCGTAGAGGTGCTCGCGCCACTTGCGGTCCAGCACCGACAGCACGACGCGGCGCTCCAGCTCGCGCATGACCTCCGCGCCGAGCTCCTCCTCGCGCTTGTCGTAGGCCGCCAGGGCGTCCTCGCGGATCTTCTCGGCGAGGGTCTCGGCGTCCAGGCCGGAGATGTCGCCGCCGATGTCCTCGACCAGCTCGTCCACCGTCAGCGAGATCGGGTAGAGCTGCTTGAACGCCTTCCACAGCTTGTCGAGGTCCCACTCCTCGGCGAAGCCCTCGCCGGTGGCGCCCGCGACGTAGCCGGCGACGACCTCGTCGATCATCCGGCGGACCTGGTCGTGCAGGTCCTCGCCCTCCAGCACCTTGCGGCGCTCGGCGTAGATGACCTTGCGCTGCCGGTTCAGCACCTCGTCGTACTTCAAGACGTTCTTGCGCATCTCGAAGTTCTGCTGCTCGACCTGGCTCTGCGCCGACTTGATCGCGTTGGAGACGATCTTGGACTCGATCGGCACGTCGTCCGGGATGTTCAGCCGGGTCATGATCGACTCGACGCGGGCCGAGTTGAACAGCCGCATCAGGTCGTCCTCCAGCGAGAGGTAGAACCGGGACTCGCCCGGGTCTCCCTGCCGGCCGGAGCGCCCGCGCAGCTGGTTGTCGATGCGCCGCGACTCGTGCCGCTCGGTCGCCAGGACGTACAGGCCGCCGACGTCGACGACCTCCTCGTGCTCGCCCTTGACGTCCTCCTTGGCCTTCTCCAGCGCCTCGGGCCAGGCGGCCTCGTACTCCTCGGGCGTCTCCAGCGGCGACAGCCCGCGCTGGTGCAGCGCCAGGTCGGCGCGGAAGTCGGGGTTGCCGCCGAGCATGATGTCGGTGCCGCGGCCCGCCATGTTCGTCGCGACGGTGACGCCGCCCTTGCGGCCCGCCTCCGCGACGATCGCCGACTCCTGCTCGTGGTGCTTGGCGTTCAGCACCGCGTGCGGGATGCCGCGCCGCTTGAGCATCTTGCTCAGCCGCTCGGACTTCTCCACCGACGTCGTGCCGACCAGGACCGGCTGGCCCTTCTCGTGCCGCTCGGCGATGTCGTCGACCACGGCCTCGAACTTGGCCTGCTCGGTCTTGTAGACGACGTCCGCGACGTCCTGGCGGATCATCGGCTTGTTCGTCGGGATCGGCACCACGCCGATCTTGTAGGTCTTGTTGAACTCCGCCGCCTCGGTGTCGGCGGTGCCGGTCATGCCGGACAGCTTGTTGTAGAGGCGGAAGTAGTTCTGCAGGGTGATCGTGGCGAGCGTCTGGTTCTCGTCCTTGATCGCCACGCCCTCCTTGGCCTCGATGGCCTGGTGCATGCCCTCGTTGTAGCGGCGGCCGTGGAGGATGCGGCCGGTGAACTCGTCCACGATCAGGACCTCGCCGTTCATGACGACGTAGTCCTTGTCGCGCTTGTAGAGCTCCTTGGCCTTCAGGGCGTTGTTGAGGAAGCTCACCAGCGGCGTGTTGACCGAGTCGTAGAGGTTGTCGATGCCGAGCCAGTCCTCGACCTTCTCCACGCCGGCCTCGGTGACGCCGACCGTCCGCTTCTTCTCGTTCACCTCGTAGTCGCCGGGCCCGTACTCGTCGACCTGCCCGGCCGTGCTGACCAGCTCGGCGCGCTTCAGCCGCGGGACGATCTTGGCGAACTCCGAGTACCACTTGGAGTTCTGCTCGGCCGGACCGGAGATGATCAGCGGGGTGCGGGCCTCGTCGATGAGGATCGAGTCGACCTCGTCCACGATCGCGAAGTTGTGGCCGCGCTGGACGCACTCCTCCAGGCTCCACGCCATGTTGTCGCGCAGGTAGTCGAACCCGAACTCGTTGTTCGTCCCGTAGGTGATGTCGGCGTTGTAGGCCGCCCGGCGCTCGTCCGGGGTCATCTGCGGGAGGATGACGCCGACCTCGAGGCCGAGGAACTGGTGGATGCGGCCCATCCACTCGGCGTCGCGCTTGG
This sequence comes from Actinomadura verrucosospora, assembly GCF_039540335.1. NCBI lineage: Bacteria > Bacillati > Actinomycetota > Actinomycetes > Streptosporangiales > Thermomonosporaceae > Actinomadura > Actinomadura verrucosospora. The sequence continues at coordinate 94,059 of NZ_BAABEV010000014.1, read as the reverse complement.
CCAGGTAGTCGTTCACCGTGACCACGTGGACGCCCTCGCCCGACAGGGCGTTCAGGTAGGCGGGGAGCACACAGGTCAGGGTCTTGCCCTCACCCGTCTTCATCTCGGCGATGTTGCCGAGGTGCAGCGCCGCGCCGCCCATCACCTGGACGTCGTAGTGGCGCTGGCCGAGCACGCGCTTGGCGGCTTCGCGTGCGGTCGCGAACGCCTCGGGCAGCAGCTCGTCCAGGGACTCGCCGTCGGCGAGGCGCTCCCGGTACTTGTCGGTCAGCTCGCGCAACTCGGCGTCGCTCATCTCGAGGAAGTCCTCCTCGATCGAGTTGACCTGATCCGCGAGCTTCTTGAGCTTGCGCAGAGTTTTTCCCTCGCCCGCACGAAGGATCTTGTCGATGACTGGCGGCACTCTCGAAGGCTCCTTGCAGATCGTGGGTCACCGCTCCAGGCGGCGCGCACACCACACGTACGATGCCCATCGTAGGCGAGACCCAGAATGGTCTAGGTCACTCCGGAGCGCAATCCACAGAGCACCCCGTTTGACTTTCGGGGCCCCGGAGAAGATGTCTCACACCTCAGGAGGGAGCCGCTATGTCTGAAGAGTCGCACGGTTCGCACGCCGGCAGGCCGAGTTCGTGGATCGCCGTCGCCGTCATCTTCGCCGGTTTCGTGGTAGGCGGCGTCGGCCTCTGCCTGGGCCCCCTGTGGGTCATGTTCTGGGCCGGCGCAGGCATCGTCGTGCTCGGCATGCTCGTCAGCTGGGTCGTCCACCTGTTCTCCGACGTCGTCGTGGACGCGCCCCGCGTCATCCCCGAGATCGTCGACTATTCGCTGTTCGGATCCCACTCCGACAAGCGGCGCGGCGGCAAGTCCGGCGAGGTCCTGGACACCCCCGTGGCCACCGACACCCAGCAGGCCCCCCACGGCTGACCTCCCCCGGCCCCAGACCCCGAAAGCCGCCCCCGACCACAACCCGGCGGGCGGCTTCCTGCTTCCCTCCCCACCTTGAGCAGAAGGTGACAAACAGAGGCGGCAGGGCTCGGAAGACGACCACGAAGTCAAGGCGGCCACCAGGGTCCCCAACGCACGGCCCGGCCCTCGTCCCCGAGCAGGGCCCCGAGCCACTTTGACCGCAAGGCGGCTCTGAGGGTTAAGGCGACTCTCCGGATTTCCGTCGCTTTCGCCGCACTCCCACCCGCCCGGCGGAGACGGACACCCCAGGGGCAGGGCTCAGACGACGACTGCGGACGCCTCGACGACTTCCCTTTCCGGCGTGCCGCTGTCCTCGCGGAGTGCCCTTGAGCAGCGATAAGCCGCTCCACGGGCTACTCAGGAGGTGGCTGCGGGCGTTTGGGCGGCTTCCCGTCTCCGCGTGCCGCCGTCCTCCTGGGGCGCCACTGAGGAGTGATAAGCCGCCCCACGGGGTGCTCGGGAGATGGCTGTGGGTGCTTGGGCGGCTTCTCTTTGCAGGTGTGCCGCTGTTCTCGTGGAGGGGCTCTGAGCAGGGATTGAGCGGGCTCAGGGGGGCCGCTCAGGAGGGGGCTGTCTCGGTCAGGGCGGTTTTGAGGAGGGTGGGGGGCAGGGTGGTGCGCTCTACGCGAACGTCGTCGCAGCCGACCCAGGACGCGGCGCGCCACAGGGCTGTGGCGAGGGCCGTCGTCGACGATTCCGTTCGGGCGGCGGTGCGGGTCGCCCACGGTTCCATGGACACCTGGCGGGCGATGAGCGTGCGGCCCTCTCTCGCGGGGTCGACGCGCCCGATGAGGCGCCCGCCGGCCAGGAGCGGCATCGCGAAGTAGCCGTGGACGCGCTTGGCCTTCGGGACGTACGCCTCCAGGCGGTGGTCGAAGCCGAAGACGCGCGAGGCGCGGGCGCGGTCCCAGACGAGGGAGTCGAAGGGCGAGAGCAGCGCGGTGGCGTGCCTGCCCTTGGGCGGTGAGGCCAGCGCGGCGGGGTCGGCCCAGGCGCGCTGGGTCCATCCGGCGACCTCGACAGGGACGAGTCCGGCCGCCTCGACCACGCGGTCGACCTGGTCCTGCTTGATCCGGTAGTAGTCGGCCAGGTCGCCGCGGGTGGCGACGCCGAGGGCCCGTCCCGCGCGGGCGACGAGGGCGGTCAGGCAGGTGTCGTCGTCGGGGTCCTGCGCGAGGAGGGCGGTGGGGACGGCCCGTTCGGCGAGGTCGTACACGCGGCGCCAGCCGACCCGCTCGACGCAGACGACCTCGCCGATGTCCAGCAGCCACTCGATGCCGATCTTGTGGTCGCTCCAGTCCCACCAGTCGGCGCTCGCCTTGGCGCCGCCGAGCTCCTTGGTGGTGAGGGGGCCGTCCGCGCCGAGCCGGGCGCGGATCTCCTCGCAGACGCCTTCGGGGACCTTGTGCCAGCGCCAGCCGCGGCGCAGGTACGCGCGGCGCCGGAACGCGAACAGCGGCCAGTCGGCCATGGGCAGGATGGAGGCGGCGTGCGCCCAGTACTCGAACGTCCCGCCGGTGGCGGAGCCGGGCTTCGCGGAGCGGCGGGAGCTGACGGCCTGCCCGCCCCAGTAGGCGGCCTCGATCTTGTCGCGCCCGACCGGGCCGAGGCGTGCGTAGGGCACCAGCTCGTGGGACCGTGCCAGCACCGAGATCGTGTCGAGCTGGACGGCGCCGAGCCGTTCCAGCATCGCTGGCACGCCCCCCTTCGGACGCGCCCCCAGGAAGCCCTGGGCGCGCAACTGGAGCCGTCGTGCCTCGTCCGCGCTGAGTTCCACCACGGCGGCGATGCTACGACACAACACCGACAAACCCGGGTTGCCGGTCGCCCCAGGGGTCAGGTGATCTCCAGGAGTTTCTCGCGGACGGCGTAGACGACGGCCTCCATGCGGGAGTGGAGCTGGAGCTTCTCCAGGATGTTGCGCACGTGGTTCTTCACCGTGTTCTCGGAGATGAACAGCTCCCGCGCGATCTCGCGGTTGCCCAGGCCGCGCGCGACGAGCCGCAGCACCTCCATCTCGCGCTCGGTGAGGCGGGGCGCGGGGACCTGCTGGGTGCGCTCCTCGCTGCGCTTGGCCAGCGAGGCGAACTCGGTGATGAGCTTGGACGCCATCGACGGGCTGATCAGCGACTGGCCGCCGTGCACGGCGCGGACGGCCTGCGGGACCTCGTCGATCGAGATCTCCTTGAGCAGGTAACCGCTGGCGCCGGCCTTGATCGCCTCGAAGAGGTCCTCCTCCTCGTCGCTGATGGTCAGCATGACGATCTTCGCGCTGGGCGCGGCCTCCTTGATCGCGGTGCAGGCCTCGATGCCGCTGCGGCGCGGCATCCGGATGTCCATGAGGACGACGTCGGGCAGCAGGTCGCCGGCCATCTCCACGGCCTGCTGGCCGTCGCCGCCCTCGCCGATGACCTCGATGTCGTCCTCGCCCTGGAGGACCATCTCCAGGCCGCGGCGGAAGAGCGCGTGGTCGTCGACGATGAGCACGCGGATGGGGTCTGCCGATCCGGACGGCGCTGCCGCCTCCCGGCCGGCGGGGGCGGTGCCGGCGCCTGCCTGACGGGGTACCGCCGCGGCGTCGCGAGGCTCGGGATTCTCGCTCACCAGAGTCGCGGCGTGGAGGAGACGCCGCTTCCCCCCTTCACTATTCAGCGATATGGAACTGCCGGAGGGTCGTTCTCCGACGGGTCGTCCTCGGGAACCTACGGGGTCCGGGGACGAACCCGGGGGATTTCGGACCGGGGTGTCTCCCGGTCAACCGCCGCGCGCCCCGGGAGGTTCCCGGGACGCGCCGCGTCGCGGATCGGCTGATGCGCCTTTTCAGATCATGACATGGTTCGGGCGGTGACGTGACGCGAGTGCCGCATCACTCTTCGACGAGCCTGATGACTCCGTAGTCCCAGCCTCGCCTCCGGTAGACGACCGAGGGGTGCCCCGTGGACTTGTCGCGGTACAGGAAGAAGTCGTGGCCGACGAGTTCCATCTCGAAAAGGGCCTGCTCGATGCCCATCGGCTCGGCCTGGTGGAACTTCTCGCGGACGACCAGGGGGCCGTCGCCGTCCATGGGGATGGGGACGAGGTTCTCCTCTTGCGAGACCGCCACGGTCTCGCCCTCCGCCTCGGCTTCCACGGGCGGTGCGGCCGGCGCGGCGGGCTCGGGCGCCACGGCGGGGAGCGCCTCGGGGAGCGTCTCCATCGTGGCGAGCTTGGCGCGGCCCTTGCCGCCGTGGTTCTTCGCGCCGTGGCCCTTGCGCCGCTCCGAGTCGCGGCGGAGCCGCGACTCCAGCTTGTCCAGCGCCAGGTCGAGGGCTCCGTAGCGGTCGTCGGCGGCGGCCTCGGCCCGGATCACCGGGCCGCGGGAGCGGATCGTGAGCTCCACTCGCTCGCGCTGGTCGGCAAGGCGCGGGTTGCGTTCCTCTGAGACCTCCACGTCCACGCGGATGACCTTCTGGTCGAGCCGCTCGATCTTGGCGAGTTTGCTGTCGACGTGCCGACGGAACCTGTCGTTGACGTCGGTGTGCCGGCCCCTCACGGTGATGTTCACGTGGGACCCCCCTTCTCCCGGTTGCGATTCATGCCCGTTCCGGGACCCCTGACAGCCCCGGACGGGTACCACAGGACGGTGGGTCGCACCCGCCCGGCCGACCTGGTCTTCGTCCCCACATCCGCCTGCTGAGGGGCTCGCGGCGCTTTCGCCACTACTGCCCTTCTCCCGTTACGGGGGATGTCGGATCCCACGACGGGGCAGGACTTACCTCTAAGGCGCACCGTGATCGGTCGACGAGAAGTCGCCTTACGTGGGCCGTTTCGCCTGCGCCTGGCATCGGCTAGCCGGATCGTCTGCCATGCCCCTGACGGGCACTGCGATCCAACGCAACCACGGACCCGGGCGGGTGCCATGTCAGGAACGCTAACCCCTTACGCCACGAATGTCAGGGGGGTGCGGCGAGGAAAAACTCACTGACCGTCATCGTTGACTGCCTCAGCGGGGTCTTCACCCGCCTCTCCGGGACCCCGTCACGGACGCGAAACCCTTGTGTGCGCGCCGTTCACGGGCCTGACGCCCGCCCAGGTCAGCCGGGACTGGCCCCTCGGTAAGTTTCCGAAATCTCTGCCGCCCCATGTCCACATGTGACTCGATTAACTTCACACTGTCCCCCTACACCACACAGGTCCGACAACTCCCACTACACCGCGTCACCAGAGCCGGTGCCGGGGCGTCGCCGCGATGGTGGCCGCTCCGGTCACGTCGGCGCCGGCCTCCCGCAGGGCTCGCGCGGCCTCGGCCAGGGACGCGCCCGTCGTGACCACGTCGTCCACCAGGACGACGCGGCGCCCGGCGACCTCGGCGCGCACCTCGATGGCTCCCGCGAGGTTGGCGGCCCGCTCCCTGGCCGAGAGCCCGGCCTGGTCGGCGACACGCCCCCGCTGCCGCAGGGCGCCGAGCGCGGTCACGGGGACACCGCTCGCGCGCAGCCGCCGCACCGCTACGTCCACCGCCCCCCGCAGGGGGTCATGGCCGCGCCGCCGCACGGCTCTGCGCCCCGACGGCACCCACACCACCACCGGCGGCCCGGGTCCGGACGGCAGGGCCGCATGGACGGCCGTCGCCAGAGCCTCCCCGAGAGGGACGGCGAGCGCCGCGCGGCCGCGCTCCTTGTAGGAGGCCAGGATCGTGCGGAGCGGCCCCTCATAGGCCGCCACGGTCCACGGAGGGGGCACCCCGGCGGGCGCCTGCCCCGCCGGACGCGCCTCCGCCCGCAGCGGACGCGCGCACGCGTCGCACAGCAACCCGGGCTGATGCCCGCACCCGGCACAGCGTTGCGGAAGCAGCAGGTCGATCAGATCAGCGAGAGCACTCATGCCCTCGACGATGCCGGGCCCGCCCGTCCGCCACCCCGCACTCCCCGAACTGTGGATAACTCTCAGTGACAACGAACGCCGCCAAACGATCAACACACCGCCCCTCCCTTCGGCGTGTCGCCCCTGCCCCCAAACCGGGCCCTGGGTGTGAGAGACGGTAAGCCCTCGGCCGTCTCGTCCAGGCGCTCAGCCGGGCGATTCGCGCCTCGTGGCGCGGTACCGCCCGGGTCGAGGCGGTCGGCCGGGCTGAGAGGGTGGGCAGTCTCTTCCAGGGGTCGGCGGGGTGGGGATGCCGCTTTGGTGGGGCCTGGGGTCAGCCTGGGTAGGAGGGGTCCTTGGCAGGTGTGGGGCAGATCCAGGGGCTGTAGGAGTTGCTCGGGGAGCGCTGGCGGCAGACCTGGTCCTTGCCGGACGAGCGGGTTCCGATGAGGATCGGGGCGCCGGGGGCGGCGGCGATCGTGCGGGGTTCGCCCAGGGAGCCGACGCCCAGGGACGTGATGGCGCTGCCGCTGATCGGCATCAGGAACGGGAGGGTCTGCGAGTCGCGCTTGGCGCGGCCCAGGACGGCGAGGGTGCCGTAGTCGCGCCAGGCGAGGTCGACGGCGTCCTGGAGCTCGGAGCTCACGGGCAGGAACGAGCCGACGTCCAGGGCACCCCCGGAGGACTGGACTATGCGCCCCACCTGGACCTGGGGGCGCCCGTCCACGCGGGCGATCACGGCGGCGCGGACGCCGTCGCGGGCCACGCGGAAGGCGAGGACCTCGCGGCCGCCCAGGCCCCAGTGGGCGGCGCGGACGGGCGGTCTGCCGCGCCGGCGCACCCAGAGCGAGGACTCGTTCTTCTTCGTCTCCACGACCCACAGGGTGCCGTCGTGGCTCCAGGTCGGCGCGGTGAACCGGGCCCCGGGGCGCGCGGTCAGCAGGACGCGGGGCGCGGGCTGGCCGGTGACGGGGGCGGCGACCAGGACCTGGCTCTCGTCGGCGCTCAGGCCGGCGAACTCCTGGTGGTCGGGGGCGACGGCGGGACGGGTGAGGCGGCCGGCGGCGCCGGTCACCACTGGCTGGGCGCGGTCGCTCTCCAGGGTGCCGAGGAAGCCGGAGGGGCCGACGACGTAGGCGCTCTGCTGGACTCCCTCGCTGGGCACCTGGCCGTCGGGCGAGTTGCCCTCCCACCCGTTCACGGGCTGCGTGGCGCCCGTGCCGTCGGGTGCGACGGTCCGGCCCTCGATCGACAGCCGCCACGACTTGATCTCAGAGAGCTGCCGCATCGTCCACGAGAGCTGCGCCGACATCCGCTCGACGTCGCCGCCGCGGGCCTGGCCCGTGAGGTCGACGGTCGCGACGTCCTTGTCGATCTGCACGCTGCGGCGGAGGCGGGTGCCCTCCGGGAAGGCGGTGTCGACCGCGCCGTTCAGCCAGGAGGTCGGGCCGGTCAGCAGGGCCTGGACGAGCTGGGTGGGCAGCGTCTGCCGGTTCACGACCGGCAGGAAGACGCCGTTCGGGACGAGGGTGCGCCGGTCGGGCGCGAAGAAGTACAGGTTGACGGTGCGCATGGCGCGCTCGACGTCGTCCTTGGTGAGCAGCAGGCCGGCCTTGTCGTCGCCGGGCAGGCCGGCGATGCGCCAGACGCCCTGCGGCGTCCTGGTGAGCTGGAACGTGGCGTCGAGCGCCTTCGGGGAGGCGGTGTACTGGCCGTCGGCGGTGATCGTGCCGAGTTCCTCGCCGGTGACGCGGACGGTCGCCTGGTTCCCGGACGACTTGATCACGTGCGGGTCGGTGATGCGGCTCGCCAGCACGGTCACGAAGGGCCGCAGTCCGGGGTTCCAGGACGTCTGGCCGGACAGGTACTGCTTGGCGACCTTGTGGCCGTCGTCGAAGCTCGCGGACGCGGCGAGGAAGCCGGAGACGATCTGGGCGGGGCCCCACTCGGGGCGCGGCTTCACCGGGATCAGCCGGACGTAGGGGTCGTCGACGCGCTCGGCGCGCTCGGCGGGCTTGCCGGAGACGACCTGGCCGCCGCTCGGGACGTTCGCGCAGCCGGCGCCGCCGAGGACCAGCACGGCGACGGCGAGCAGGCACGTGAGCCGCCGGGTTCCGGCGCAGGGGCTCATTCGCCGGCCTCCAGCTCCGCGAACAGCGGGCGGGCGTCACCGGCCCCCGGAGGGACGAGCGGCAGCGGCGAGCCCCGCAGCTCGGCCCCGGCCACGCGCGGCAGCGAGAGGCGGAACTGGGAGCCCGCGCCGGGCTCTCCCCACGCCTGGAGCCAGCCGCCGTGCAGCTGCGCGTCCTCCCGGGAGATCGAGAGGCCGAGCCCGGTGCCGCCGGTGGTGCGGGCGCGGGCCGGGTCGGCGCGCCAGAAGCGGTCGAAGACCATCTGCCCCTCCCCCGGTTTCAACCCGACCCCGTGGTCGCGGACGGCGACGGCGACGGCGTCGCGGTCGGCGCCCACGGAGACGACGATGTCCTCGCCGTCGCCGTGCTCGACGGCGTTGACGAGCAGGTTGCGCAGGATGCGCTCGACGCGGCGGCGGTCGACCTCGGCCATGCAGGGCTCGCCCGGCAGCTGCAGGATGACCTTGCTGCCCTTGCGCTCGGCGAGGCCCTGGATGTCGCCGACGACGCGCAGCACGAGGTCGCGCATGTCGAGGGACTCGGCGTCGAGCGTCGCGGCGCCGGCGTCGTGGCGGCTGATCTCCAGCAGGTCGGCCAGGAGCGACTCGAACCGCTCCAGCTGGCTCTGCAGCAGCTCCGCGGACCGCCCGACGGACGGGTCGGAGAAGCCGTCGCGGTTCTCGTAAAGCATGTCGGCCGCGATCCTGATCGTGGTCAGGGGCGTGCGCAGCTCGTGGGAGACGTCCGAGACGAACTGGCGCTGCACCTGCGACAGGTCCTCCAGCTCGCCGATCTTCTCCTGGAGGTTGGCGGCCATGTCGTTGAAGGAGCGGGCGAGCCGGGCCAGGTCGTCCTCGCCGCGGACCCGCATGCGCTCTTCGAGGCGTCCGGCGGCGAGCCGCTGCGCGCCCTGGGCCGCGAGCCGCACCGGGATGACGACCTGCCGGGTGACCAGCGAGGCGATCGCGGCCAGAAGCAGCACCAGGACGATGCCCACTCCGGCGAGGGAGCGGCTGACGTTGGTGAGGGTCTGCTGCTCCTGCGTCAGCGGGAACAGGTAGTACAGCTCGAACTGGCCGGTCTTGCCGCCGACGATGAGGCCGCGCTCGTCCGAGCGGTCGCCGACGTAGGAGAGCTTGCCGTAGGTGTAGGCGCGGGACCCGGCGGGCGCGTTCTTCAACTCCTCGCGGAGCCGCTTGGGGACGCTCTCCTGGCGCAGCTCGTTGGTGGTGTAGCCGTCGAAGTACTGCTCGGTGGTGTCGCGGATGTAGACCTCGTAGAGCCCGGAGGGCCCGCTGCGGGCCTTGAGCCGGTCGATCGTCGAGTTCAGCCTGCTGCCGTCCCCCGTGGAGTTGCCCAGGTCGCGCTGGACCTGCGCCAGGCCGTCGTCCAGCTGGAGACGGGCCGCCTTGACCTTGCCGTCCATCAGCGCGGACGACACCTGCTGCATGAGGAAGGCGCCCAGGATCGCCACCACGATCGCCGAGATGAACAGGGTGGACGTGACGACGCGGACCTGGATCGACCGGCGCCAGCGCAGGTAGCCGGCGCGGGCGGCGCCCTGCAGGACGCGGCGGACCGCGCCCAGCCCGCGCCGGACGAACCGCTTCGCCCTCCTCATGTCGACGTTCATGGGAGGTCCGCGAGGCGGCGCGGCGGTCTGGACGGGCGCGGGTCGGTCATGGGCGTGTCACGGCGGCGGGACGGCGTCAGGCCGGGCCGGCCTTGTAGCCGACCCCGCGCACGGTGACGACGATCTCGGGCCGTTCCGGGTCCTTCTCGATCTTGGCGCGGAGCCGCTGGACGTGCACGTTCACCAGCCGGGTGTCGGCGGCGTGCCGGTAGCCCCAGACCTGCTCCAGGAGCACCTCGCGGGTGAAGACCTGGCGGGGCTTGCGGGCGAGGGCGACCAGCAGGTCGAACTCCAGCGGCGTGAGCGGGATGTGCCGGTCGCCGCGCTTGACCGAGTGGCCGGCGACGTCGATGGTGATGTCGCCGATCTGCAGGGTCTCGGGCGCCGGCTCGTCGGTGCGGCGCAGGCGGGCGCGCACGCGCGCCACCAGCTCCTTGGGCTTGAACGGCTTGACGATGTAGTCGTCGGCGCCGGACTCCAGGCCGAGGACGACGTCCACGGTGTCGCTCTTGGCGGTCAGCATGACGATCGGCACGCCGGACTCGGCGCGGATCTGCCGGCACACGTCGATCCCGTCGGCCCCCGGCAGCATCAGGTCGAGCAGCACGAGGTCGGGCCGGGTCTCCCGGAACGCCTCGAGCGCCTTGTCGCCGTCGTGGACGAACGACGGCTCGAAGCCCTCGCCCCTCAGCACGATGCCGAGCATCTCGGCGAGCGCGAGATCGTCGTCGACGACCAGTACACGTCCTCTCATGGCCCTCATCGTCACAGGTCGGGGTTCGGTGGAGTGGGGCGCGCGACGCTCCGGCGCCACCTCGCCAGGGAGAGTTATGCCTTGGCGTGCAAGGTTACCCGCGTTTGCGCCGTACGGCGGTCCCCCGGATCGTCCGGGCGACCCGCCATGGTAGGCGCGAGTCCCGGAACCGGCGCAAGATGTGCGCCGCACCCGTGACAGGATGACCTGACCGGCGGCCGCTTAACGGTCCGGATCGGGCCAGATTGGGCCAGATCGGACGCACCGCCGACCCGCCGGAGAGCGCAGGGAGACGGGATGCCGGGACCGGACGGCTGGGACGACGACGCCGGCGCCACCGAGGTGGCGCGGGGCGTCCCGTTCCGACCCATGTCCATCTCGGAGATGCTGGACGGCGCGATCGCCGGGATCCGGCTCAGGCCGCGCGCCACGCTGGGCCTGTCGGTGGCGGTCAGCACGGTGATCCAGGTGACGAGCTCGGTCGCCGCCTCCTTCTTCATCGGCGACGAGGCCCGCGACGAGGTCACCCCCGACGTGCTGATGGAGTCGCTGGGCGCCCAGCTGACCCTGTCCCTGCTGGGGCTGGTGCTGTCGGCGTTCGGGATCCTGCTGCTGGCGGGGCTGGTGGCGCCGATCCTGGGGCGCGAGCTCCTCGGTATGCCGCTCGCGCCGAGGCAGGCGTGGCGGGACGCCCGGCCGCGGCTCGGACGGCTGGTCGCCACCGCGTCGGCCGTCATGGGCGTCTCGCTGGGCGCGCTGGTCCTGCCGCTCGCCCCGTGCCTCCTGCTGATCGCCGCCGGGGCGCGCCCGGCGTTCGCCGTGCTCGCGGGGATCTTCGGTTTCCCGGTCGGCGCCGGGCTGATGGTGTGGCTCTACATCCTGTTCGTGCAGGCGGTCCCCGCGGTCGTCCTGGAGCGGCGGACCGTCGGGGGCGCGCTGCGCCGCGCGACGACGCTCTCCAAGGGGCGCTGGCTCCGGACGTGCGGGACGCTCCTGCTGGCGCTGGTCGTGACCGTGTTCATGGGCTTCTTCGCCTTGCGGATCCCGTTCCTGTTCGCACAGCTGATCTTCTTCGGCGACTCCTCCGGCAGCGGGGCGACGATGGGCGCGCTCGCCGTGGACACCGTGGGCCGGATCGTGAGCTGGTCGGTGGTCATGCCGTTCGACGCGGGTGTGATCGCCCTGCTCTACATGGACCGGCGGATGCGCCGCGAAGGCTTCGACCTGGACCTGCGCACCCGGGGGCGTTCGGCCGCGGCCATCGCCGCCCGGGAGCGGGGAGCGGCGGCCGAGCAGGGGGCCGGTGAGCACGGCGCCGATGAGCAGGACGAGGGGTTCATCGGCCTGTGGCGGACGGGTCCGGCGCCGGCCGGCCCGGCGCAGGGACGTCCGTGGACGGGGGCGGGCACGTGATTCTCGATCCGATCGGCCGCGACGAGGCCCGCGAGATGGCCCGCCGCGAGCTGGAGAAGCAGGTCTACCAGCGCGACAAGCCGTCCTGGCTGGAGCGGGCCTGGGACGACTTCGCCGAGTGGCTGGGCCATCTGTTCCAGAAGGCGCCCGCCCCGGAGTCGCAGGGCAGCGGCGGCGGGTGGACGTCCGTCGCCATCGTCGTCGCCATCGTGCTGGTCGCGGTCGCGCTGGTGGTGTGGCTGATGCGGGGACGCCGGAACCCCCGCTCCCGGAAGGACCCGCTGCTGGAGGACGCGCCGTCCACGGCGCTCGACCACCGGGAGGCGGCGGAGCGGCACGCCGAGGCCGGGCAGTGGGCCGAGGCGATCCGCGAGCGGCTGCGCGCCATCGCCCGCGATCTCGAAGAGCGGGCGGTGCTGTCGGCGCGGCCCGGCCGGACCGCCGACGAGCTGGCCGCCGAGGCGGGCGAGGCGGTGCCGGAGCTCGCCGGCGAGCTGGCCGCGGGCGTGCGGATCTTCGACGACGTCTGGTACGGGGACCGCCCCGGCACCCCCGAGGGGTACGCGCGGATGAAGGAGCTGGACGAGCGGCTGCGGGCGGCGCGGCCGAAGCCGCTGGAGACCGACGACCTCACCCTCGCCGGAAGCGGCGACGAAGGGGGGCCGCGATGGTGACGGCGTCCCCGCCGCGCGGGGGAGCCCCCGCAGCGGAGGCGTCCGCCCGGCAGGTCGCGGGGCGCCGCTGGCGGTCGGCGCGCGGCGTCGTCGCGGCGGTCCTGGCGATGATCGTGATCGCGGTGGCGCTGGCCGCGCTGCGCCCCTCCGCGGGGGCCGAGGCGCTCGACCCGGAGTCGCCGAAGCAGGACGGCAGCCGGGCGCTCGCGGAGATCCTGCGCCGGCACGGCACGCCGGTGACGGTGGCCCGGAGCACCGGCGACGCCATCGGCGCGGCCGGGCCCGGCGCGGTCCTGGTGGTGACCCGCACGGAGCGGCTCACCGAGGAGGACCTCGCCCGGCTGAGCGGCGTCCCGGCGGACGTGCTGCTCGTCCGGCCGACGTCGTTCGCGCTGGAGGCGTTCGCCCCGCAGGTGCGCAGGCGGGGCCCGTCGTTCGAGGAGACCGCCGAGCCGGGCTGCAATCTGCCCGTGGCGTCGCTCGCGGGGGCGGTCGACTTCCACGAGTCGGAGACCTACGAGGTCGCGGGCGCGGGCACGGCCTGCTACCGGACCGGCTCCGGGGACGCGAGGCTCGTCCAGGTCGGCACCGGCACGCACACCGTGACGGTGCTCGGCTCGACGGCCCCGCTGACGAACCGGCGGCTCACCGAGGAGGGCAACGCGGCCCTCGGCATGAACCTGGCCGGGGCGGGCGCCTCGGCGGTCTGGCTCGCCCCGGACCTGCCGAAGGCGGGCTCCGGCGCGGGCCAGCGGTCGCTCGGCGATCTGCTGCCGTTCGGGGTGAAGCTGCTCGGCCTCCAGCTGCTCGTCGCGGTGCTGCTGGTGGCCCTGTGGCGGGCCCGCCGCCTCGGCCCGGTCGTGGCGGAGGCGCTGCCCGTCGTCGTCCGGTCCGCCGAGACCGTCGAGGGCCTCGCCCGCCTCTACCGCGCGGGCCGCGCCCGCGACCGGGCCTCGGACGCGCTGCGCTCCGGCGCCCGCGAACGGCTCGTCCCGCTCCTCGGACTCCCCCGCAGCAGCGCGCAGGATCCCTCCGCCGCGCGGGAGATCGTCACGGCGGTCGCCCGCCGCACGACGTACGACGAGGCGTACGTCGGAGCGGCCCTGTACGGTCCCGAACCCTTGGACGACGCCGGGCTGATCGCCCTCACCGACGTCCTCGACGACCTGGAAAGGCAGGTACGCCAGTCGTGAACCCCCCTGTAGAGCTCGGGAAGGACGACGTGCCCGGCGGCGCGGGGCCGGGCACGATCCCCGAGGACGCCCGGCGCCAGGCCGAGACGGCCCGCGCGGCGCTCACGGCCCTGCGCGGTGAGGTCGCCAAGACGGTCGTCGGCCAGGACTCCGTGGTGACCGGGCTGGTGATCGCACTGCTCTGCCGCGGCCACGTGCTGCTGGAGGGTGTTCCCGGCACGGCCAAGACGCTGCTGATCAAGACGCTGTCGCGGGCCCTCGACCTGGACTTCAAGCGCGTCCAGTTCACCCCCGACCTGATGCCCGGCGACGTGACCGGCTCGCTGGTGTACGACAACCGGACGGCGGAGTTCGACTTCCGCGAGGGACCGGTCTTCACCAACCTCCTGCTCGCCGACGAGATCAACCGGACGCCTCCCAAGACGCAGGCCTCCCTCCTGGAGGCCATGGAGGAGCGCCAGGTCTCGGTGGAGGGCACCGCGCGCCCCCTGCCCGACCCGTTCGTGGTGTGCGCGACGCAGAACCCGATCGAGTACGAGGGGACCTATCCCCTGCCCGAGGCCCAGCTCGACCGGTTCCTGGTCAAGCTGACGGTGCCCGTCCCCACGCGGGACGAGGAGATCTCCATGCTCCAGCGGCACGCCTCCGGGTTCGACCCCCGCGACCTGTCCGAGGTGAAGCCCGTCGCGGGAGCGGCCGAGCTGGCCGCCGGGCAGGCCGCCGTGAGGACCGTGCACCTGGACCCCAAGGTCGCCGCCTACGTCGTGGACCTGTGCAGGGCGACCCGGCAGTCCCCGTCCCTCCAGCTCGGCGTGTCGCCGCGCGGTGCGACGGCGCTGCTGGCGACGTCCCGCGCGTGGGCGTGGCTGTCGGGCCGCGACTACGTCACGCCGGACGACGTGAAGGCGCTGGCCAGGCCCACGCTGCGGCACCGCGTCCAGCTGCGTCCCGAGGCGGAACTGGAGGGCGCGACCGCCGACGGCGTGCTGGAGGGCATCCTCGCCCACGTCCCCGCCCCGCGCTGATGGCGCTGACCGGGCGCCTCGGGCTGCTGGCCCTCCTCGGCGCGATCGTCCCGCTGTTCGCGCCGAGCTGGTGGACGCTCTTCGCGGTCTGGGGCGTCCTGCTGCTCGGCGTGGCCGCCGACCTGGCCCTGGCGGGGAACGTGCGGGCCCTGCGCTTCCACCGCGACGGCGACACCAACGTGCGCCTCGGCGAGACGGCCCAGGTGTCGCTGATCGTGGAGAACCTCGGCCGGCGGCGCCTCAAGGCCCGGCTGCGGGACGTGTGGCCGCCGAGCGCGGGCGCCACGCCCCGCATGGTGAAGGTGGACGTGCCCGCCGGGGAGCGGCGCCGCGTCGAGATGACGTTGACGCCGACCCGCCGCGGCGACCGGAAGGCCGTCACGGTCGCCGTCCGCTCGGTGGGGCCGCTCGGGCTGGCCGCGCGGCAGCTCTCGCGTTCCGCGCCCTGGACCGTCCGGGCGCTGCCCGCGTTCCCGTCCCGCCGCCACCTGCCCGCCAAGCTCGCCCGGCTGCGGGAGCTGACGGGCGCGCACGTCGCGCTGATCCGCGGGCAGGGCACCGAGTTCGACTCCCTGCGCGAGTACGTGGACGGCGACGACGTCCGGTCCATCGACTGGCGCGCCACGGCGCGGCGCGGCGACGTGGTCGTGCGGACCTGGCGCCCCGAACGCGACCGCCGCATCTACCTCGTCCTCGACACCGGCCGCACGTCCGCGGGCCGCGTCGGCGACGTCCCCCGGCTCGACTGCTCGATGGACGCTGCGCTGCTGCTCGGCGCCCTGGCGTCCCGCGCCGGCGACCGCGTCGACCTGCTCGCCTACGACCGCCGGGTCCGCGCCCGGGTCGAGGGCGCGTCCCGCACCGACCTGCTGCCCGCGATG
This sequence comes from Actinomadura verrucosospora, assembly GCF_039540335.1. Classification (NCBI taxonomy): domain Bacteria; kingdom Bacillati; phylum Actinomycetota; class Actinomycetes; order Streptosporangiales; family Thermomonosporaceae; genus Actinomadura; species Actinomadura verrucosospora. Next base: position 78,546 of record NZ_BAABEV010000014.1, on the reverse strand, counting down.
GTGCACGCCCTCGCGCCGCTGGACCCCGAGCTGCTCGAATGCGACGCCGCCGGGATGGTGTCCACGCTGATGGCGCGCGTCCGGCAGCGGTGCCTCGTGGTGCTGCTCACCGAGCTGAACACCGCCGCGATCGAGGAGGGCCTGCTGCCGCTGCTGCCGCAGCTCACCGCCCGGCACCTCGTCATGATCGCCGCGGTGTCGGACCCGCGGGTGGCGGAGATGGCGGAGGGCCGCGGCGACCTCGCGACCGTCTACGACGCCGCCGCCGCCGAACGCGCGAGAGCCGAACGCCGCCGCCTGACCGCCGAGCTGAGAGGCCACGGCGTGGAGGTGGTGGACGCCCCGCCCGCGGAGATAGCCCCGGCGCTGGCCGACGCCTACCTGGCCCTGAAAGCCGCAGGAAGGCTGTAGAGCGTCCTGTGTCCGGTCAACCGGACACGGGAACGAGGTCGGGGTGGAGGTCGGTGTCGCCGGTTTCGCCTTGGCGGACGGCGCGGCGGCCCAGGACGATCACGTAGGTGAGGAAGGCGGCCTCGGCGATGACGCCGATGGTGATGCGCAGCCACGTGATGTGCACCCAGCCGGTCACGAAGCCCTCGATGAGGCCGGACACGAGGAGCACCGCGATGAGGCCGAGGGCGATGCTGACGGCGGCGCGGCCCTCCTCGGCCAGGGCCTGGCCGCGGCGGCGCGGGCCCGGGTCGACGATCGTCCAGCCGAGCTTGAGGCCGCCGGCGCAGGCGAGGTAGACGGCGGTGAGCTCCAGCAGGCCGTGCGGGAGGATCAGCCCGAAGAACACGTCGCCCTTGCCGTAGGCGAACATCAGGCCGCCGCTGATTCCGAGGTTGACCTGGTTCAGCAGCAGGACGTACACGGTCGGGATGCCGAGGAGGATCCCGAAGATGAGCGCGGTCGCCGACACCCAGGCGTTGTTGACCCACACCTTGAACGCGAACGAGGCCGCGGAGTGCTCGGTGTAGTAGTTGGCGAAGTCGTGCTCGACGAGTTCGCGGATCTCGTCGGGCGTCCCGATGGTCGCCTGGACGTCGGGGCTGTGCACGACCCAGATGGCCAGGGCGAGCGACAGCAGGTTGCCGAGGACGGCGCCGCCGAGCCACCACCACCGCATCCGGTACGCGGCCGCCGGGAAGGACACGGTCGCGAAGCGGGTGACGTCGCGCCAGAGAGGCGCCTGGGCGCCGCCCACCGCGGCCCTGCCGCGCGCCACGAGCGACGACAGCCGTCCCACGAGCTGCGGGTCGGGCGAGCTGGAGCGGACGACCGACAGGTGCGTCGCCGCGCGCTGGTAGAGATCGACCAGTTCGTCGGCTTCCGCGCCGGTCAGCCTGCGGCCGCGGTTGATGAGCCGTTCGAGGCGCAGCCATTCGGCGTTGTGCGCGGCCACGTAGGCGTCGACGTCCACCCGGCGAGACTAACGCCTCGGCCCGCCGAACCGGCACAATGGGCAATCCGCCCGCATCGGAGGACAGGACATGGCCGATCTCGTCACCGGCGAGGCCGTCGCGCTCGACATCCGGGTCGCGCGGCTGGCCAGCCGTGCCTGCGCCGTCCTTCTCGACCTGCTCCTGCAGCTGGTGCTGCTGAACATCGTCGTCTACGTCACGGCGATGACGTCGCTGGTGGCCGACGACGCCTGGACGGTGGGGCTGACACTGCTCGGCGTCGTCGCGGTGATCGTCGGGTATCCCTGCGCGTTCGAGACGCTGTCGCGGGGGCGGACGCTGGGCAAGATGGCCGTCGGGCTCCGCGTCGTCGGCGACGACGGCGGGCCGGTGCGGTTCCGGCAGGCGCTGGTACGGGCGCTGGCCGGGTTCGTCGAGTTCTGGGTCTTCTACGGCTCGCCCGCGCTGATCACGTCGTTCTGCAACCGGCGCGGCAAGCGGCTCGGCGACCTGTTCGCCGGGACGATCGTCATCCAGGAGCGGGTGCCCGCGTCGGCCCTGCTGGGGCCCGTCGCGGTGATGCCGCCGCAGCTCGCCTGGTGGGCGCGGAACCTGGAGCTGTCCATGCTGTCGGACGAGCTGGCGATGACGGCCCGGCAGTACCTGTCGCGGTTCTGGGAGCTGCTCCCGGAGGTCCGCGACTCGCTGGGGCAGCGGATCGCCTCGCAGGTCGTCGCGGTGGTGAGCCCGCCACCGCCGCCGGGGGTGCGGCCCGAGATCCTGCTGTCGGCCGTTCTCGCCGAGCGCCGCCACCGCGAGGAGCTGCGGCTCGCCGAGCGCCTTGCGCGCCGGATGCGCCGGCTCGGGCTTCCCGCGTGGGGCACCGCGCCCGCGCCCGCGCCCGTTCCGGCGATGGCGATGGCGGGGCCCGCGCCGTACGGCCCGCCGCGGCAGGGGCCTCCCGCGCCGCCGCCGTTCAGCGCCCCCCAGCCGGGGCAGCCGCGGTTCCTCCCGCCGAACGACTACGGCGCCGGGCCGTACCAGAACGTGCTGAACGCGCCCCGGCCGCCCGCGCCGTATCCGGCGGGGCCCGGCGGGCCGCCGCCGCAGGGCCCGCATCCGGGCTACTGACAAGATTGTCAATAGCGGCTCCGGCTCCTAGAATCCGAAGAAATTTCAGATTCAGGAGGCGGCATGCGCGTCCGTACTGCCCTCGGCCGGGTCGCCCTCGCGGCGCTCACCCTGACCCCGCCGGCGCTGGCCGCGGCGCCCGCGCGCGCGGAGACGGCGCCGCTTCCCGCCATCACCGACGACCAGGGCAGGACGCTCCTCCTGCACGGCCTCAACACCGCGGGCAGCGCCAAGGGGCCGGGCGGGCTGCCGTGGGTGAAGCGGGAGGACGTCGTCCGGGAGGCTCGCGAGCTTGGCACGAACTCCGTCCGGTACCTGGTCCAGTGGAAGAACGTGGAGCCGGAACCCGGTCGCTACGACGACGCCTATCTGGACGACGTCGCCGAACGTGTCGCCTGGTACGGCGACCAGGGCATGCACGTCGTCCTCGACATGCACCAGGACATCTACGGGCCGTCCGCTTGCGCGGGCTCCGGTAACGGCGCCCCCGCCTGGGCCACCTTCACCGACGGGCTGCCCTGCACGCCGCAGGACCCATGGGTGCTGACGTATCTCCAGCCCGGCATCCTTCGCGCCTACGACAACTTCTGGAACAACACCGGCAAGCACCCGGAACTGGTGCGGCGCTACACCGCGATGTGGCAGCACGTCGCGCGACGCTTCTCACGCGTCCCGGCCGTCCTGGGCTACGACCTGATGAACGAGCCCTTCGGCGGGACGCGCCAGTTCGGCTTCTTCGAGGGCCCGATCCTGACGCCCTTCTACCAGGGCATCGTCAATGCGATCCGCAGGGTGGACGGCGACAACTGGGTGTTCGTCGAGCCGCAGGCGCTCGGCCCGAACGAAGGCGCGGAAACCTCCCTGGGCACTGTCCGGGACCCGCGCCCCGGCGACCCCCGGATCGTTCTGGCGCCGCACTTCTATCCGGGTGGCGTCGACCTGGGCGGCTCCTACGACGGCGTGGCGAAGATGCTCGTCCAGGCGCAGTTCACGCTCTGGAAGCGGAACATGCCCGCCGCCGCACGGCGCATGAACGCGCCGATGTGGCTGGGCGAGGTCGGCGGCATGGGCCAGGACGCTCCAGGCGCCGCCGACTTCACCGGCGACTGGCTCTCGATGGCCGACGAACTCGGCATCGGCTGGGCGTACTGGTCGAACGACCCCGGCTCGTCTGGAATCACCGACGGCGAAGGCAAGCCGACCCTCTTCGCGAGGCTGCTCGCCCGGCCCTACCCGCGCGCGGTCGCCGGCACCCTCACGAAGATCGCCCACGCATCGGGCACGCTCACCGTGACGTGGCGGAACAAGACCGGCGTGTCGGGCCCCACGGAGATCTGGTTCCCGTCCGCCCCGAAGGTCACCTCGTCCGACCCGGACGGGACGTGGCGGACCTCCTGGGACGCGACGCGCCACGTCCTGTCGGTGTGGGCCGACCCCGGCACGCCGTCCCACACCGTCACGGTGAGGCCCTAGCCCGGAAGCGAGCGCAGCTTCTCGGTCAGCGTCGGGCGCAGCTTCTTCAGGCACAGCACCGGCCGGAAGGCGCCCTCGCTGGTCATGTAGCTGGTGGCCTCGGCCGGGCACTCCTTCGTCGTGGCCACCCTGCCGACGACCTTCGCTATGGCGTCGCTGGACTCGCACTGGGCCTTGTCCAGGTCACCGATGTTGAACGAGGGATCCTTGATGCAGTCGCCCGGGGACAGCACGCCGCCGCCCGCGCCCAGGCACAGCACCGGGTCGGCCGCGTTCCCGCCGCCGAAGGACCGCAGCTTCATCGTCTCCAGCGTCTTCGCCGGGCACGCGCCCTCCGCGCCGACGCGCGCGATCACCTTGCCGTACCAGTCCGGCTTGGAGCAGGGCTGCTCCTTGCCGAAGCCGATGGAGCCGCTGCTCACGCAGTCGCCCGCCGCGAGGAACGCCCCGCCCGCGCCCGGGTCGCCGGGATGCGAGCCCTTGAGGTTGCGCACGCAGGCCTCGTAGTAGGTCTTCTCTTCCTTCTTCTCGCGGACGTTCGTGAAGCCGTCCGTGCCGCTCGGGCAGTCGGGCTCGGCACGCGAGCCGAACTGGAAGGCCGACGCCTCCTTCTTGCCGACGACCTTCAGCACCTTGGCCTTCGCCTTGGCGTCGTCGCAGCTCACCCGGAGGCTCGGCGGGATCCTCTTGCCGTCGTCCAGTCCGAACCCGGTGTCCACGCACTGCTCGGCCTTCACCGGGCCGGTCGGCGCGCCCGTCCCGTGGAGCGCCAGGAAGGCCACGCCCGCCAGCACGACCACGCCGGCGACCGCCACGGCCGCCCACACGATCGGCGAGGGGCGCTTCGCCGGCGGCGGCCCCGGCGGCCCCGCGGGCGGGAACGGGCCGCCCATCGGCGGGCCCGGCATCGGCGGCCGGCCCGGCCCCTGCCCTTGCGTCGGCCCCTGCCCCTGGCCCTGCCCCTCCGGAACCTGCCCGTACACGCCGCAACCCCCCATACCTGATCTTGTCGGACGAGTACGAGAAGATACCGCACGCCAGGTCAGGGCAGGTTAGGCGGGGATTCCAGGGCGGTGAGCTCGATCCCGGGCGCGGCCAGCACGACGTCCCCGGCAAGGTGCACCGCTTCGACCTCGCCCGTGGACAGATCGGTGACCTCGTACTCCGACACGGGCAGCGGCTCGGTCTCCGTCTCGTAAGAGGACGTCCCCACCAGCCGCCAGCGCCACGGCGCCGTCAGCGCCGACAGCGACGCCCCGCTCAACCGGACGAGGCGGACATCGGTCTGCGCGCCCTCGTCCAACTCCAGGGAACGGGCGACCGCGACCAGGAAACCCGGCGACTCGTGAAGGAATCCCGACGCCCGCTCGCTGTGCTCGGCGCCCGTCTCATCGGCCGCGCGCACCCAGGCCAGCCCGCGGCCGGTCACGCCGCCGCGCACCCACCAGCCGGGCGTGACGACCTCGACGCGGATCTGGCGCCAGCGCGCGTCCACGACGAGGTCCACGCGGACGCCGTCGGAGCGCGTGGAGGCGTACCGCCACCCGACGGGCCCGGGCGCGCACTGGAAGCGCTCCTCAAGCCCCCCGTCGAGGTGCAGGTACGTCCCGGCGGGCACGGGTCACGACCCGATGCGCCAGGAGTGCAGGTAGTCCTCCTGGTCCGGGGTCAGCAGGTCGATGGAGACCGACATCGAGGCCAGCTTGAGCCGCGCGACCTCCGTGTCGATCTCCTTCGGTACGTCGTGGACGGCCGGGGACAGCGACGCGTGGGACGTGGCGAGCCACGCGCACGTGAGGGCCTGGTCGGCGAACGACATGTCCATCACGGCCGCCGGATGCCCCTCCGCGGCGGCCAGATTGACCAGACGGCCCTCCGCGAGCAGCACCAGGCGCCGCCCGTCGGCCAGCACGTACTCGTCCGTCTGCGGCCGGACCCCGCGGTGCACCTCCACGGCCATGTCGCTGAGGGCCCGCACGTCGATCTCGACGTCGAAGTGCCCGGAGTTCGCGAGGATGGCCCCGTCCTTCATCACGGCGAGGTGGCCGGCGTTCACGACGTCGCGGTTCCCGGTGACCGTGATGAAGACGTCGCCCTCCACGGCCGCCTCGGCCATCGGCCGGACGGCGAACCCCTGCATGGTCGCGTCCAGCGCCTTCACCGGATCGATCTCGGTGACGACGACGCGCGCCCCGAGGCCCCGCGCCCGCTCGGCGAGGCCGCGGCCGCAGTAGCCGAAGCCCGCGACGACCACGGTCTTGCCGGCCAGCAGCGTGTTGGTCGCGCGCACGATCCCGTCGAGCGTCGACTGGCCCGTCCCGTACCGGTTGTCGAACATGTGCTTGGTGTCGGTGTCGTTCACCGCCACGACGGGGAACCTCAACGCGCCCTCGCGGGCCATCTGGTGCAGCCGGATGACGCCCGTCGTCGTCTGCTCGCACCCCGCCTTCACGGTGCCGAGCAGATCCGTCCGGTCGGTGTGCAGGGTGTTGACCAGGTCGCACCCGTCGTCCAGGACGAAGTCGGGTTCGGTCTCCAGTGCCTGGTGGATGTGCGCGTAGTACCCCTCGCGGTCGGTGCCCGCGCGCGCGAACACCTCGGCCCCGTACTCCTCCACGAGGGCCGCGGCGGTGTCGTCCTGCGTCGACAGCGGATTGGACGCCGCCAGCGCCACGCTCGCACCGCCCGCCTGGAGGGTGCGGATGAGCCCGGCGGTCTCGGTCGTGATGTGCATGCACGCCGCGACCTTCACCCCGTCCAGCGGCCGCTCGGCGGCGAACCGCTCCCGGATCTGCCGCAGCACCGGCATGCTCCGATCCGCCCACTCGATCCGCTTGACGCCCTCAAACGCCAACGACCGATCCGCAATATCGCTCATCAACACCCTCTAGAAGTAACTGCCGGACGGGATCCCCCGCCCGGCAGCTACAAGCAGTGAACTCAGTAACGGTAGTGGTCGGGCTTGTAGGGGCCTTCGACGTGGACGCCGATGTAGGCGGCCTGCTCCTTGGTGAGCTCGGTGAGCTTGACGCCGAGGGCGTCGAGGTGGAGGCGGGCGACCTTCTCGTCCAGGTGCTTGGGCAGGACGTAGACGCCGATCGGGTACTCGTCGGTCTTGGTGAAGAGCTCGATCTGCGCGATGACCTGGTTCGTGAAGGAGTTGGACATCACGAAGGACGGGTGGCCGGTGGCGCAGCCGAGGTTCATCAGGCGGCCCTCGGCGAGGACGATGATGGAGTGGCCGTCGGCGAAGCGCCACTCGTGCACCTGCGGCTTGATCTCGATCTTCTCGATGCCCGGGGTCTTGGCGAGCCCGGCCATGTCGATCTCGTTGTCGAAGTGCCCGATGTTGGACACGATCGCCTGGTGCTTCATCCGGCCCATGTGCTCGGCCGTGATGATGTTGAAGTTGCCGGTGGTGGTGACGAAGATGTCGGCGATGTCGACCACGTCGTCCAGGGTGGTGACCTGGAACCCGTCCATCGCGGCCTGCAGCGCGCAGATGGGGTCGATCTCGGTGACGATGACGCGGGCGCCCTGGCCGCGCAGCGCGTCGGCGCAGCCCTTGCCCACGTCGCCGTAGCCGCAGACGACGGCGACCTTGCCGCCGATCAGCACGTCGGTGGCGCGGTTGAGGCCGTCGATGACCGAGTGGCGGCAGCCGTACTTGTTGTCGAACTTCGACTTGGTGACCGAGTCGTTGACGTTGATCGCCGGGAACGCGAGGGTGCCGGCCTTCGCCATCTCGTAGAGGCGGTGGACGCCGGTGGTGGTCTCCTCGGTGACGCCCTTGATCGCGGCGGCGGCCTCGGTCCAGCGGCCGGGCTTCTCGGCGATCGTGCGGCGGAGGGTGTCGAGGATGATGCCCCACTCCTCGGGGTCGTCCTCGGTGGCGGCCGGCACGGCGCCCGCCTTCTCGTACTCGGCGCCCTTGTGGACGAGGAGCGTCGCGTCGCCGCCGTCGTCGAGGATCATGTTGGGGCCGGTGCCGTCCGGCCACTGCAGGGCCTGGTCGGTGCACCACCAGTACTCTTCGAGCGTCTCGCCCTTCCACGCGAACACCGGGACGCCCTTGGGGGCGTCGACGGTGCCCTCCTTGCCCACGACGACCGCGGCGGCGGCGTGGTCCTGCGTGGAGAAGATGTTGCAGGACACCCAGCGGACGTCGGCGCCGAGCTCGACCAGCGTCTCGATCAGCACGGCCGTCTGGATCGTCATGTGCAGCGAGCCCATGATCTTGGCGCCGCGCAGCGGCTTGGCGGCGGAGTACTCCTCGCGCACCGCCATCAGGCCCGGCATCTCGTGCTCGGCGAGCCGGATCTCCCGGCGCCCGAAGTCGGCCAGCGACAGGTCGGCGACCTTGTAGTCCATGCTTTCGTTGCTCCCTTGGTCATGTGCGCGCCGTCGGGTACGCGAGGTCGTGACGGGCGAGTGCACGGCCGCGTCAACGGGGGCGAGTCTACGGGCGGCGACCGCCCGAAGGCACGGTCGAGGGCGACTTCCTGACACTGATTTGTCAGAATTGGCCCATGCGTATCACGGAGGCCGCCCGGCGGCTCGGCACCTCGCCCCGGATGCTCCGCTACCGCGAGGCCCTCGGCCTGCTGCCCGTCACCCGCGAGACCGCCCTCACCAGGTCCGGGGGCGGCCACCGCCGCTTCGGGGACGCCGAACTGCGCGCGGTCGCGCTGGCGCTGGCCCTGGAGAAGCGCTACGACATCGGCCCCGCCGAACTGGCCTTCGGCCTCAGAGTCCTGGCCGAACCCCAGGTCCAGGCCCACGTCCGCGAACTGGGCGAACGCATAGGCCGCCTCTCCGCCCCGCCCACCCGAGCCCTGGACTTCGAAAAGGAAAAGGCCCTACGCCTCCTCCGCCGCCGCTAGTTCATTGCGTTCCTCTCCTCCTTCGGGCCTGGCGGCCCTCCATCGTCGAGAAACGCGGGCGATCGCCGGCATCGCTCCGACTCGCCCAGAGGCTCGCTGCGCGCTCAGGTTCTCGCGAGCTCGAACCTGCCTTCGGACGCGATCGCGACCATTGAGGTCGTTGCGTGGTTGCTGTGGTGGCTGAGGCCGCTGGGAAGGGGAGTCAGCTCCCGCCTTCTCCCGGGACTACTACGCCGGATTCGTAGGCGAGCATGACCGCCTGGGCGCGGTCGCGGAGGCCGAGTTTGGTGAAGACGCGCGCCACGTGCGTCTTCACCGTGTGCTCGCTGACGAAGAGGCGCTGCGCGATCTCGCCGTTGGAGAGCCCGCCCGCGATCAGGACGAGCACCTCGCTCTCGCGGGCGGTCAGCGTCGACAGCTCCGACGGCGCCTGCGGGCGGTTGCGCCGCTGCTTGGTGAACTCGCGGATGAGCCGTCCCGTGACCTGCGGGGCCAGCAGGGAGTCGCCGCGCGCCACCACGCGGACCGCCGAGACCAGCTCGTCCGCGGTCGCGTCCTTCAGCAGGAAGCCGCTGGCGCCGACGGCGAGCGCGTCGTAGACGTACTCGTCCACGTCGAACGTGGTGAGCACCAGGACCCGGACGTCCTCCGAGCCGGGCAGCGCGAGGATGCGGCGGGTGGCCTCGATGCCGTCCATGCCGGGCATCCGGATGTCCATCACGACGACGTCCGGGCGGCGGCGCTCGGCGAGCGCGACGGCCTCGCGGCCGTCGCCGGCCTCGCCGATCACGGTGATGTCGTCCTGGGCGGCGAGCAGGGCGGCGAACCCGGCCCGCACGATCGTCTGGTCGTCGACGATCATCACGTTGATCACAGCGGCCGTCCCTGGGGCGGGGGGACGACAGGGTCAGGGGCGGCCGGGCGGCGCCTGCGAACCGTGTCCACGGATGGAATTCCCCTCACTCGTCACCGGAAGCTCGGCCTCCACCAGGAACCCGCCCTGCGTGGCCGGGCCGGCGGAGAACCGCCCGCCCAGCATGGTCGCACGTTCCCGCATCCCTACGAGGCCGTGTCCGCCACCTGATCCGGACGTCTCCAGACGGGTGCGCCCGGGGTCCGCCGGGGCCGGGCCCGCGGGGCCCGCCTCACCTGTACGGGGGCCGGGATCGCGGGGGTTCAGGACCTGGGTGGCCGCGGAGGCGCCGCTGTCCTGGACGCGGACCGCGAGCCGGTCGGGCAGGAACGTCAGGTCGACGCGGACGCCGGCGCCGGGCGCGTGCCGCCGCGCGTTGGTCAGCGCCTCCTGGACGATCCGGTACGCCGACAGCTCCACCGTGGTGGACAGGGCGCGCGGGTCGCCGTGCACGTTGAGGTCGACGTGGCCGCCGGCGCCGCGGTGCTGGTCGATCAGGTCGGGGAGCCGGTCGAGGCGCGGCTGCGGGGAGTTCGCCGCCTCCGGTTCGGGGGTGGCGTCGGCGCGCAGCACGCTGAGCAGCCGCCGCATCTCCACCAGCGCCTCCCGGGCCGTCTTGGCGATCTCGGTGTAGCCGGCGCGGGCCTCGGGCGAGAGGCTGTCCATCGTGTACGGGGCCGTCTCCGCCTGCACGGCGATCATGGAGACGGAGTGCGCGACGACGTCGTGCAGCTCCCGGGCGATGCGGGCGCGCTCCCGCATCACGGCCTGCTCCCGCTGGACGGCGGTGAGCCGGGTGAGGGTCTCGTTGGTGCGCTCGGCGGCCTCGGCCTCCGTCCGGCCCGCGGACTCCACGACGCGCCGCGCGTCCCCGAGCCCGATGGCGGCGAGGACCGCGACGATCGGCGCCGGCCAGGGGATGTCGTCGAGCGTGCCGGTCGCGAGGTAGACGACCCCGAGGGCGGCGACGCTGCCGACCGCGAGGACGCCGGTGGACTGGCGGGGCAGCCGCCGTCCCAGCGCGTACAGCGTGTAGAGGGCCGCGAAGCTGGTCGTGACCAGCAGGATCTGCCCGGTGAGCAGGCTCGCGGCGACCGCGCTGAGCACGACCGCGGCGACGGCGCGCAGGTTCTCCCGGCGCCACACCAGCGGGAACGTCGCCGCGACCGCGAACCCGCCCGCCAGGCTGAGCGGGGAGTCGACGCGCGGCGCCAGCTCCGCCAGCGCCGCGATCGTCAGCGCGAGGCCGGTCAGCGGCGCGAAGTACCAGGCCGACACGACCTCCCGCCACGTGTTGATCCAGCGGGGCAGCGGCGCCGTGTGCCCGGGCGCGGCGCCGGGACCGCCCCCCGCGCCGCCGTTCAGCCGGGCGCCGAGCCTGACCGCGAGCGGCCGCAGGAGCGTGCCGACGCCGGTGAGGATCCACAGCAGCAGTTGCCCGACCCCCGCAACGATGCGGCCGGACAGCCGCCACGCGTGGTGCGCGACGGCTGGGCCGAACCCCGCGGGGTCGGGTCCGGTCCGGGCCTTGTCATCGGTGGTCACCCCTCAATACTGACCGCTGAGGCGGGCCACGGCCTCACCGTGCGGGTGTATGCCGATCGCGGGAGTCCGCCTGGAGTACCAGCCGCGTTCCCTCCTTGAGGGGGACGTGCGGAGGAGTGCCGCGAACGTAGTGTCTTAACCGTGACCGCGACGGTGGCGTCGCCGACGTAGGGGGTTCGGCGGGGCCGCCGCGGTCACACCAGAACCGCCCGGTTTCAGGGGTCCGGGCGGGGAGGCATGGGAAAGCACCTCGCCGGACGGACGCGGCTCGCCTCCTCGGAGGCACTCGCCGGTCTCGCCTGGGCTGGGGTTCGGCCGGCGCCTGCGGCGGCCGCCCGGCGAGGAGTCCCGTGCCCGGCGCGGCCCGTGGAGCGGAGCGCGCGGAGCGTCGAGATCAGGACGACGCGGGCGTCTCCGGCTGAGCCTCCGCCGCGTGCGCGCGGGACGGCTCGTCCAGCGCCGGCTCCAGGTAGATGAGCTTCGCCTCCGGGATCTGCGCCCGGACCCTCGCCTCCGCCGCGTCGATCCCGCGGGCCACGTCGGCCGCCGTGTCGTCGTGGTTGACGGCGATCTTCGCGGCGATGAGCAGCTCGTCCGGGCCCATGTACTCGGTCCTGATGTGGATGAGGTGGTCGACCTCGTCCACCGACTCCAGCGCCTCGATGATCCGCCGCTCGGTCTGCGGGTCGACGCCCTCGCCGATCAGCAGGCTCTTGGTCTCGATCGCCAGGATCGTCGCGACCGCGCCGAGCAGCAGCCCGATCGCCACGGTGCCGACGCCGTCCCAGACGCCGTCGCCGGTGGCCACGGCCATGGAGACGCCGAGCAGGGCGAGGATCAGGCCGACGAGGGCGGCGAGGTCCTCCAGCAGCACCACCGGCAGCTCGGGGGCCTTGGCGCGGCGGATGAACGCCCACCAGGACTGCTCGCCGCGGACCTCGTTCGACTCCTTGATCGCCGTGCGGAACGAGAACGACTCCAGCACGATCGCGATGATCAGCACCGCGAACGCCCAGATCGGGGACTTGACCTCCTCCGGGTGGGAGATCTTGTGGTAGCCCTCGTAGAGCGAGAAGGCGGAGCCGACGGTGAACAGGACGACCGCGACCACGAACGCGTAGAAGTAGCGTTCGCGCCCGTACCCGAAGGGGTGCTGGGGGGTCCGGTCGCGTTCGGACCGCTTGCGGCCGAGCAGCAGCAGCCCCTGGTTCCCGGAGTCGGCCACCGAGTGGATCGACTCGGCCAGCATCGACGACGAACCCGTGAACGCGAACGCGACGGCCTTCGACGCCGCGATCCCGAGGTTGGCGGCCAACGCGGCGACGATGGCCTTCGTTCCACCCTCAGCACTCATCTACGCAATCCTCGCTCTGAGCTCTTGAACGGCAGGCTCGGACGCGGGGTCCACGCCGAGCGCGATAGCCAAGTAAACCGTGACATAGTCGGCCAGCGCGATCAGCGACGCGATCCTCTCCAGCGGATGGTCGCCCTCCGCCCGCATCTCGGTGACCGCCACGCCCCTGTCGCGGGCCAGCGCGGCGGCCGCCTCGGCCCGCCCGCGCGCCCGCGGGTGCTCCCCCGCGTCCCGCAGGGAGACCAGGTGCAGGCCGTGCTCCGGTTCGTCCAGCCGGTCGCGGAAGAAGTCGTCGGTGTCGGCCGGGGAGCCGGCCCGCGCGAAGAAGCCGTCGAACACCGCGACCTGGTTCCGGCCGGCCTCCGGGAGCTCCCCGAAGATCGCCGGGTACTTGGCGTTCTCGTTGAGCTGGCAGCACATCCGGTACGCCGCCGCGACGGACGGCTCGGACGCGCCCCACACGAGCGGCACGTCGCCCGCCAGGTCGAGCGCGAGGCGCTTGGCGGGGTTGACGAACGGCTCGCTGGACGGGCGGCACCGGTGCGCGACGTCCTCCAGCAGCGACGCCGTGGACTCCAGCACCGCGTCGGGGACGTCGGCCAGCCGCAGCGCCCGCGCCGCCAGGAGCAGGGGGACCGTCAGGCCCCACAGCGTGGAGCGCGGCCGCCCGGCGGACCGGACGGGGACGAAGACGCCGCGGCTCCTGCCGGCCAGGTCCGCCAGCGGCGAGTCCTCCCCGCCGACGGCCAGCAGGCGGCAGCCGCGCCGGGCGGCCTCCGCGGCGACCTCCAGGGTCTCCTCGTCGGTTCCCGAGGACGAGACCGCGACGACCAGGTCGGCGGCGCCCACCCAGCCGGGCAGCCGGGGGCCGCGCACCGTCGAGATCGGGACGGCGCAGCCCGCGCCGCACACCGCCGCGAGCACGTCGCCCGGGACCGCGCCGGAGCCGGTGCCGACGACCACGACCGCGCGGGGCCGGCCGTCCTCGCCCAGCCCGGCGACGCCGGCCTCCTCCGCGGCCCGCCGCGCCTCCCGCACCTGGGCCGCCGACGAGGCGACCTGCCGGAGCATGCCGCCGGGATCCGCCGCCTCGGCCGCCTCCGTGCTCTCCAGCCGCGAGGGGTCGAGGGAGGCGCTCACGGGGCGGGGGTCCGGGCCTCGTCCACCAGGAGGACGGGGATGTCGTCGCGCACCGGGTAGGCGTAGCCGCAGGAGCCGGTGCACACGAGCTCGTCGGCCTCCTCGTCGGCGCGCAGGTCGCCGCCGCAGTTGGGGCAGGCCAGGATCTCCAGGAGCCAGGAGTCCAGCTTCATCGTCATGGCAGCGTCACTTCTCCCTTGCAGTCACTTTTCCCTGACCGGTCACTTCTCTCTGACCAGGGCCAGGACCTCGTCGCGGATCGCCGCCATGGTGTCCTCGTCGCCGGCCTCGGCGTTCAGGCGCAGCAGCGGTTCGGTGTTGGACGGCCGCAGGTTGAACCACCATCCGGCGGCGTCGTCGCGGACGGTCAGCCCGTCGAGCTCGTCGACCTCGACGCCGGGCCGCCCGGCGAAGGCGTCCTTGACCTTCGCGGCGGCCGCGGCCTGGTCGTCGACCTCGCTGTTGATCTCACCGGACGCGACGTAGCGGGTGTACTCGCGGAGCAGCTCCGACAGCGGCCCGTCCTGCTGCCCGAGGGCGGCGAGGACGTGCATCGCCGCCAGCATGCCGGAGTCGGCGAACCAGAAGTCGCGGAAGTAGAAGTGCGCCGAGTGCTCGCCGCCGAACACCGCGCCGGTCTCGGCCATCGTCTGCTTGATGAACGAGTGCCCGACCCGCGTCCGGACGGGCGTCCCGCCGTGCTCGGCGATGATCTCCGGGACGGCCCGGGAGGTGATCAGGTTGTGCACGATCGAGGAGCCCGGGTGCTTGGCCAGCTCCCTCGTCGCCACCAGGGCGGTGATCGCGGACGGGGAGACGATCTCGCCTCGCTCGTCCACCACGAAGCAGCGGTCGGCGTCGCCGTCGAAGGCGAGGCCGATGTCGGCGCCGGTCTCGCGGACCTTGGCCTGCAGGTCGCGCAGGTTCTCGGGCTCGATCGGGTTGGCCTCGTGGTTGGGGAAGGTGCCGTCCAGCTCGAAGTACAGCGGGACCAGGTCGATCGGCAGGCCCTCGAACACCGACGGGACGGTGTGGCCGCCCATGCCGTTGCCCGCGTCCACGACGACCTTGAGCGGGCGGATGGACGACAGGTCGACCAGCGTCTTGAGGTGGTCGGCGTAGCCCTTGAGGATGTCGCGCCGCGTCACGGCGCCCGGCTCGCCGTCGAAGGCGGGGACCCCGTTCTCGATCATCTGGCGGATCTCGCCGAGGCCGGTGTCGCGGCCGACCGGCCGCGCTCCGGCGCGGCACAGCTTCAGCCCGTTGTACCTGGCCGGGTTGTGGCTGGCGGTGAACATGGCGCCCGGCAGGTCGAGGCTGCCGCTGGCGTAGTAGAGCATGTCCGTGGAGCCGAGCCCGGCCTCGACGACGTCCGCGCCCTGGGACGTGGCGCCGCGCGCGAAGGCCTCGGCCAGCGGCACCGACGACTCCCGCATGTCGTGGGCGGTGACGATCGCGCGGGCCCCGGTGACGCGGACGAACGCCGCGCCGGCCGCCTCGGCGGTCGCGGGGTCGAGCTCGTCCGGCACCACGCCGCGGATGTCGTACGCCTTGAAGATCTTGGCGAGGTCGCCCACTCCTGCTCCCTGTCCGAAGAACCGTGCGCGGAAAACGGCAGGCTCACGAGCCTACCGGGAAGGGCGGGCGCGACCCGCCGCGGCGTCGGACCGGGGACCGGGGCGGAAGGATCGGGACGGGCGGGAGCCCGCGGTCACTCCTGGCCGGGCTGCGTCCCGGCGGGTTCGGAGCGCAGGACGCGCAGGTGGCCGCGGCGGCCGACCTCGGTGCCCTGGCCGACCGGCTCGTGGCCGGACCCGGGCGCGGGCTTGGCGGCCTCGCGGACCGCGTCGGCGAGGGCCTCCAGGTCGTCGGCGCTGGGCTCGGACTCCTCCTCGACGGGGAGCCGCACCAGCTCCCACCCCATGGGGGCGGTGAGCCGTTCGGAATGCTCGGCGCACAGGTCGTAGCAGTGCGGCTCGGCGTACGTTGCGAGCGGCCCCAGGACCGCGGTGGAGTCGCGGTAGACGTACGTGAGCGTGAACACTGCGGGCGCCTTGCAGGCGGTGCGGGAGCAAGTGCGGACGGGGCTCACGATGGCTGACCGTACCTCCCCCCACCCGGCTCCGCCACCACCCCGGCGCACGTGTCGCCGTTACCGGGCGATTTCCTTGGTAACAACTACATTCCGTGATGACTCCCTGCACGGACCGTGCCGGACGGGGCGTGCGTGAGGGCCGCCGCGCCGGCGGAGGTACTCTTGGGGCGTGCGTTCCCGTGTGGCAGGCGTACGGCGCCGCGATCGGCACGGTCGTGGCCTCCGTGGCCCTCTGACGCCCTCGCAGGCGCCGATCTCACGTACCCGCGCGGAACGGTTCGCCGACCTCGTCGACGACGAGGTCAGGCGGCTGGGCGCGCGCTGGGGTCGCGAGCTGGCCCGGGTCGAGTTCGCGGTCGAGGACGTCCCGGGAGTCGACCCGCTGTTCGACGGGCCCGTCCCGCTCGGCCAGACCCTTCCCGGCGACGGCGACCGGCCGGTGCGCATCGTCGTCTACCGGCGCCCCGTCGAGGCCCGCGCCGCCGGCGACGCCGAGCTCTCCCAGATGATCCGCGACCTGCTCGTCGAGGAGGTCGCCGACCTGCTCGGCCTCTCCCCCGAGTCCGTCGACCCGAGCTACGACACCCCCGACGACTAGATCCGGGATCAGTTCGGGGTCAGGGCCGTCTGGGAGTCGGCGGTGGCCGGGAGGCGCAGGGTCGTGGGCGCCGGGACGATCGGCAGCACGGTGAACAGGTGGTCGCCGCCCTTGCCGGTGGCGAGCATGCGGGACGCGTAGACGGGCGCGGAGCCGGGCCTCGGCGTGATCACCACGCCGAAGGAGGCGTCCGCTCCGCCGCCGGGCGCGGTGAGCTCGGTCTCCACGGTCCGTCCGGCGGGGATCTCGACCTGCCGGGGGGAGCCGGCGCCCTGCGCGTTCAGGGTCGTGACCTGGACGCTCGCCGCGCCGGACGGGGCGGTCAGGGACAGGGACGCGTCGAAGCGGTTGTCGGCGACGACGCCGGGCGATGACGCGCTGAGCGGCGGTGTGGCGGCGCCGTAGGCGACGTCGGCGCCCCGGTCGGCGGCGAAGCCCGCCAGGATCGGGCGGTCGGCGACGAGCCGGACGGCGGCGGCCCTGCCGGACAGGGCGCCGTCGAGGGGGACGGAGGTCACGGTCTTGCCGGGGGCGTCCAGGACGTCCTGGCCCTGCGGGGCGAACGCCCCGGCCGAGGTGACCACCTGGACCCTGATCCGGGCGTCGGCCTCGCCGGGGACCGCGACCAGCAGGCGGCGCCCGCCGGAGCCGCCCGGCACGCCGGGGACGAGGGCGGAGGCGGCGGGCGGGGCCGACCGCGGCAGCCACTCGACGCCCTTCTTCTTCCCGATCCGGACGCGCAGGGACGCGGCGACGCGGCCGCTGGTGGTGCGCACGCGCAGGGCGAGGTCGGCGGCGGTCTTCACGATGTCGCCGAGGCCTTCGGGCGACCCGCCGATCCTCACGACGCGGGTGGTGTAGGGCTCGACGGGCGTGCCGCGCCCCTCGGTGGTGTCGAGGGGGCCCTCGCCGGACAGGGCGGAGACGTCGACGGACGCGGGCTGCGCGTCGACGTTGGTCAGGTAGAGGTCGAGTTCGTCGGCGGCGACCGGGCCGGGGCCCAGGAACCACAGGTCGGTGCCGGGAGCGGCGCAGCGTGTCGCGGCGAGGCCGCGGTCGTCGCCGGCGTCCTCGTAGGCGGTCTGCTCCGCCTCCAGCCCGCCGGCGATGGGGCCCGTGGCGCGCAGGGTGGAGGAGTCGCCGCCCGGCTCGGTGTCCTTGCTCCAGCCCTGGCCGGGCGACGTCACGGACCCGAGCGGGGTTCCGCCCTTCGTCGGCGTCAGGTCGACGCGTCCCCCGCCGTTCTTCCGGGGGAGGGTCTGGACGGCGAGGCGGCCGCCCTCGTGTCCGGGGCAGACCGCCAGGGCGTGCGTGACGGGCGTCTCGCGGCCCTTCTCGGACGCCTCGCCCGGACGGGAGAACGTCGCGGCGCCGTAGAGGGCGGCGACGGCGACGAGCATGAGGGCGGCGATGGCGTAGCGCATGCCGAGGAGGCGCAGGACCTTGTCCATCAGGACACCTCCTCCGTGCTGGGCTCCTCCACCGGCTCCGGCGCCTGGGGAGGCTCCGGCGGCTTCGCGGGCTCCGCGGGCTCGGCGGGCGGCAGTGCGCGCTGGGCGCGGGCTCGGGGCGCGCGGCGCCGTCCGCGCCGTCCACGACGGCGGCGCTCCCGCTCCCCGGCGGGCGTCAGCGTGTCGGTCTGCGCGCCCGGCAGCGCCAGGACGGCCACGAGCAGGACGGCGATCCCCTGGACGGCGACCCAGATGTGCCGCGTCGTCATCGACCGGGTCAGGTCGAACTCGCCTCCTGCGGTGGGGATGTCGTATCCCTGCGCCCAGCCGTCCACCGTCCGTGCCTTGACGTCGCGGCCGTTGAGAGCGGCCCGCCACCCGCCGTCGGCGGGCTCGGCCAGGAGGAGCGTGCGCGGGCCTGTGCCAGGCGGGATCTGAACGCGCGCGTCGACGCGTCCGGCAGGCAGGGGCGTGACGGTCGAGCCTTGCAGGAGCATCATCCGGGCGGACGTCGCCTGGAGCCGCCACACCGCGAACGTGCCCGTGCGGCTGAGGCGCGTCAGTTCTGGCGACGCGTCCAGGACCTTGGTGAGCGGGTCCTTCGCGGGGTGCGGCACCAGCAGGTACTGGACGCCCATCCGCGTCAGCGCGGGCCCGTCGTCGCCCTCGCGGCCGGCGGCCAGACCGGCGACGAGGTCGTCCATGCGGTCATGGGCCCGGCCCTTGACGGTGACCTCCGCTTCGCCCAGACGGGGCCGCGCGCCCCTGAGCACCGTGTAGGAGACCCGTCCGGTCGGCTCCTGATGCAGGACGAGCGTCCGGACGCCACCCGTTCCCTGGACGAACTGGGGAACCGTGTCGGGGTCGACCCTCCCGAGCGGGCCGGCCGCGCCGCCGGCCACCCAGAACGCGGCCGCGAGGACGGGGGCAGTGAGCGCGGCGACCAGCACGGCCGCCCCGCCGGCCTTGTAGATCAGGTGGCTTCCTGCGAGGACCTCGGTGGCGCGCTGGACGGCGGCGGTCGCGGCGAGCAGTACCCCGGCGCCCGCGAACAGCAGCGCCAGACCCGGCCACACCGGCGCCTCGTCCGCCCCCTTGGTGACGGTGGCGGCGCTGGTCAGCACCGCGACGAGCAGCCCGAAGACGGCCAGCAGCCAGCCGGCGAGGACGTGGCCCCGGCGGCCGCGGAGCGGCAGCGCGCACACGGCGACCGCGAGCAGCCCGGCGAGCGCCCACCGCGCGGGCGTGCCCGGCCCGCCCGGGTCGAGCGCCAGCAGGTCGGCCGGGGCGGCGGGGGCGAACCGCCGGTGCAGCCCCGCCTCCGTCAGGAAGCGGGACGGGTGGAGCAGCAGGCCGGCGGTCCACGGCAGCGTCAGCAGCGGCGGCACGCCGAGCGCGATGGCCAGGCCGCGCAGGCCCTGGCGCCCCGGCCGGTCCAGCAGCGCCCGTACCATCCCGGCGGCCAGCAGGGCGATCGGCCAGACCAGCGGCACGAAGGACATCGCGACGGTGAGGAGCAGCGCGACCGTCCAGGCGGCCCGGCCCGCGCGCTTGCGGCGCGTCCGGGCGTCCATCCCGGCGGCCTGCGACCGGGGGAAGCCGTAGAAGCGGGCCGCGTGCACGGCGATCAGCGGCAGGAGGACGAGGACGACGCAGGTCCCGATCCGCCCGCCCGCGACGGCGCCGGTCGCGGCGGGGAGCAGCGCGTAGACGGCGGCGAACCAGGCGCGGACGGCCGACACCGGGACGCGGCGGCCGGTCGCGCGGGCGCGCCGCCCCGTCCGCGGCGCCTCCACCACCAGCAGCCGCGACGCGCGGTAGGCGGCGAGCCCGGCCAGCGGGACGCTGCCGAGCAGCAGGACCGACACCGCGAGCCATGGCTTGCCGAACGCCGCGGTGGACAGCACGGCCAGAACCCCGACGTACGGGGGGCTGCCCGCGTCGGTGCCGAGCCCCACCGGATGCCAGCCCGACAGGTACTGCGCCCACAGGTCGCTCGCACCGCCCCACGCGGGGACGAGCGCGCCGCCGCCGAGCCGTCCGGCGGCCGTCGGCAGGGAGCGTTCGGCCGCGACCGCGACGGCGGTCAGGCCGAGCAGGAGCAGCACGCCGGGACGGGCGAGGAACCGGCGGATCGGGCCGGGCTCGTCGGCCGTGAGGTCGTCGTCCCGGTCCTCGCGTTCGCGTTCGTGGACGGCGAAGTACTCCGAGACCGCCTCGCCGGCCCGGCGCAGCACGACCCAGCGGGTCCGGAACCGCCGGACGCTGCGCCGCGCGCGCGTGCGGCCCTCGGCGCGAGCGGCCCGCGCCCGCCGGAGCCGCCCGGGCGAGCGCAGCACGTCGCCGAGCGCGCGCAGCTCCTCGCGGGCCATGCCCGGCCGTTTGGTCGCCACCAGGACGAGGGCGTGCGCGAGCGACGCCCACACGTTGCGGACGAGGGCCCGCGCCATCGCCCCGAGCGGCTGGTTGGCGAGCAGCGTGAGCAGCGCGTTGCGGCGGTCGCGGCGGGCGGGGTGCTCGGCGGTCATGCCGATCTCGCGGAGCCCGCGCCGGGACGCCTCGGCGTGGTAGACGACGGCGTCGCTCGCGGTGACGACCCGGTGCCCGGCGGCGTGGACCCGCCAGCAGAAGTCGAGGTCGTCGCGGAAGATGCCGTACTCGACGTCGAAGCCGCCCAGCTTCTCCCACACGTCGCGGCGGACCAGCATCCCGGCGCTGCCGACCGACAGGACGTCGCGGACGCCGTCGTGCTGGCCCTGGTCGAACTCGCGCCGGTCGAGGCCGGTGTGGCGGCGCCCGGCGGCGTCGACGGTGACGCCGAGCTCGCGCAGGACGCGCCGGTCGTCCCAGTCGCGGACCTTGGGGCCGAGGACCGCCACGTTGGGGTCGGCGTCGGCCGTCCGCAGCAGCCGGTCGAGCGCGTCGCGGTCGGGCGCGCAGTCGTCGTGCAGCAGCCAGATCCATTCGGTGCGGGGCTTGGGCGGCCCCTGGGCCTGGTCGGCGTGGTGGGCGGGGGCGGACTCGTCCTCCGGGACGGGAGCGGACGCGGCGTCCTGCCGCAGCGCCTCGGCGACGGCCTCGCCGTAGCCGGTGGTGCGGGGCAGCGTGAGGACCGCGTCCTCGCCGACCACCTCCGCGAGGACGGCGGGGCCGCGGTCGGCGCTCCCGGTGTCGACGGTCACGAGGCGCTGCACGGGGCGCGACTGCGTGAGCAGCGCCTTCAGCGCCTCCGGCAGCCACCGCGCGCCGTCGTGCGCGACGAGGACTGCGGTGACGACATGGCGATCGAGGGTGGGGGCCAAGGGTCGCTCGATCTGTGGGACGGACGGTGTCGGTGCCGGTCGGACGGGCCGTGCGCGGCGTGCACGCGGTCCCGGACGGACAGCAGCCGTGCCGGCCCTGGGGCCGACACGGCTGATAACTGTACGCGTGGCCGCGCCGGGCACGCTCCGGATCCACCGATCCGGGACGCGGCCCGCGAGTCAGACGGCCTGCCGCTTCAGCTTCCGGCGTTCCCGCTCGGAGAGCCCTCCCCAGATGCCGAACCGCTCGTCGTGCTGCAGCGCGTACTCAAGGCACTCCGTACGCACCTCGCATGCCCGGCACACCTTCTTGGCCTCGCGAGTGGAGCCGCCCTTCTCCGGAAAAAAAGCCTCCGGGTCCGTCTGCGCGCACAGGGCGCGCTCCTGCCAGCCCAACTCTTCGCCGTCTGTGCCGTGCGCCAGCGGGATGACCACCTCGCTCACAGCGCACCTCCCTGCCCGTGGAACCCCCTGGTCAATGCCCTCCCACGAGTTCCTTCCCCCGAGACGGCATTGAAACTACACCGACGAAATTACACGCGTGTAGCAGTGGCCCCGTCAAGCCGGAAGACATTCCCGGGCGACATAGCGGGTTTTGCCGGGATGTGAATGCCGACCTTTGGATGAAGATCAGTTAATCGGGCGGTCACCGCCGGGACGGCGGCCTCACTGCGGGGGCGGGGGGCGGTTGTCCCGGTACCAGTCGCCGCCCTCCTGGTCGCCCGCGGGCGGCGCGGGCTGCGTGCCCTGCGGGTCCTGGCCGGAACCTCCGCCGCCGCCGTAGGCACGGGTCCACTCGCCCATGTCCTCCTCCTCGGCGGGCGGCTGGCCCTGCTGGCCGCCCTGCTGGCCGCCCTGGTAGCCGCCCTGCTGCCCGTACTGCTGGTACTCCTGCGGCTGGCCGTACTGCTGCTCGTAGCCGGGCTGGCCCTGCTGGCCGGGCTGGCCGTACTGCTGCTGTCCGTACTGCTGCTGGCCGTACCCCTGGGCGGGCTGCTGCGGCTGCCCTTCGCCGTACTGCTGGTACTGCTGGTACTGCTGCTGGCCGTACTGCTGGTCGTAGCCGGGCTGGGCGGGCTGGCCGGGCTGCTGCCCGTACTGCTGCTGGCCCGGCTGGCCCTGCTGGTAGCCGAAGTCGGGGTAGCCGCCCTGCTGCTGCATCTGCGGCTGCGGGCGGGGCGGCTGCATCCCCTTGAAGACCGTGAAGGCGAACCAGCCGCCGACGCCGACCACGGCCAGGTCGCCGGCGCCGACCAGGAAGGTCGTGAGCTTGGTCACCGCGCCCGCGTAGTCCGAGTCGGCGAGCATCCCGCTCAGCCACGAGATCACGCCGAACAGCCCGATTCCGCCGAGGACGCCGAGCGCGCCCATGGTGATCGTCCGGGCCTGCGGGGTCGGGGTCGCGCCCCAGGTCGTCAGCATGATCGCCAGGACGACGAGGCCGACCATCGCGACCTGCAGGAAGGTCCCGTCGTTGGTCTGGCCGAGGGCGCGCAGCGTGAAGCTGCCGTCGCCGCCGAGAAGCGAGATGATGCCCGCGAGAAGGTGGACGCCCGCCGCGGCGAGCAGGACCCAGGCGGCCGGTTCGCGCAGGCGCTGGACGGCTTCCTTGTTCACGGTGGCATCTCCAGACTCGGGGCCGGGTGTTCTCCGATAGCACGCAAAGCTTTGCATAGTGTCGCCCGGAGCGGCGACCCCTCTGCTCTCCTCGGGGATCACCGTAGGGTTGAGGTCATGAAGATCGTGGCGTTGGCGGGCGGGATCGGCGGCGCCCGTTTCCTGCGCGGGCTCCTGGCGGCCGCCCCGGAGGCGGAGATCACCGTCATCGGCAACACCGGGGACGACATCTCCCTGTTCGGGCTGCGGGTCTGCCCCGACCTGGACACCGTGATGTACACGCTCGGCGGCGGCATCAACGAGGAGCAGGGCTGGGGACGGGCGGAGGAGACCTTCACCGTCAAGGAGGAACTGGCCGCCTACGGGGTGGGGCCGGGCTGGTTCGGGCTCGGCGACCGCGATTTCGCGACGCACATCGTCCGGACGCAGATGCTGGCGGCCGGCTACCGGCTGTCCGCGGTGACCGAGGCGCTGTGCGACCGGTGGCGCCCGGGGGTGCGGCTGCTGCCGATGACCGACGACCAGGTCGAGACGCACGTGGTGGTCGAGGACGAGCAGGGGCGGCGCGCGATCCACTTCCAGGAGTGGTGGGTGCGGATGCGCGCCTCGGTCCCGGCGCTGTCGATCGCCGCGGTGGGCGCCGCGGAGTCCGCGCCGGCGCCGGGCGTGCTGGCGGCGATCGAGGCGGCCGACGTGGTGCTGTTCCCGCCGTCCAATCCGGTGGTGAGCATCGGGACGATCCTGGCGGTCCCCGGCATCCGGGACGCGGTCGCGGCCAAGACCGTGGTGGGCGTGTCGCCCATCGTCGGCGGGGCCCCCGTGCGCGGGATGGCCGACGCGTGCCTGACCGCGATCGGGGTGGAGACGTCGGCGCGCGCGGTCGCCGAGCACTACGGCCTCGGGCTGCTGGACGGCTGGCTCGTGGACGAGGCCGACGCGGACGTGCGGGTGGAGGGCATCGACGTGCGCTCCCGGCCGCTGCTGATGCGCGACGCCGAGTCGACCGCCGCGATCGCGCGGGCGGCCCTGGACCTGGCGGTGGAGCTGAAGCGGGCGGGGGTCGCCGAATGAGCGCGGAGCCGGGCGGAGCGGGCCGGGAAACCGTCCCCGCGCAGAGCATCGAGGTCTTCGGCGTGCCGGGGATGCCGGAGGTCGCCGAGGGGGCCGACATCGCCGCGCTGATCCCGGACGGGACGGTCGAGGACGGCGACGTGCTCGTCGTCACCTCCAAGATCGTCAGCAAGGCGGAGGGGCGGGTCCTGGTCGCCGCCGACCGGGAGAAGGCCATCGACGCCGAGACCGTGCGGGTGGTGGCGCGGCGGACGCACGCGCGCGGGGAGACCCGGATCGTGGAGACGCGGCAGGGGCTGGTGCTGGCCGCGGCCGGGGTCGACGCGTCCAACACCCGGCCCGGCACGGTGCTGCTGCTGCCCGAGGACCCGGACGCCTCGGCCCGGCGCCTCCGCGCCGGGGTGCGGGAGCGGACCGGGGCCGACGTGGCCGTGATCGTGTCGGACACGCTCGGCCGGCCCTGGCGCAACGGGCTGACGGACGCGGCGATCGGCGTCGCCGGCCTGGCCCCGCTCAGCGACCTGCGCGGGCGCGACGACGCCTACGGCAACCGCCTGGAGGCCACGATCACGGCGGTCGCCGACGAGATCGCGGCGGCCGGCGAGCTGGTCAAGGGCAAGCTGGAGGGCGTGCCGATCGCGGTCGTGCGCGGGCTCTCCGGCCTGGTCACCCCGGAGGACGGGCCGGGCGCGCGGGCGCTGGTGCGCCCGCCGGAGGAGGACATGTTCCGGTTCGGATCGGCGGACGTGCTGGGCGCGCGGCGCACGATCCGCGAGTTCACCGCCGAGCCGGTGGACCCGGCGGCGGTGCGGCGGGCGGTCGGGGCCGCGATCACCGCGCCGGCCCCGCACCACACCACGCCGTGGCGGTTCGTCCTGCTGGAGTCGGCGGAGTCGCGGACGCGGCTGCTGGACGCGATGCGCGACGCGTGGGAGGCCGACCTGCGCCGCGACGGCTTCTCCGACGCGTCGGTCGCCAAGCGGCTGCGGCGCGGCGAGGTGCTGCGCCGGGCCCCCTACCTCGTCGTCCCGTGCCTGGTCATGGACGGGTCGCACGACTATCCGGACGAGCGGCGGTCGCGCGCCGAGCGCGAGATGTTCGTGGTGGCGGCCGGGGCCGGCGTGGAGAACCTGCTGGTCGCGCTGGCCGTGGAGGGGCTCGGCTCGTGCTGGGTGTCGAGCACGATGTTCTGCCGCGACGTGGTGCGCGACGTCCTCGACCTGCCGGACGAATGGGACCCGATGGGCGCCGTCGGGGTGGGCCACGCGGCCGCGCCCCCGCGCGAGCGGCCGCCGCGCGCCCCGGACGCCTTCATCGAGGTCAGATGAGGGGAACGTCAGGTAAGCGGAACAGAGTGAACGCGCGGGAATAGATCCGGGCGGGCCCCGGCTTCTACGGCCGGGGCCATTCCTTTTGTCCGTTATTTCGGACCCCGGCGCGGCGCGGAATATGACGATTGGCATAGAGTGCCCGCATGGACGCCACGAGCTCCGCTCTTCGCCGGGCCCTGGCCCGCGCGCGCGACGGCAAGACACTGGACCGATCCGAGGCCGCCACACTGCTGCAGGCGCGGGGTGCGCGGCTCGACGACCTGCTCGCCCACGCGGCGCGCACCCGGGACGCCGGCCTGGAGGCCGCGGGCCGTCCCGGCGTCATCACCTACAGCCGCAAGGTCTTCATCCCGCTGACCCGGCTCTGCCGGGACCGCTGCGGGTACTGCACGTTCGCGACCGTCCCCCACCGGCTCGACTCGCCCTACCTCAGTCCCGACGAGGTGCTGGAGATCGCGCGGCGCGGAGCGGAGATGGGCTGCAAGGAGGCCCTGTTCACGCTCGGGGACCGTCCCGAGGACCGGTGGCGCCCGGCCCGCGAGTGGCTGGACGCGCACGGCTACGACGACACGCTCTCGTATGTACGCGCGATGGCGATCCGGGTGCTGGAGGAGACCGGTCTTCTGCCGCACCTGAACCCCGGGGTGCTGACCTGGCGCGACTTCCAGCGGCTCAAGCCGGTCGCGCCGTCCATGGGGATGATGCTGGAGACGACCGCGACGCGGCTGTTCAGCGAGCGCGGCGGCCCCCACTTCGGGTCGCCGGACAAGGACCCGGCCGTCCGGCTGCGGGTGCTGGAGGACGCGGGCCGCACGAACGTGCCGTTCACGACCGGCATCCTCATCGGGATCGGCGAGACGGTCGAGGAGCGCGCGGACGCGATCTTCGAGATCCGGCGGACGATGCGCGAGTACGGGGCGATCCAGGAGGTGATCGTCCAGAACTTCCGCGCCAAGCCCGACACCAGGATGCGCGACACTCCGGACGCCGAACTGGAGGAGCTCGCCGCGACGATCGCGGTGACGCGCCTCGTCCTCGGCCCGAAGGCGCGCGTGCAGGCGCCGCCGAACCTGGTCGCCGAGCAGTTCGCGCTGATGCTGCGCGCCGGGATCGACGACTGGGGCGGGGTGTCGCCGCTGACGCCCGACCACGTGAACCCGGAGCGGCCGTGGCCGCAGATCGACGAGCTGGCCGCCAGGACCGCCGGGGCGGGCTTCGAGCTGCGCGAGCGGCTCACGATCTACCCCGAGTACGTGCGGCGCGGCGAGCCCTGGCTGGACCCGCGCCTCACCGCGCACGTCGCCGCGCTCGCCGACCCCGCGACGGGGCTGGCGCGGGAGGGCGCCGTCCCCGAGGGGCGTCCCTGGCAGGAGCCCGACGGCGGGTTCGCGGCGTTCGGCCGGACCGACCTGCACACCGAGATCGACACGACGGGCCGCACCGCGGACCGGCGCGACGACTTCGACGAGGTGTACGGCGACTGGGACGCCCTGCGCGACCGCATGGCCGCGCCCCAGCGGTTCGACGCGGACGTCAAGGCCGCTTTGGCGCGCGCGGAACGCGACCCCGCCGGCCTGTCCGACGACGAGGCGCTGGCCCTCCTGCACGCCGAGGGCCCCGAACTGGACGCGCTCGCCGCGCTGGCGGACGGCCTGCGGCGCGACGCCGTCGGCGACGAGGTCACCTACGTCGTCACCCGGAACATCAACTTCACCAACGTCTGCTACACCGGCTGCCGGTTCTGCGCGTTCGCGCAGCGCCGCACGGACGCCGACGCCTACACGCTGTCCCTGGAGCAGGTCGGGGACCGCGTGGACGAGGCGTGGGAGGCGGGCGCCACCGAGGTCTGCATGCAGGGCGGCATCCACCCGGACCTGCCCGGGACCGCGTACTTCGACCTCGCCCGCGAGGTGAAGCGCCGCGCGCCCGGCATCCACCTGCACTCCTACAGCCCGATGGAGGTCGTGAACGGCGCGTCCCGGACGGACCTGTCGATCCGGGAGTGGCTGGAGGCCGCGAAGGAGGCGGGCGTCGACTCGCTGCCCGGGACGGCCGCCGAGATCCTCGACGACGACGTCCGGTGGGTGCTGACCAAGGGGAAGCTCCCCACGGACCAGTGGGTCGAGGTCGTCACGACCGCGCACGAGATCGGCATCCCGACGACGTCCACCATGATGTACGGGCACGTGGACACCCCCGCGCACTGGGTCGCGCACATCAAGCTGCTGCGGTCCCTCCAGGAGCGGACGGGCGGGTTCAGCGAGTTCGTGCTGCTTCCGTTCGTCCACCACAACTCGCCCATCTACCTCGCGGGGCTGGCGCGGCCTGGGCCGACCGCGCGGGAGAACGTCGCCGTCCACGCCCTGGCGCGCATCCTGCTGCACGGCGCGATCCCCAACATCCAGACGTCCTGGGTGAAGCTCGGGGACGAACTGTGCACGCGCGTCCTCCAGGGAGGGGTGAACGACCTCGGCGGGACCCTCATGGAGGAGACCATCAGCCGGATGGCCGGCTCGGAGAACGGATCGTTCAAGCCCATCAGCGAACTGGAGGCGATCGCGGCCCGCGCGGGCCGCCCCGCCCGGCAGCGCACCACCCTGTACGGGGACGTTCCCGCCGAGCGCCTGGAGGCGTCCCGCCGCACGGACGGCATCGGGCATTTCGGACGGCAAGCCCTCACCCTGACGCCGGTGTCCCGGCCCGTGTGAGCGTCGCCGCCGCGGCGGGCCCGGTCAGGGCGCGCCGCGGCGGCAGCTCGGACGGCGTTCGACCAGCAGGTCCGCCGAGCGGCGCAGCTCGCGCAGGACGGCCTCGACCGACGGCCGCACCTGCGCGCCGACGCGCGTCCACATGACCATCCGGCGCTCCACGGGGGCGTCGGCGACGTCCCGCACGACGATGCCCTCCTCCCGCTCGGCGAGCGCGAGGTCGGGCACCAGGCACACGGCGCCGCCCTGGGCGACCATCGCGAAGATCACCATGAGGTCGTTGGACCTGAAGCGGACGTCGGGCCGGAAGCCGCCCAGCTCCACGCACGTCCGTTCGAGCAGGTCGGCGTGGTTGGTGCCGACGTGCCCGGTGGCCCACGGGCACCCGGCCAGGTCGGCCATCCGGACCGGGCCGCCCGGCCCGGCGAGCGGGTGGCCCTCCGGCATCCCGACCCGCATGATCTCGGTGACGAGCACCTCGGAGGTCAGCTCCGGCCTGCGCGGCCGCGGCAGGTGCGAGTACTCGTCGTTCAGCACGACGTCGATCTCCTGGAGCACCAGCGCCTGGAGCACCCGGTGGAACTCCTCGTCCAGCACGTCCACGACGAGGTCGGGATAGGTATCCGCCAGCCGCGGCAGCGCGGGCGCGAGGACGTGCAGCAGCGCCGTCTGGAAGCCGACGACCCGCACCGCTCCCGCGACGCGCCCGCTCGCGGCGAGCGCCGCCTCCTCGGCCCGCTTCGCCCGCTCCAGGAGCGCCTCGGCGTGCTCGACGAGCACCTCGCCCGCCTCGGTCAGCCGCAGCCGCCGCCCGGCGCGCTCGACCACCGGCACGCCGACGTCCCGCTGCAGCTGCGCGAGCTGCTGCGACACCGCGGACGGCGTGTAGCCGAGGGCGTCCGCGACGGCCGCGAGCGTCCCGCGCAGCTTGAGCTCGCGCAGCACCCGCAGACGTCCGAGATCCAACATGGTGAAGAGATTCTTACACAATCCCTACAGAAAGCCTCGCTGGACCTGAATGTTGGACTGAGTCAAACTGTAGGTGCGACGGTGAGAGCGGAGACCCCGGCTCCCCCGGTCGCCCCGCGCGGGAACGCCGCCACTGCGATCCCAAGGAAGAAGACCATGCTGTACGTGCTCGGCCTCATCATCGCCCTCGCCGTCCTCGGCCCCCTCTTCGGCGCCGACAGCCGGGACGGCCTCGACTGGACCCGGAACCATTTCTGGCTGCGCCGCCGCACGGCGCAGGCCCCAGTCAGAAGGACCGATAGTCCCGCACCGGCAAACGGGGGCCACGCCTCGGCGGGTGCATCCCGGACGATTCCAGCAGCCGGGTGACCCGGTATCGATGACCGGCGTAGGGCTCCAGCAGTTCGAGCATCCCGGCGTCGTCGACCTTGCGGCCCGCCAGCGCCCAGCCGACCAGGCCGGGCAGGTGGTAGTCGCCGACGGAGACGGCGTCGGGATCGCCCACCGCGCGCTGCCTGACCTCGGCGGCCGTCCACACGCCGATGCCCGGCAGCGACCGCAGCCGCGCCTCGCCCGGGTCCTCCTCCAGCCGCCGCGCGACCCGCGCCGCCCCGATGATCGTCCGGGCGCGGACGGCCTCCAGGCCGGACCGGTGCCACTCCCACGAGGGAATCCGGATCCAGACCTCCGGCGGCGGCGGCACCCGCAGGTGCGGGGCGCCGGGCGCGGGCTGCCCGAACCGGCGCAGCAGGTACGCCCAGGCGCGCCACGCCTCCTGCCCCAGGACCTTCTGCTCCATCACCGCCGGCACGAGCGCCTCGAAGACCCGCCCCGTCCGTCCGATCCGCAGCCCCGGACGCTTGAGCGCCTGGTCGCGGACGACGTCGTGCCGCGCGACGAACCCGTCCGGTTCGTCGGCCGCCCCCAGTAGCTCCGGCACCCCGTCCAGCAGCCATTCGGCGCCCGGCCCCCAGGCCTCGGCCTCGACGGAGTCCCCGGCCCACCCGACCCGCAGCGTGCCGGGACCGTCGGGGGTGTGGGACGTCCGCCAGACGGACCCGTCCCGCTCGAACCGGCACGCCGGATCGCGGGACCCGCGCCGATGCGGCGCCAGGACGTCCCGCAGATCCAGCTCCCACGGCGGCCGCCACATCCGGACCCGGCCGGGGAGGCGCCCAGCGGTCGCCTCCCCGGCCACCCCGGGCGACGGTTCAGCAACGCTCAACGAGCCGACTCTCCCTGCCTCACATGCTCCACCGGGGCCTTCTCGCACGTCGGCGCCTCGACGGTCTCCGGCACCAGTCTGCCACCGCCCGGCGGGTGAACTTCCCGTTCCACGGCAAAATATAAATATCGCCATAAAGCAGAATTCTTCTTGCTTTGCCCCGGCATAACTCTGACGCGACGGCCATCCGCGCCCTTACCTTGCGGCCATATTGCATTCAGAAAATGGCTGTTAATCTGCCGGGCAGCATCATCCCCCAACAAAAGGAAGAGTTCATGGCGAAAATGCCATTTCGGGCGTCCGCGTTCCTCGCCGCCACCTGCGCGGCCCTCCCTCTGGCCGCGACCGTGCCCGCGCACGCCGACGCCGGTGTCGCGTACCGAAGCTGCCTGCAAGTGCGCCAGAACTTCCCCAGCGCGCCGGACGGAACCTATCTGCTGAGCGACGGCGCGAAACTCTTCACGGTCTACTGCGCCGACATGACGACGACTCCCAAGGAGTACGTGACGCTCGAAAGGACCGGTTCGTCCGAGAATTACTCGCAATACAACGCCGGCGGCGCGTCGCCCGGGACGAACGTCAGGACCACCTTCACCCGGCTCCGCCTCGACCCCGCCGCGTTCACCGTGGACATCGGCGACCTGAAGTTCGCCTCGTCCACCGGCTCGCTCCGGCACAGCGGCTCCGAGACCGTGACGAGCATGCCCTACGCCGTGGCGATGTCGTGCACCGGCACTCCCGTCGGTGAGGGGAACATCGACCTGCGCGGCACGGCCGTCCGGGTGAACAACACGTTCGCCACCGGCGGCGCCGGCCCCTCGGGCACGGCCACCGTCAGCCCGGACGCGCAGACCGTCGCCCTGCGCGGCGGCGGCTTCTGCGGCTGGATCATGCCGGCCCCGGTCCGGTACAACCCGTTCAACCCGAGTCCGGGCATGCCCAACCTCAAACTGGACTGCACGAACCAGATCCGCAGCGAACGCCAGATCTGCCTGCGCCTCACCCCGGCGGCCGGCCCCCGGATGCAGGTGACGCGGGAAGGCTCGCACCGCCTGGTGCACCTGCGCCCCGGCGGCCGCACGGTGGTGCTCGGCCTGGACGGCCGGGTCCGCTCCCTCCGCTGACCCACGGCATCCGTGAGACCGCCTTGCGCCCTGGGCGCAAGGCGGTCTCACTTCGCCCGAACCCAGCGGTCAGCGGCCCCCACCGAGCACAGCGCATCAAATGGTCGCCATGAAGTGATTTCTTTGCCCGCCCCAAAAGCGACCACTACCGACGCTTTCCTCTGGCGAACAATCGTGGGTCGAGGCGGCCGAGCACACCAGAACCAGCAAGTATTACTGAGCGGATCGGAGCGTGTGAGCCGCGCCCGATACCGGTCAGGACGAAGAGTCAAATCGCCACTTGCATGGCGTCTGGTGTCAGTGGATTCTCTGTTGAGCGGATACCGCGGGTGCCTCTGACCGAGACAGCACGAGTACCCGCACGGTCTCTCGTCGTCGCCCCACGGAGGCATCATGCTCCCCAAAATCGCCACGACCGCCCTCGCCCTCGCCCTGAGCGCGAGCGGACTGGCCCTGACTCCCACCGCCGCCGGCGCCGCGGCACCGGCCACCGCGCCGAGCAGGGCACTCGCCGCGCCGGCGTTCAACGCCGCCGGCGTCTACACGATCTTCCAGAGCCGCGGGGGCAACATCCAGGTCAACGTGACCCAGGACGGCGCCGGCAGGCTCTTCGGGTCCGCGGTCTACGGCAGCACGGCCGGGACGATCGAGACGGGATCGGTGGACGGCTTCAACATCTTCTTCATCATCGGATGGTTCAACGGGACCCGGGGACGCTACGACGGCTCGCTGGGCGGCGACAGGCGCCTGTCAGGGATCACCGTCGACCTGAACCACCCCGGCAGCCAGGCGACCTGGTTCACCAGCCGCACCTTCTGAGCAAAGGGCCAGGCCGGAATACCGTTGAGAAAGGGCCGCGGCGCGGCCGAATTCGGCGCACCGCGAATACGCCGCCGGATGGGAACGGAGTAAAGAACTCAGTCGTCGGCGGAGAAGCGGATGGCCGTCGGCGGCAGTTTGATCCCGGGCCAGACGCGCACGCCGCAGCGCAGTTCGTTGCCGGGGCCCACCACCGCGCCGTCGCCCAGCACAACGCCGTCGAGGACCGCGCCGGGGCCCACCCGGGCGCCCCGGCTGAGGACCGAGTCGCGGACGGTGGCGCCCTCGGCGACGAACGAGTCCTCCAGCAGGACGCTGCCGATCACGGTGGCGCCCGCCTCGACCACGGCGCCGCGGCCGACGGTGGTGCCGCCGCGCACGACCGCGCCCGGCGCGACGCGGGCGCCCGTGAGAGCGAGGCGCTCGCCCGGCTCGCCGGGCATGGCGGGAGACGCCAGGGCGCCGAGGACGAGGTCGCGCGAACCCCGGACGAAGGCCTCGGGGGTGCCGACGTCCAGCCAGTAGCCCGACTCGACGTAGCCCATGACCACCGCTCCGGACGAGATGAGCGACGGGAACGTCTCGCGCTCGACGGAGACCACCTCGTGCTCGGGGATCGTGTCGATGGCCGACCGGCGGAAGACGTAGCAGCCCGCGTTGATCTGGTTCGTCACCGGATGGGGCGTCTTCTCCAGGAAGGCGGTGACGCGGCCGTCGCCGGCGGTGGGGACGCAGCCGAACCGGGACGGGTCGTCGACCTCGGTGAGGTGGAGCGTCACCGAGGCGGCGGCGGCCTCGTGCAGCTTCACCTGGGCGCGGACGTCGTGGCCCGACAGGATGTCGCCGTTCAGGATCAGGACCGGGTCGTCCGGGCCGCAGGTGAGGGCGCGCGCGGCGTTGCGGATGGCGCCGCCGGTGCCGAGCGGCTCGTCCTCGCTGACGTAGGCGAGGTCGACGCCGTAGGCGCGGTCGCCGAAGGCGGCCTCGAACATCTCGGCGCGGTAGGACGTGGCGAACACGATGCGCTCGACGCCAGAGGCGTGGGCGCGGGCCAGCTGGTGCGCGAGGAACGCCACCCCCGCCGTGGGTAGCAGGGGCTTTGGGGTGGAGATCGTCAGGGGGCGCAGGCGGGTGCCTTGACCTCCCACCAGGAGGATCGCTTCCACTCGGTTCCTTTCTCCACGCGCGGTCGGAGAGAGCCTAGTGGGTGCGTGCCGCGGCGTACTGGTCCACGGCACGCCGGTAGGAGGCCATGTGCGCCTCGGCGGACGCCGACCAGGAGAACCGCTCGGAGCGGGTGTGGGCCGCCTCGGCCAGTTCGGCTCGGCGGGACGGGTCGTCGATCAGCGAGGTGAGGGCGGCGCCGATGCCCTCCGGGTCGGGTTCGGTGTAGGCGACCGCGTCGCCTCCGACCTCGGGGAGGGGGCCGCGGTGCGTGGTCAGGACGGGCGCGCCGCAGGACATGGCCTCCAGGACGGGCAGCCCGAAGCCCTCGCCGCGGCTCGGGAGCGCCACGACCAGCGCGCCGCCGAAGAACCCGGGCAGGGCCGGCCAGGGCAGGTAGCCGGGGCGCAGGACGCGCAGTTCCAGCGGGACGGTGGCGAGGGCCGCGTCGACCTCGTCGTCCCAGCCGCCGCTGCCCGCGAGGACGAGCGCCGGCGCGTCCTCGCGGCCGGCGCACGCCCGCACCCAGCCGCGGATCAGGTTCGGGACGTTCTTGCGGGGCTCCAGCGCGCCCAGGTAGGCGACGTAGGGGCGGCCATGCAGGCCGAGGCGGTCGGAGACGTGCTTGACCTCCGCCTCGGACGGGCGATGGAAGACCTCGTGGTCGACGCCGTGGTAGGCGACGTCGATGTGGGACGGGTCGGCGCCGAGGATGCGGACCAGCTCGTCGCGCGTCGCGCGGGACGGCGCGATCAGCCGGGTGGCGCGGCGGGCGGCGGTGCGGGTCGCCGACTTGATGTAGGAGGTGCGCACCGGGTCGTGCGGCTCCGGCTCGGCGAACAGGGTGACGTCGTGGATCGTCACCACGGTCGGCAGGCCCGCGCTCACCGGCATCGTGTAGGTGGGCAGGTGGATGACCTCGGCGCCGACGCGCCGGGCCACGTGCGGCAGGCCCGACTGCTCCCAGGCCAGGCGGGTGGCGCGGTGCGAGAGCGTCGCGGGCCCGGCGACCACCTGCGCGCCGGGCACGAGGCCCTCATAGCGTTCGGCGTCCGCACGCTGGCAGGCGACGGCCAGGTCGGCGCCCTGCCGGTGCAAGGCGCACAGCAGCCCGTCCACATACCGGCCGAGCCCGCCGCGGTCGGCAGGCACGGCGGTGGCGTCGAGCAGAATCCGAGGCGCCACGGTCCACTCCCCCATCCAGCGCGGTGGCGTAGATCACTCTTTACTCTCCGAGCGTACGCCCGGAAGGCGCCAACTCGCCGGATCTCGTTCCACGCGATTCATCCGTGAGGGGCCCTCCCCACACGGCCACCGCTTACGCGCCCCGGCCCCCGCGGGGCCTTATCTTTTTCGGGCGCGGACCAGGACGATGCTGCCGCGCTCGTTCGGCGCGGCGCGGTCGGCGAGGGCGACGAGCGGCGTGAGCGGCGCGGCCGCGTTGAAGCCGACCCTGCCGCCGTAGGTGGAAAGGGACAGGTAGAGGCGCTCGGTGGCCGCGGTGCGGAACTGGTAGCTGTGACCGACGAGGTCGAGGCCGCGCTCGTCCATCAGCTTGCGCAGGCTGTCGTGCGTGTAGGTGTGCTGGACGTGGTACTTGGCCTTGTGCGCGTCGCGCAGTTTGGGCCAGGCGTCGGCGCGGCTCAGCACGTCGGCGGACATGAAAATCTCACCGCCGGGCTTGAGGACCCGCGCCATCTCGTCCAGCGACCTGCCGCCGTCGTCGAAGTGCTCGATGGCGCAGACCGACAGGACCGCGTCGAACGAGCCGTCGGCGAACGGCAGCCGCAGCGCGTCGCACTCGATCAGCGCGGGGGCGTGCGCGAGCGTCCGCCCGTAGACCATCTTGCCGCGGGCCAGGTCGATCGAGACGGCCTCGGCGCCGCGCCGGCGCGCGCGGCCGGCCCAGTAGCCGTCACCGCCCGCGACGTCGAGGACCCGCTTGCCGCGCAGGTCGCGCCCCATCCAGTCGAGCAGCGTCCCCGCCTCGCGGTACCGGCACACGTGCACCTGGTGCCCCATGAAGGCGACCACATCCGAAATCTTCATCGCTCCCCAACTCTAGGCGGAGCGGACGGCCGCGAGGTCACGTTCGCCTACGCTGGGCGCGTGAAGATGAAGGTCGTCGCCGTCCGGGCCCTGCGCGCGCTCCTGGTCCTGCTCGCGCTCGCGTTCTGCGGCTACAGCGTGGCGTCCCAGTGGGACGCCGCGGTGGACGCTTTCCGGCAGATGTCGTGGGCGACGCTGGCCGGGGCGCTCGCCGCGGGCCTGGCGGGGCTCTTCGCCTGGATGCTCGGCTGGCGGGAGTTCCTCGCCGGGCTCGGGTCGCCGCTGCCGGTGCGGGCCGTCTTCCGGATCTCGGGGATCAGCCAGCTCGGCAAGTACGTCCCGGGCAAGGTGTGGGCGCTGGTCACCCAGATCGAGATGACGCGCGAGCACAAGGTGCCGCCCGAGCGCAGCTTCGGCTCGACGATGCTGGCGGTCGCGACGTCCACCTCGTGCGGCCTCGCGGTCGCGGCGGTGACGCTGCCGCTGACGTCCGCGGCGGCGCGCCGGGAGTACTGGTGGCTGTTCCTGCTGGCGCCCGTCCTGCTGGCGATGCTGCACCCGAAGATCGTGAGCTGGGCGCTCGGCGTGATGCTCAGGCTCGTGCGGCGGCCGCCGCTGGAGCACCCGGTCGGCCTCGCCGCGACGCTCAGGGCCATCGGGTGGACGGTCCTCGGCTGGGCCCTGTTCGGCGTGCACACGTGGCTGCTGTGCGCGGCCGTGGGCGGCGACGGCAAGGGGCTGCCCTTCCTGGCGACCGGGGCGTACGCGCTGGCGTTCGTCGCCGGCTTCCTCGTCTTCATCGCGCCGGGCGGCATCGGGGCCCGGGAGGCGGCGCTGACGGTCGTGCTGACGCCGGTCCTCCCGGCGGGCGCGCCGGTCGTGGTCGCGATCGCGTCCCGGGTGCTGCTGACCGCCGCCGACCTGCTGATCGCGGGCGCGGCGTTCCTGCTGGGCAGGACGGCCCCGGCGACCGGGAATGAACCGCGCTCCGAGCCGCTTGTGACGGGTACGCAGCCCATGACGGATGCGCAGCCTACGAAGGAGGGACCGTGACGGCCCCGATCACCGTGACCGACGCGACGTTCGCGGACGAGGTCCTGAGCAGTGACACCCCCGTGCTGGTCGACTTCTGGGCCGACTGGTGCGGGCCGTGCCGCATGATCGCTCCCGTCCTGGAGCAGATCGCCGCCGAGCAGGACGGCAAGATCAAGATTGCGAAGATGGACTACGACGCGAACCCTCAGACGCCGGGCAAGTACGGCGTGATGGGACTGCCGACCCTCCTGCTCCTCAAGAACGGCGAGGTCGTGGAGCAGATCGTCGGCGCCAAGCCGAAGCGCGCCCTGATGAAGGTCATCGAACCGCACCTTTGACTTCCTCCCCTCCAGGTTGGGAGGGGAGTGCTACGGCTCGCACCGCAGAGTTTTCTGCTTCGCGGCCGACTGCGGAAGGGAGGGCCCCGGCCGTCTGACATCAGCTCCACAGACATCACCGGGGTCTCCCCTGGCTACGGCTCGACCAGCCGCAAGGATGTTCTTTGCCGCATTGATGTCCCGGTCGTGCCGGGTGCGGCAGCCCGGGCACGTCCAGTGCCGGGTGGACAGGCTCAGTTCCGCGAGCAGGTGCCCGCAGTGCGAGCAGGTCTTGGACGAGGGGTACCACCGGTCGATCACGACCAGGGTCCGCCCGACCCGTTCGGCCTTGTACTCCAACTGGCGGCGAAACTCACCCCACCCGCAGTCGGAGATCGCCTTAGCGAGCCTGCGGTTCTTCACCATGTTGGCGACGGCGAGGTCCTCGATCGCGATGACGTCCGCCCTGCCGACGAGGGAGGTGCTGGTGCGGTGCAGGAAGTCGGTGCGGGCGTTGCGGATCTTGCGGCAGGCGCGGGCGACCTTGATCTTGGCCTTGCGCCGGTTGCTGCTGCCGGGCTGCTTGCGGGCCATGCGCCGCTGGTACCGGGCTAGATTGCGCTGCTTCTTCTCCAGATGGCGGGGGTTGGCGATGCGCTCCCCGTCAGAGGTCACCGCGAAGTCGTTGACCCCCAGGTCGATGCCGATCTGACGCCCGGCGGCCGGCATGGGCTCGGGCTCAGGGGTTTCGACGGCGAAGGTCACATACCAACGGCCGTCCGCTTCCCGGGAGACAACTACCATCGTCGGATCCAACGTGGGCAGGTCCACATCCTCGAACGACCACACCAGTGCTAGCGGCGCCCGGGTTTTGGCCAGCCACAGTTCCCCGTCCTTCATCCGGAAGGCTGAGCGCGTGTAGTGCGCGGACTGGCGAGAGGTGCGGCTCCTGAAGCGCGGGTAGCGGGCACGTCCGGCGAAGAAGTTAGCGAAGGCGGCGTGCTGGTGGCGCAGCGCCTGCTGCAACGGAACCGAAGAAACTTCGTTCAGGAACGCCAGGTCCTCGGTCTTCTTCCAGGCGGTCAAGGCGGCGTCGGTTTCCCGGTAGGAGATTCGCCTGGCATCGGAATGCCAGGCCCGGTGGCGTTCGGCGAGGGTCTTGTTCCAGACCAGCCGGACACAGCCGAACGTGCGGCCGAAGAGGGCCGCCTGATCGGGGTCGGGGTAGGCCCGGCACTTGTACGCCGTCCGCATGACCGCGACATTACTAGTGGACGGGAAGGCTGTAAGGATTTCCGGTTACACCGGGGATCGCCCAGCTGCGCCGGACCGCTCGGCCTCACCGCCATCCTTACCCGACCGCCTGATCCCCCTGTCGGGGCCGCTGCCGCCTGCCCGGGCGAGGCGGTTAGTTTCCTGTGAGCGCGTCGAGGTAGGCGGTCCAGAGGGGGCCGTGGTCGACCGGGCGGACGCCGGAGCGGAGGCGCTCCGGCTCGCCCGGCTCGTAGAAGCGGCGCAGGGCCGAGGCGAGGGACGCGACGTCGTCCGGCCGGCAGATGAGGCCGTCGGCGCCGTCGCGTATCTGGGCCGCGAAGCCCCCCACATCGGTGGCGATCACCGGGAGGCCGTGCTCGTGGGCCATCCAGACGTTCTGTGACGCGGTCGCCGTGCGGTACGGCAGGACGAGGGCGTCGGCGGCGGCGAAGAGTCCCGGGACGTCGGCGGCCGGGACGTATCCGGGCCGCAGCTCGACCATCGACGTGAGGTCCAGCGAGCGGATCAGCTCGCGGGTCTCGTCCAGGCCGCCCCAGAACTCGCCCGCGACGGTCAGCGCCACGTCGTCCGGGCCCTCGGCGAGGGCGCGCAACAGGACGTCCAGCCCCTTGTACGGGCGGACGATCCCGAAGAACAGCAGCCGCCGGCGTACCTTGCCGTCGCCGGGCGCGGCGGCGCCGGCCGCGGGCAGGTGCGCGGCCATCTCCGCGACCCGCACCGGCCGCGGGGTGAGCCCCCGCGCCAGGTCGGCCTGCTCCTCGGTGTGGACGAGCACGCCGTCCACCTTGCGGAGCAGGCGCCTCATCAGCGGCTCGTCGTAGGGCTTGCGCTCGTGCGGCAGGACGTTGTGGCACAGCGCCACCACCGGGGTCCGGCCCCGGAGCCCGGCGAGGATCCCCAGGTAGGACGGCACCTGAACGGTGCTCAGCACGACCAGGACGACCAGGTCGCACTCGCTCAGCGCGCGGCCGGTGCGCCACCAGCCGTCCGGGCGGCGCCAGTCGAGCCGGCGCCGGGTGCCGGGGAACGGCTCCCCCTCCGGCTCGGAGATCGTCTGCTGGCCGGGGTACAGGAACGAGGGGTACTGGGCCCGCCACGACTCGATGACGACGTCGTGGCCCGCCGCCGCCAGCCGGTGCGCCAGCTCGGTGGTGTGCCGGGCGCCGCCGCCCTTGTAGGGGAACGCGGGCCCGACGATCGCGACGCGCATGCCGCTAGACGTCGCCGCGCGAGCGGACGATCAGGTCGGCCAGCAGCGCCAGCGACGCGATGATCAACCCCGTCACGAAGATCATGATGGTGTTGTTGGCGAAGTAGCCGAAGTGCACCACCATGTCGAACACGCCCTTGAGCAGGCCGATCACGATCAGCCACAGCGCGGGCGGCATCAGCACCTTGAGCGGGTTGAAGTACATCACCATCCGCAGCACCTGCAGGATGTAGCGGTAGGCGTCCTTGGTGAAGTGGAACTTCGACTTGCCGGCCCGCTTGGCGTAGTCGATCGGCACGTACCGCACCGGGTGCTGGTTCGACAGGAACGCGATGGTGATCGTCGTGACGCAGGAGAACCCGGGCGGCAGCAGCCGCAGGTACGGCAGCGACACCTCGCGGCGGAACGCGCGCAGCCCCGAGTTCAGGTCGGGGATCTTCGTGTTGGTGAGCCGCTCGGCGACCTTGCGGATGAACCACTTGGCGGGCACCCGCAGCGCCTTGTGCGTCCCCTCCTCGGTGGTGCGCGCCCCGACGACCTGGTCGACCGCCGGGTCGGAGTCGAGGAGCTCGACCAGCTCGGGGATCCGGTCGTTCGGGTAGGACATGTCGGCGTCGGTCCACACGACGATGTCGCCGCGGGCCTGCTGGGAGCCGATGCGCCGGACGGTGCCCGAACCGCTGTTGTGCTGGAACGCCATGATGCGCATGTTCGGGAAGCGGGGCGCCGCCTCCTCCAGCCGGGCGAGCGTCGCGTCCGTCGAGCAGTCGTCGACGGCCAGCAGCTCGTAGGTCTTGCCGCTGGCGTCCATCGCCGCGCAGATGCGCTCGACCTCGGCGATCACGTGGTCCTGCTCGTTGTAGCAGGGCAGGACGATCGTGACGTGCACGGCGTCGGAGGCGGCCGGCGGACCGGGCGCGGGCGCCGGCTCCGGCACGGGCGCGGACTCGGACGCGGGCTCCACATCGGCGGGCGGATGGGGCTTCGGCTCGACAGACTGGGTGCTCACGCAGCGCGAGGATACTCGCCCCGGCGCGCATCGGCGGCCACTACGCCCCCGCGGGCTCGGCCGCCCACACCTCCATGGTCAGCCCCCAGGTGCCGCCGGGCGGCCCGGTGAGCGTGCGCCCGTCCTGCCGCGTCACCAGGTGCAGCACCCGCCGCGCCGGCCCGTAGGGGGCGACCTGCTCGGGCCTCGCCGCCATGATCACCGGTCGGCGCCCGGCACGCCGCGCCCCGGCGGCCACGCGCCGCACGTCCTCGGGCGACGCGGAGCCGGTCGTGCGCGCGGCGGGCAGCCCGCACTCACCGCGGACGACCTGGAGGAACCGGTCGGCGGTGGCCTGCTCGACCATCACGACGGAGGCGCGCGCGGGCAGCGCCCGGCACAGTCCCTCCACGGCGGCGACCTCGCCCTGCTCCGTGCGGGTCACCAGGTAGCCGCCGGACGTCAGCAGGATCGGCACCAGCATCAGCACGAAGCCGGCGACCGTTCCCGCCCGCACCATCCTCGGCCCGTAGCCGAGCCGCCGGACGCGCTTGACGGTCCAGGCCGACGCGAACACCGCGAACAGCAGCAGGCCGGGGATGACGAGGCCGATCAGCCGGCGGGACGCCCACGGGTGGTCGGGCGTGATGCCGGGACGCACCAGCACCTGCGCGGTCGTCCAGACGACCATCGCGTAGGGCAGGAGCCATTCCGGCGACTGCCCGCGCAGCAGCCGCCGCACCAGCAGCGCCGCGCCGAACGTCGCGAACAGCAGCGCGGGGACGCCGATGTACCAGAGGACCCAGTACAGCGACAGCTCGGAGTACTGCCGGGTGCCGTCGACCGGGATGTCCTGGATCTTCTGGATCATCTCGATGAACCGGACGTTCATCGCGTCGTCGCCGGTCGCGGGCGGGCGGCGGACGGTCTGCACCAGCGGCCGGAGCGCGAAGCCCGCCATGACCAGCACGGTGAGGACGGCGACGGCGCCCGGCAGGCGGCCGCGCGCGACCGCCGCGCCGGCGCGGCGCAGCCGGGTCCCCACCCGGTCGCGGCGCAGCGCCACGACCATGACGACCGTCGCGGCCAGCACGGCCGCGGAGATGGCCGCCAGCGGCACGAGCGAGCCGCGCAGGTAGGAGAGGTAGGGCCGGGACATCGTGAGGCCCTCGACCACGCCGGCGCCCGCTCCGAGCAGCAGGCCACCGGCGGTCCAGTAGCCGGTCGCCCGTCTGCGCGCGATGAGCAGTCCCGCGAACGCCACCACCGGCAGGACGTCCCGCAGCCCGTCGATGCGGACGAGCACGATCAGCCCGAGCGCGGCCCCGCCGAGGAGCGCCTTGGCGCCGGCGACCCGGCCGTCGGCGGGCTCCCGGCGGACGTCGTACAGCAGCGACAGGCCGCCGAGCAGCAGGACGATGGCGGGCAGCTCGCTGAAGGCGTTGCGGGAGACGTAGAGCATCGGCAGCGTCAGCGCGAGGAGCAGCGCCCCGGCGGGGGCCCAGCGGGGGCCGACGAGGCGCGCGACGAGCCCGGCGAACGACAGCACGCAGCACGCGCCGAGAACCGGGGCCGCCAGCACCATCCCGTGGGCGCCGCCGACCCATCCGGCGGGCGCCAGGACCAGCGGCCACCCCGCCATGAACTGCGGGACGACGGCGCCGCCGTCCTGGTAGAAGGCGGGGCTCGCGAAGGCCAGGGCCGCGTCCGGGCCGCCGAACGCCCGCTCCGACAGCGGGATCGGCAGGGATCCGTGCTTCGCCAGCCACATCGCGAACTGGACATAGGACGCGGGGTCGCGGCGGACGACGATCTGCTCGGAGCACATGACGACCTGGAGCACCAGGAACGCGGCGGTGACGGCGAACACCGACCACACCGGCCGGCGCCCCACCGCGTCCAGGCCGCCTGGGGCGTTCAGGCTCCCCGGGCGCCCGCCGGGGGCGTCCCCGGGCCCGGTCCGCAGGCCGAGCCACAGCACCAGGGCCGCGACCGGCACGAACAGCGCGACCGCCGGGGCCGGGCGGAACACGCCCGCCATCAGCAGCGGCAGCGACACCGCCAGCCAGGCGACGAGGACCAGCGCCGGGACCGCGGTCGCCCGGACGAGCAGCCGACCAGCGTTCATGATTCCGCCCCGGGCTCGCCGTCGGGGCGCGCGCCCGCCACTGTTCCGTCGTTCACCCGTGCGGAGCGTAGCGGCATCGGCGGGATGGCGGCGCCAGGACGATCATGCGGGCATACGCTCGGACCATGAGCGCACATGCCGGGGCCGCGGACACGCCCGCGGAGCTGCTGCGGCGGCGGGTCGCGGACGACCCGTCCCGCCCGCTGGTCACCTTCTACGACGACGCGAGCGGCGAGCGGGTCGAGCTGTCCGCGCGGACGTTCGGGAACTGGGTGGCCAAGACGGCCAACTTCCTGGTGGACGGCCTCGCCGCCGAGCCCGGCACCCGCGTCGTCCTGGTCCTGCCGCCGCACTGGCAGACCGCGGTGTGGCTGATGGCCTGCTGGTCGGCCGGTCTCGTCGCCGAGCCCGTCGATCCGGAGGACTTCGGCCGCGGCGGCGCCGAACCGGCCGGGGCGTCCGAGCCGTACATCCTGGCGGTGGCGCAGGAGGTGCTGGACGACGTGCTCGCGGACGAGGTGCTCGCAGGAGGGGCCGAGGAGATCGTCGGCCTGTCGCTCCACGCGCTCGGCGGCCCGCTCGCCGACTGCCCGCCCGGGGTGACCGACTACGCGGCGGAGGTGCGCGCGTACGGAGACAGGTTCGCCCCCGGCCCCGGGGCGGATCCGGAGGCCCCCGCGCTGAGTGTGACAAAGGCCACATTCAGCGCGGCGGAGCTGGTGGGCGCGGCACGCGGGGCCGTTGAGAAATGGGAGCTGGACGCACGCGACCGGCTCCTGGTTGACATGTCCTTCACCACACTCGACGGGGTTCTGGCCTGCCTGCTCGCACCACTAGCCTCGGGTGCTTCCGTCATAATCCAACGAAACTTTGACAAAGCCGCCCTAGATCGTCGCCTGACCCTGGAGCATGTGACGGTGGTGGCCGGTACTTCCGGACCGAATGACGAATCCGGCTCCGTGTACCGCCTCCCCTGACCTACGCTTCCCTTTGCCCTCGTCCCGTCCGTTCGAACCATGAGCCACGGGCCGGCCCCATAGCGGGGACGTCCCCCGGACCCCCGGAACCGCCCATACCCCCGGACCTCGGAGCCGATGAACAGCAACCCGATGTACATGGAGTACGTCGACGACGCCGACCCGCAGCCGGCGCCGCGACGCGGCTGGCGCATCCTCGGCTGGGTGTGCATCGGACTGTCGGCGGTCATGGTGGTCGGCTCTCTCACCGCCTACGGCCTGTACCGCCAGGCGTTCGGGAACATCTCGCACGAGGACGTCAACGCCCAGCTCGGCCCCAACCGGCCGAAGAAGCTGAACAGCGCGATGAACATCCTGATGCTCGGGTCCGACACGCGTGAGGGCTCGAACGCCAAGTACGGCCGCTCGATGAAGAACGAGGTGCCGCGCTCGGACACGATGATCCTGCTGCACCTGTCCCCCGGCGGCGGCCAGGCGATGGGCATCAGCTTCCCCCGCGACCTGATGGTCCGGATGCCCTCCTGCAAGAGCCGCAAGGGCGGGGTGGTCCCGGCGCAGACCCGCGCGCAGATCAACTCGTCGTTCAGCAACGGCGGCGCGGCCTGCGTCATCAAGACGATCGAGAGCATCTCCAACATCCGCATCGACCACTTCATGCAGGTCGACTTCAACGGGTTCAAGGCCATCACCAACGCCGTCGGCGGCGTCCCGGTGTGCCTTCCCAAGGATGTCAACGACCCCAAGTCCAAGCTGAAGCTGACCGCGGGCAAGCACAAGATCAAGGGAGAGACGGCGCTCGCCTACGTGCGGGTGCGGCACGGCCTCGGCGACGGCTCCGACACCGACCGCATCAAGCGCCAGCAGAAGTTCATGGGCTCCCTCGCCGGCCAGGCGATGAGCGCGGGCGTGCTCAGCAACCCGCGCCGCATGCTCCAGCTGATGAACGCCGTGACCAAGTCGCTCACCACCGACAAGGAGCTGACGCCGCAGGTCATGATGGACATCGGCAAGGAGATGCAGGGCATGACCACCGGCAAGCTGCGGTTCGTGACCGTCCCGTCCGGGCCCGACCCGCTGGACCCGAACCGGGTGGCGCTCACCCCCGCGGCCCAGCCGTTCTTCTCCGCCGTCCGCAATGACAAGACCGTGCCGAAGGAGCCCAAGCCGGGCGCCACGAAGATCCCGCCGAGCCAGGTGCGCGT
Organism: Actinomadura verrucosospora; assembly: GCF_039540335.1. Lineage (NCBI taxonomy): Bacteria > Bacillati > Actinomycetota > Actinomycetes > Streptosporangiales > Thermomonosporaceae > Actinomadura > Actinomadura verrucosospora. The sequence goes on along the minus strand of NZ_BAABEV010000014.1, from coordinate 34,049 downwards.
GCGGGTCTACAACGGCAGCGGCATCGACGGCCAGGCCGGGCGCGTCGCCAGCGACCTGGAGTCGCAGGGCTTCCAGGTCACCGTCGGCGGGAACGCCCCCTCGCCCACGACCACCACGCAGGTGCTGTACGGTGCCGGTGCCGACCAGCAGGCGCAGACCCTGACCGCGCTGATCCCGAGCAAGCCGCAGGCCGCGGCGCGCACCACGGGCGGCACGCCGGGCGTCGTCGACCTGATCGTCGGCCAGAACTGGACGAACCTGAAGAGCGCCGGCGCCGGCATCCCGAAGCAGCAGGGTGAGATCCGCGCCAGCGACGACATCTGCAAGGAGACCTGACCGGGCAGCCGTATGACTTACACCACCAGGCCCTCGGAGGCCGACGCGGCACAGCGAACCGAACGGCCGCCGTCCACGGAACCCGCGGCGCCCCCCTTGGCGGGGGCGCCGGAGGCCGCGGGCGCCGCCGCCTCCGGAAGCCCGGCCCCGCAGGGCCCAGGCCCCGCGCGCAAGGTCCGCGACCCGTTCTTCGACAACGCCAAGTACTTCGCGATCCTGCTGGTGGTGGCGGGGCACTCCCTGGCCAACCTGCTGAACGTCCCGATGGCCAAGGGCCTCTACCTGTTCATCTACCTGTTCCACATGCCGCTGTTCATCGTGATCACCGGCTACTTCTCCCGGAACTGGACGTTCGCCGGCGGCAAGGCCCGCAAACTGATCACCAACGTCGGGGTGCCGTACGTGGTGTTCGAGTTCGCCTACTCGATCTACGACTGGCTCGCGGGCCGCAACCACCTCGAGATCAGCCTGCTGAACCCGTACTACCTGACGTGGTTCCTGTGCGCGCTGTTCATGTGGCGGCTGTCCACCCCCGTCTGGCAGCAGATCCGCTGGCCGCTCGCCGTCGCGACCGTTTTCGCCCTGCTGTCGTACATGAGCGACCTCGGCGGGACGTTCGACATCCACCGGGTGATCGGGCTGCTGCCCTTCTACGTTCTCGGGCTCTCGCTGAAGCCGCAGCACTTCGAGCTGCTGAAGAAGCCGATCGCCCGGCCGATCGGCGCGGTGGTGCTCGCCGCCGGGCTCGCCGGCACCTACCTCGTCATGGACCACATGTCGCGGGGCTGGATCTACTGGAAGCACCCGAACTTCGAACTCCACGTCGGCAACCTCACCGGCACCGTGGTGCGGATCGCGATGTTCGCCGCGGCGGTCGTCTTCGTCGCCGCGTTCCTCAGCCTCATCCCGCGCGGGCGGTACTGGTTCACCTCCCTCGGCTCCTACACGCTGTACGCCTACCTGCTGCACGGGTTCGTGACCCGGCTGCTCAACTTCACCGGCTGGTGGGACGCCGACTGGATGCACACCCCGACCGGGGTGGTCGTCGTGGTCGCCGGCGCCCTGGTGGTCGGAACGTTCCTGTGCTCCAAGCCCGTCGTGCGGACGATGAGCTGGGCACTGGAGCCGAAGATGACGTGGGTCTTCACACCTCTGAGAAGGCCCGCCCGCTCCCGCTGACGCTCCCCCGCTCCCGCTCCTAACCCCGCTCCCCGCTCCCCGCTCCCCGCTCCCCGCTCCCGCAGTACCCGACCCCCCGGAGATATGTCCGACGTCCTCCCCACCCCGCCATCCGCCACGGGCAGTGCGCCTTCCGCCACGGGCAGTGCGCTCGCCCTGCCCGAGGCGCCGCCCGTCCCCGCTCCCCGCCCCGCGCCCGACCCGGCGGCGCCGCCGAAGCCGGCGCCCCGCCCCCGAGACGCGTACTTCGACAACGCCAAGTTCTTCACGGCCGTGCTCGTCGTGGTCGGGCACTTCTGGTCCCAGTTCGGGGACAGCCGCGCGGCCCACGCCGCCTATGTCGTGCTCTACGCCTTCCATATGCCGGTCTTCGTTTTTATTTCCGGCTATTTCTCCCGGGGATTCATGCGCTCGACGGACAAGTTCCGCAGCGTCCTCCCCACGCTCGTCGTCCCTTATGTGATATTCATCCTGCTCTACCGGGCGCAATTGATGCTCATCAACGGAGTGCAGTTCCGGCTGAGCGAGCTCTTCCGGCCGCATTTCCTGATGTGGTTCCTGGTGGCGCTCGTGTTCTGGCGGCTGAGCGCGCCGCTGTGGGGGCACCTGCGCCATCCGGTGGCCGTCTCGGTGGCGTTCTGCCTCGTCGGCGGGAGCTGGGCGTTCACCGCCGACTCCACGCTCAGCCGGACCGCCGGACTGCTGCCGCTCTTCGTCCTCGGGCTGACCGTCGACCCGCGGCACGTGCGGCGGCTGCGCGCCGGATGGGCGCGGTGGGCCGGGCTCGCCGTGCTGGCCGCCGCCCTCCCCGTCGCCTACGTCTGGGAGCTCGGCACGGTCGTCCCGAGGATCGACAGCGGTCTGCTCTACTGGAACCAGGGTTACGATGCCATGGGGTTCGGCACCGTCGAAGGCATGATGTGGCGGCTCGTGGCCCTTGCCTTCGCCGTTCTCCTCGGCGCCGCCTTCCTCGCGAGCATCCCGCGCGACCGAGCCTGGTACACCGAGATGGGGACGCGGACCATGTACGTGTACCTGCTGCACGGCCTCGTCATGAAGACGTTCGACTACACCGGCGTGCTGGACGAGCCCGTCCTGCACGAGCCGTTCGGCATCGTCTCGGTCACCGTGGCCGCCGCCGCGCTCGGCGTCGTCCTCGCCACCGCCCCCGTGCGGCGGGCCACCCGGTGGGCGGTCGAACCCGAGGCGCGGTGGCTCCTTCGACCCGCGCCCGCCAGGACCTGAGGTTCAACCCCGACCTGTGGGTATAGTCCAGAATCACCGAGTAGTTGATTGGCCTTCGCGTGAGCTCTGATCACGATATTTCCCTGAGCATCATCGTGCCCGTGCACAAAGTGCAGGGGTACATCCGGCAATGCCTTGATTCGATCCTTGATCCGGATCTTCCCCATCTTGAGGTCATCGCCGTCGACGACCACTCGCCGGACGGCTGCGGTGAGATCCTCGACGAGTTCGCCGAGCGCGACCCGCGCGTCAAGGTCCGGCACCTCGCCGAGAACGTCGGCCTCGGCCGCGCCCGCAACATCGGGCTCGACATGGCGACCGGCGACTACGTCTGGTTCTTCGACAGCGACGACTACGCGACCGAGGGCGCCGTCCGCGCGATCTGCGACCGGCTCGCCGAGACCCGCCCCGACGTGCTGGTCTTCGACTACGCCCGTGCCTACTGGAACGGCAAGGTCAAGCGCAGCATCATCAACGACCTGTTCCGCGAGCCCCCCGCGCCGGACGTGTTCACCCTGGCGGAGCGGCCGAGCGTCCTCGAGATGATGATGACGGCGTGGAACAAGGCGATCCGCCGCGAGTTCCTGCTCGACCTCGGGCTGCGCTTCAGCGGCGGCTACTACGAGGACGTCAACGTCACCTACCCGATCCTGATGGCCGCCGAGCGCCTGAGCCTGCTGGACCGGGTCTGCTACATCTACCGGCAGCGCCGCCGCGGAGCGATCACCAAGACCGCGAGCGCCAAGCACTTCGACGCGTTCGCGCAGTACGACCGCATCTTCGAGTTCATGGACGGGATGGGGGCGAAGGCCGACCCGTTCCGCACGCTGATGTTCAACCGGACGATCTGGCACCTGCTCGTCATCATCGAGCGGCCCGACCGCGTCCACGAGTCGGAGAAGGCGCGCTTCTTCGCGGAGATGTCGAAGACGTACAACAGGTACGAGCCGGCGGGGCACGTCCCCCCCGACGACAAGCCGTTCCTCGCCGACAAGCACCGCATGATCAAGGCGGGCGACCACCGGGGCTTCGAGCGGGTCCGCGCCGCCGAGGCCAAGGACAAGGCGCGGGGCCGGGGCGGGAAGGCCGCCAAGCTCCGCAGGCGCGGCGTGCTGCTGGGCAAGGAGCTCGCCAAGGAGCGCTACTACCAGATGCAGCGGCGCCTCCCGATCGAGGAGGACCTCGCCGTCTTCGCCGCGTACTGGTACCGCGGGTACGCCTGCAATCCGGCGGCGATCTACGAGAAGGTCCGCGAGCTGGCCCCGGACGTCCGCCCGGTGTGGGTCGTCAAGCCCAGGGCCCGCAGGACGATGCCGGAGGGCGTCGACTACGTCGTCGCCGGCTCCGCCGAGTACTACCGGACGCTGGCCCGCGCGAAGTACTTCGTCAACAACGTCAACTTCCCCGACAACTACGTGAAGCGGCCGGGGCAGGTGCACATGATGACGCAGCACGGGACGCCGCTGAAGAAGATGGGCCTCGACCAGATGGAGTATCCGGTCGGCGCCAACGACATGGACTTCAAGGCCCTCATCGCCCGGTCGGACCGCTGGGACTACCTCGTCTCGTCCAACCCGCTGTCGACGGAGGCGTGGGAGCGCGGGTTCCCCTGCGACTACGAGATGCTGGAGATCGGCTACCCGCGCAACGACCGGCTCGTCGCCGCGGACGAGGACGAGCGCACCCGGCTGCGCGCGGAGCTCGGCGTCCCCGCCGGCGCGACCGCGATCCTGTACGCGCCGACGCACCGCGACTACCAGCGCCGCTACACCCCCATGTTCGACATCGGGCGGGTCGCGGAGGCGCTCGGCGAGGGGCACGTGCTGCTGCTGCGGGCGCACTACTACTACAAGATCAAGAACATGGCGGCGGACCTGGGCTGGCCGGAGGGCCGGGTCATCGACGTGTCCAGGCACCCGTCCGTCGAGGACCTCATGATCGCCTCGGACGCGCTGCTCACCGACTACTCCTCGGTGATGTTCGACTACGCCAACCTCGACCGGCCGATCGTGATCTACGCCAACGACTGGGAGACCTACCGGCTCACCCGCGGGGTCAACTTCGACCTGACGGCGACCCCTCCCGGTGTCGTCGCCGCGACCGAGGCCGAGCTGGTCGAGGCGTTCACGTCCGGGGCGGCGTGGGGCGACGCCGCCGCGAAGAACCGCGCGAACTTCAGGGCGCGTTTCTGCCCGTGGGACGACGGGCAGGCGGCCGAGCGCGCCGTGCGCCGCATGTTCCTCGGCGAGAAGATCCCGAACCCGCCGCAGTAGGCCCCGCGCCGGGCCCGCCGCGGCGCCGTCCGGTGCACACCCCCGTCACGCCGAAGGAGTGGGTCGCTTGCCCTCCAGCAGGATCAGCGTCGTCGTGCTCGCGCACGGAGCCGGAGAGTCGCTCGGCGGCACGCTCGCGTCGATCGCGGGCCAGTCGCACGCGGACCTGCGGGTCCTGGTGATGGACGACGGCGCGGGCGCCGCCGCCGGGGCCGTGCTGCCCGACGAGCGGTTCCGCGTCGTGCGGCGGGGCGCGCTCAGCCGGGGCGCGGCGCGCGGCCTCGGCGCCGCGGAGAGCGACGGCGACTTCCTGCTGTTCGTGGACGGCGGCGACGAGCTGCCGGCGGAGGCCCTCGCGTCGCTGGCCGCGGCGCTGGAGTCGTCAGGCTCCGACATCGCGCTCGGCCGCGAGGCCGTCCGCCGCGGGCCGGAGCGGGCGCCGGAGTGGCGGCCCGCCGAGCCGTCCCTCGCCCCGGCCACCGGCACGGGCGTGCGGCGCACCCCCGGCCTCGTCCGCGAGCGCGGGGTCGGCGGGAAGCTGTTCCGGCGGTCGTTCTGGACGTCGCACGGGCTGGAGTTCCCCGACCTCGGCCGCTACGACGACCTGCTCCCGGCGGTGCGGGCGCTGCACCTCGCGGAGGGCGTGGACGTGCTGCCCGGCGTCGTCCTGCGCCGGCGGGGCGAGCGGTTCCCCGCCACCACGGAGGCGCAGGAGATCGCGGACGGGTTCGGCGCCGTCGCCCTCGCGGTCGCCTGGCTCGGCGAGCACGGCCACGCCCGGTCCCGGCGGCGGCTCCAGGCGCTCGCGGCGGCCGAGGAGCTGCGGGTGTTCCTGGACGCGCTGCCGGACCTGCCCGGCGACGAGCGCGAGCAGGTCGTCGCGCAGGCCGCCGCGTACGCGTCCGAGCTGCCCGCCAAGCTGCTCGCCGGCGTCCCGGCGCTGACCCGGCTGAAGTGGCATCTCGCCTCCGCCGGGCGCACGAGCGAGCTGGTGAAGGTGGTCCGGTACGAGCGGGGGAAGGCCTCGCCGTCGATCGTCCGCGACCCGCTGCGCCGGTACGTCGTCTACCCGTACTGGAAGGACGCCGAGGTCGGCGTCCCGCGCGAGGTGTACCGGGCCCGCGGCGAGCTGGGGATGCGGGGCCGGGTCCACGCGGTCGGCTGGGACGGCGACCGGCTCACCGTCACCGGCGAGGCCTACATCAACTCCGTCAGCATGCGGCGCCGCTGGACGTCGGTGAAGGCGATCACGCTGCGGTCCGGCGGCCGGAGGATCCTCGCACGGGCCCGGCAGGCGCCGGCGCCCGGGAAGCGGTCGGGCTGGTCCGGCTTCGCGTTCGCCCTCGACGCGGCTCGCCTTCGCGACCGCAGGAAATGGGTCGAGGGGGTCTGGTCGGTCGAGGCGTCGGTGCTCAACGCGGGCGTGTTCCGGCGGGGGCCGCTGCGCGGCGGCGGCTCCGGCAGCGGCGCGCATCCGCCCTACCGCTACGTCGCCGACGACGTGCGCGTCGTCCCGCGCATCGAGGACGGCCGCCTCGTCATCGAGGTCGAGCGGGTCCGGTCGGCGGCGGTCGCGCTGTCCTGGGACGGCGGCACGCTCGTCGTCGAGGTGAAGGCGGACGAGGCGCCGGACGGCCTGTCGCTGACGCTGGGCGACGACCGCGTCGACGTGCCGGTCACCGCGTCCGGCGGCCGGTACGTCGCCCGCGTCTCCCCGGAGTCCCTCGAAGGATCCCCGCCGCCGGAGGAGGAGATCGACGACACCCGCGACTGGACGGTCCGGGTCGCGGGCCGCCCCCTGGTGCTCGCCGAAGGGGTCGAGGACGTCCGGCGGACGTTCGGCCCGCTGGAGGTCGCCGCGGGCCGCGGGCCCGGCGGCTACCTGCGCGTCCGGCGCACCACGGCGCGGCTCTCCGTCGACGCCTGCGCCTGGCGGCCGGACGGGACCCTCGTCCTGACCGCTGCGCATCCCGCGCACGCCGGTGGCCAGATCGTGCTGCGCGGCCGATGGCACCGCAAGGAGTACGCGTTCGACCTCGTCCCCGATCCGGCGCCGGGGCGCCTGCGCGGGGAGATCCCGGTCGCGGCCGTGCCGGGCGTCGCGGGCGTCCTGCCGCTGCGTCCCGGCCGCTGGGACGTGCTGTTCCGGCCCCCGGGCGGGCGGGCGCTGACCGTCCGGCTGTCGGCGGAGGCGCAGGACGGCCTGCCCGGGCCGCTGGAGGTGGCGCGGCGCGGCTACGCCCTGGAGGCGCGCGACGGGCTGCTCGCCGTGGCGGTGACGGGCGACGTGCCGCCGGAGGAGAAGAGCGCCGGCGCCAGGTACCGGGAGGAGGCGCGCCGCCGAGCCGACCGCGACGGGCTGCGCGACGCCGTCCTGTTCTCGTGCTTCAACGGGCGGCAGTACTCCGACAGCCCGAAGGCCGTCCACGAGGAGCTGATGCGCCGGGACTCCGGCCTGGAGCAGCTCTGGGTCGTCAACGACGCGCAGGTGGAGCTGCCGGACACGCTGCGGCCCGTCCGGCTGCACGGCAGGGAGTGGCACGAGGCGCTCGCCGCGTCCCGCTACATCGTGACGAACCACCGGCTGGGCGACGCGTTCCGGCGGCACCCGGACCAGGTCGTCCTGCAGACCTGGCACGGCACGCCGCTGAAGAAGATCGGCGGGGACATCAAGGAGGTGCACTTCGCCTACGCGCCGGGCATGAGGAAGGCGCTCCAGTCGCGCTCGAAGGACCCCGGGCCCTCCCTGCCCGAGTGGAGCCACCTGCTGTCCCCCAACCCGTTCAGCACGGAGATCTTCCGTCGCGCGTTCGCGTTCAAGGGGGAGATGCTGGAGGTCGGCTACCCCCGCAACGACCTGCTGTACAGCCCGGAGGCCGACGCGGTCGCGGCGCGGGTCCGGGCCCGGCTCGGCATCCCCGAGGGCAAGCGGGTCGTCCTGTACGCGCCGACGTGGCGGGACGACCAGTACTACAGCCGGGGCCGCTACCGGTTCGACATGCGGATCGACCTGGAGCGGGCCCGCGCCGCGCTCGGCGACGACCACGTCCTGCTGGTGCGGCTGCACACCAACGTGGTGGACGGCGTCCGCGAGGACGGCCACGGCTTCGTCCGCGACGTCTCGGCCTATCCCGACATCACCGAGCTGTACCTGATCTCCGACGTGCTGATCAGCGACTACTCGTCGGTGATGTTCGACTACGCCAACACCGGCCGGCCCATGCTGTTCTTCACCTACGACCTCGCCGACTACCGCGACCGGCTGCGCGGCTTCTACTTCGACTTCGAGGCCGAGTCCCCGGGGCCGCTCGTGGAGACCTCCGATGACCTCATCGAGGCGGTCCGCGACGCGGAGTCCGCCATGGAGGGCTATCGCGACCGCTACAAGGACTTCGTCGCGCGTTTCTGCCCTCTCGACGACGGGCATGCCGCCTCCCGTGCCGTCGACCGCGTCTTCGGCGCGGACGGCACAGTCCGGTAAGCGTCATCGGGGAAGGCGACTGGGCCGTGACCACGGTTCCCGACCGTTGTGAGAAGTCGGACGCCCGCGGGGTGGCCGACCATTGCAGGGTCGGTGCGGACGACGCCCTGCGCATCCGCTGGCCCCGGCCGGCGGCGGAAGGCGAGCGGATCGTCCTGCGCCACGAGAGGTCCGGGGAGGTCCGCGCCGGGCCGCTCTCGGACGACCGGCGCTCCGCCGTCCTCACGGTCGCGGGGCTGGCGCCCGGCACGTGGGACATCCTGATCGGCGCGGAGCGTCCCCTGGTGACCGACGATCCCGGGTTCTCCTTCGACGGCCTGCGCGAGTACGCCGGACGGGCACGGGACCGGGCCGTCCGCGTCGTGCGGCTGCCGGACGGGCGGGCCGTGCTCGACGTCCGCGAGGTCGTCCCGCACGCCGAGGTCGAGGAGGTGCACCCGCTCGACGGCGAGATCGGGATCACCGGATGGCCGGCCTACGCCGGGCCGCGCCCGGGCGGGGCCGCCCGGCTGGTCGCGGTCGCGCGCGAGGGCGGCGGCAGGGAGACGTGGAGCGCCCGGCTCGACGGGACCGCGTTCGACGCCCGCCTGGACGTCCGCGCGTTCACCCGGTGGGAGCCTTCCCTGTGGGACCTCTGGCTCGACGCGGGCGACGTCCACGCCCGCCTCGCCACGTTCCTCTACGACGCGCCGGGCAAGCTCGGCACGCTGTCCTACCCCCGCCAGGTCGTCGCGTCCGGCGGCGGCCGGATGAGCGTACGGCCGTACTACACGCGGCAGGACGGGCTGGCGGTCTCCTGCCACCTCCTCCCGGAGGACGCCGGCCCATGAGGATCACGTTCCTGCTGCTGGAGGCCTGGACGATCGACGGCACGGTGCGCAGCACCTTCACGCTCGCCGACGAGCTGTCCCGCCGCCACGACGTCGAGATCGTCAGCGTGCGGCGCACGGCCGACCGGCCGGTGTTCCCGCTGTCGGGCCGGGTCCGGCTGCGCTCCCTGGTCGACGTCCGGCCGGGCGCGAAGGCCGCGTGGCCGCACGCCGCGCGCGCCGGGCGGCTCATGGACGAGCCGAGCCGGATGGTCCATCCCGAGGAGCGCAGCTTCTCCAAGTACTCCGCCTGGACGGACGAGAGACTCGCCCGCTTCCTGCGCCGGCCGCGCACGGACGTGCTGGTCACCACCCGCGCCGGGCTCAACCTGATGGCGGCGCGGCTGGCGCCGGCCGAGGTCGTCGTGGTCGGGCAGGAGCACCTCCAGCTCGGCATCAACGACGCCGGGATCCTCGCCGAGATCGAGGAGGGGTACCCGCGGCTGGACGCCCTCACCTGCCTGACGGCCGCCGACACCGCGGACTACGAGCGCCTGCTGCCCGCCGGCTCGTGCCCCGTCCACACGATCGGCAACGGGCTGCCCCCTCGGGTGCATCCGCGGTCGCGGCAGGAGAACCGGGTGGTCGTGGCGGCGGGCCGGATCGTCTGGATCAAGGGGTTCGACCTGCTGCTGGACGCGTTCGCGAAGGTCGTGGAGAAGCATCCGCGGTGGCGGCTGCGCGTCCACGGCGAGGGGCCGCGCCGCGAGGAGATGCGCCGCCGGGCCACGCGCCTCGGCCTCTACAACCACGTGCGGATGCTGGAGCCGGCCCGCGACATGGAGGGCGAGCTGGCCAAGGCGTCCGTCCTCGCGCTGCCCTCGCGCGCCGAGCCGTTCGGCATGACGATCATCGAGGCGTTCGCGTGCGGGCTGCCGGTGGTCGCCTTCGACTGCCCGCACGGGCCCCGCGAGATCATCACCGACGGGGCGGACGGGCTGCTCGTCCCGCCCGGGGACTCCGGCGCCCTCGCCGAGACGCTGATCCGGCTGATCGACGACGAGGAGCTGAGGCGCGCGATGGCGGCGAACGCCGTCGCGTCGGCCGAGCGGTTCGCCGTGTCCGCCGTCGCCGCGCGCTGGGAGCGGATGCTCGCCGGGCTGCTCGCCGCCCCGCGCCGCGACACCGGGCGGCGCTAGCCGGACTCGGCTTCGATCTTCGCCCGGGCCGGCCGGGACTCCTTCCGCGGCGCGGGCACGCGCGGCGGGCGGCGCGGCGGGAACAGCGCCAGCCCGAGCGCGACGCACGCGAACGGGACGGCGGGCATGACGTAGCGGTAGTCGAAGTCGGCGGTCGCGGCGGGGATCACCAGCAGCGCCAGGCTCGTCCCCCACGGGAGCAGCGCGCCCGCCGTCCAGTGCCGGACGGGCCGGGCGAGGCGCCACCGCCCGTTCGACCGCGCGTGGGGGACGGCCCCGGCGAGCCCGCCGAGGAGCAGGACGCCGAGGATCGTGCCGGGCATGACCAGGTGGTCCTGGTAGGCGAGGACGACCCCCGACCACGGCCGCACGACCCGGGTCTCGCCGTCGCCGCCGTACCGCCCGGCGAGGCGCGCCTGCCTGTCGCTCCACGCCTCGCCCTCGGGGAACTCGTACTGGAGCCACGTCCACGGCGTGGGGTACGGCTGCCGTCGCCAGGCGAACGCCCGCAGGGTGTCGCGGACGACGACCTCCGCGTAGCCGGCGGGCTGCGCCTTGATCGCGGCCCAGGCGAACTCGCCCGCGAGCCGGTTGCCCTCCTCGCCGTAGACCCAGCCCGGGATGCGGCGGAACGGGGAGTCGGGCGTCCACATGACCGAGAACGACCGGGAGATCCGGGGGTCGCTCCGCTTCGGGCACATGATCGCCAGCTCGGGCCGGGGCCTGATCACCCGGCAGTCGGCGAACGCGGCCGTGCGCCCGTACAGGAACACCTGGTCGGCCTTGGCGAGCTTGTACTGGCCGTACTCCGCGTGGAACCAGACCATGTAGCCGGCGACGGGCAGGACGAAGGCGAGGGCCGCCGCCGCGCAGGCCGTCCGGCCCGCCCTCCTGACGAGCATCGCGAGGAGGACCAGCGCGATCAGCGGCAGTCCCGCCGTCCGGGTGAGCGTCGCGCACGCCGTGAGCACCCCGGCCAGGGCGCCGAGCCACCAGGCCGGCCGGCGACGCCACAGCACGGCCGCCACCGCCGCGAGCAGCAGGAACGCGAACAGCGAGTCCGACATGAGCATGTGCTCAAGGGCGATCTGGTGCGCGGGGATCAGCACCGGGACGGTCAGCGGCGCCGCGGCCGCGCCGGGCAGCCACACCCGCCACGGCTTCCCGTCCTCGACGGGCAGGGCCGCCCGTCCCGCACGCCAGACCAGGGCGTAGACCAGCACACCGGTCAGCACCCCGACGGCGTGCTGCACGGAGACCATCAGGCCGAAACTGTGGAAGGGCTTGAGCAGCCACAGCAAGATCGGATATCCACTGGGACGCGTCGGATCCGGCCGGAACGCGACCGCGGCCTCCAGGTACCCGGGCGAGTCACCGAACCACAGGGGAGCCGGATAGGCGAGGACGGCGACGGCCCGGATCCAGACCGCGACGGCGAGGACTCCGGCGAACGGCAGGTGGGGAGCGAGGGGACGCACGCGCATTCTGCGTCCCTTACCCGCGGCGCTGATCGTCATGTGACCGGACGATCACGATCCGGGAGATCCCCGGTGACCGGAACCGGACAGCCGATACGATCAGACCGCTCCGCGAACGAAAGGAACCCCATGGCGAACTTCACGCTCGACGACGTTCGGCAACGGACGTACAAGGCGCGTGACGCCTGGTGGACCGTGCTGCTGGTCGACCCGCTGGCCGCCAGGCTCGTCAAGTTCACGGCGAACAGGACGCGCGTGACGCCGAACCAGCTCACCGTCGGCGCGCTCGTCCTCGGCCTCGCCGCCGGCGCCTGCTTCGCCGTCGCGTCCTGGCCGTGGCTGCTCGCCGGCGCGCTGCTGTACCACCTGTCGTTCACCCTCGACTGCATGGACGGCAAGGTCGCCCGGCTGAAGGGCACCGGCTCGGTGTTCGGCGCCTGGCTCGACTACATCTTCGACCGCGTCCGCGTCCTGGCCTGCGCGATCGCCCTGATGGCCGGCCAGTACGCCGCCACCGGCAACGTCGCCTACGTCTGGACGGCGCTCGCCGTCGTCTTCCTCGACATGCTGCGCTACATGGACGCGCTGGAGATCTACAAGGTCCGCTCGCAGATGCGGACCACCCTCAGCGCGGCCCGCGAGGAGGCCCAGGCCCTCGAACTCGCGGCCCGCCGCGCCAACGGCGACCTGGTGGAGGCCGACGAGGACCTGCGCTCCGCGGAGGCGCTCACCGAGGACCCCGAGGCCGACGCGGAGAACCGCGTCGTCGGCGACGACCCCAACGCCGCCGTCCTCCAGGCGGGCTTCAACCAGCGCTTCCCCTGGTACGCCCGCATCCGCAACGTCCTGATGGCGGGCCGCATCCGCCCCCACCTGATCAGCGGCATCGAGTTCCAGATGGGCGTGTTCATCGTCGCCCCGATCGCCGCCGCGATCGTGCCGGGCGCCATCATCCCCGTGGTGGTCCTCAGCGGCGTCGGCCTGCTGGCCTTCGAGCTGATCATCATCTACAAGTTCTGGCTCTCCAGCCGGGACTACAGCCGCAGCCTCGCCAAGCTCAACGCCAAGATCGAGTCCCACCGCGCCGAGCTTCCCGCCGAGCCCGCCCAGGCCGGCGCGGTCGTCGGCAGCTCCGGCTGACCCGTACCGCCGGAGAGGTCCCCGCGGCGCCGCCGCGGGGACCTTTCTCTCTGGACGGCCCCTCCCGGCCCGTCCTTCACCCGGCGCGGCGGCCCGTCGCGGAGGGAGCGGCCTAGCCGGTGAGGAGGTCCGTCCACTGGCGGCAGACCTCGTCCAGGCCGTAGGCGGCCTTCACCTGGGCGCGGGCCTGCTCGGCGTCGTCCTGCCAGCGGCCCAGCGAGACCGTGGTGGCGATGGACGCGGCCATGGCGGAGGTGTCGTCGTGGATCCAGCGGCGCTCGTAGATGGTCTCGGCGCCGGGCCAGGGCAGCAGGGCCGGGACGGCGCCCGAGGCCATGCCCTCGGCCGGCGCGAGATGGAAGCTCTCGTCGTCGCTGGTGGACAGCACCCAGCCGATGCGGCGCAGCCAGGAGGCCACGTCGCGCCCGTAGGAGTCGAAGACGACGCCGCCCGAGAGGAGGCGGGAGCGCCGGATGCGGCGGAAGACCTCCTCGTAGTGGGCCCGCTCCTCGTCCTTCTGCCAGATCCACCAGTACTCCCAGGGGAGCTTGGACTTGACGAAGAGGGTGAAGCGCGGGTCGTCGCGGCGGAGCTCCTCGACCACGTCGAGGGCCAGGTCCAGGCGCTTGCGGGACGGGGCGATGCCGATCATCCCGAGGTGGTGCTCGGCGCCGGGGAGCTTCGCGCGGTCGAGCTGCGCGTCGTCCACCCAGTTCGGGACCGTGACGACCTTCTCGGCGGGCCAGCCGGTGATCTCGCGGGTCAGCGCGTCGTAGTGGGGGCTGACGCAGACGACCCGGTCGACGGCGCCGATGTCGAGCTGCTTCGGCCAGCCCGCGTACAGCTCGAACCGGTGCAGGCGCACGACGAGGCGCTGGTCCGGGCGCTTGCGCCGGGCGAACCAGAGGGCGTTCGGGCCGCACCACTCGCAGACGATGACGTCCGCCCAGTCGACCAGGGCCTGGCTGCGCTCCTCGTCGTGGGCCTTCAGCGCGGCCCAGTGGTCGACGCGGACCTCCAGGTCGGGACGGGAGCGCAGGTAGTCCAGCAGGCGGGAGAAGAACTTCAGGTCGTGGCCCGCCACCCCGACGCGCAGGCGGCGCCCCTTCACGGCGAGGACCTTCTCGGAGGGCTCCGGGAACGCCTGCGCCAGGTAGCCGCGCAGGCGGGCGGCGGCCGCGTCGAGGGTGAACTCCGCCGCCGCCGCGCGGCAGCGGTCCGCGGCGAGCGTGAAGATCTCCGGGTTCTTGCCGATGAGCGTCAGGGCGTCGAGCACGTCGTCCTCGGTGGCCGCGAACAGCGGGTAGTCGGTCCCGAGGAGCCGTTCGTGCATCGGGGTGCGGTTGAGGACGACCGGGACGCCGAGCGTCCCGCACTCCAGCACCTTCGTGGACAGTTCGAGGCTGGCGTCCATGGAGGCGTCGCGCCAGGACAGGCCCACGTCGCCGGCGGCGGTCAGGCGCATCGCCTCGGCCCGGGGGTGGCCGCCGTGCCAGACGACGCCCTCGCCCGTCTCCAGCGCGGTCCTCATCCGGGACGCGAAGCCGGGATCGGACGGATCGTCGTGGATCTTGTCCCCGACCATGTGCAGTTCGGCGTCCACGCCGCGCATGGCCAGCAGGCGCGGGAGGGACGTCATCTCGTAGGTGTTCCACCGGGGCGCGAACTTGCCGGTGTAGACGAGGCGGAGCGGGCCGTCGGAGGGGCCGGGGCCGCGCGTCTCCAGGCCGTCCGGGAGCACGACGACCGGCGGGAACAGCACGCTCTTGCCGGCCGTCGCCGGGACGGCGCTCTCCAGGAAGCCGCGCAGCTCCTCGGTCTGGCAGAGCAGGACGCGGGAGGCGTCGGCGATCCGGCGCAGGTCGCCCTTGGCGGAGGCGGTGAACTCCGCGGCCGACTGCGGGACGTCGGTGAGGTACGTCCAGAGCCGCCCGGCCATCGGCCCGGCGGCGAGCTTGCCCGCGAGGATGCGGCCGCGCACCACGACGAGGTCGTGCGGGTCCTCCTCGTCGACGCGGGCGAGCACCCCGGCGGCCTGCCGCGCGGCCATGCCGGCGGGGCCCTCGAACAGTCCCTCGGCGTGCGGGCTGCGGACGGTGACGCCGGGCAGGGCGCGCAGCGGGTCGACGAGCCGGCCCGTCCGGACGGGCGCCTTGAGGACCAGGGTCACCTCGCAGCCGGCGCGGGCCAGGGCCTGCACCATGCCCTGGGCCCAGATGGCCGACCCGTCGATGATGTTGAGGTCGACGTCGCCGTAGACGAGGGCACGTGGTCGCACGGTGGTTCCTTTCAACGGGCCGGACTCGTGGTGGCACCGCTCGTCGCGGCGGGGCCCCCACCGGCGTCCGGCGACGGCGCCGGGTCGAGGAGGCGGACGAGCCCGGCGGGCGCGGTGGCGGTCGCGTCCCAGTGCAGGGACGCCAGGGTGGCGGGCGGCGCCTCGCCCCACAGGACGAGCGGGAGCGATCGGGCCGCGGCGATCCGGCGGATCTCGTGCAGCGCCAGATCGCGGTCGTACATGCCGGGGACGCCCAGGTAGGCCCACGGCCCGCCGGGCTCGCCGGCCGCCGCGTCCACCACGAGCGCGTCCACGTCGGCGGTCTCGAGGGCGATCGCGGCGTCGTGCGGGTAGAGGGCGACGACCCTGGCGTGCCCGGCGAGGACGGCGGCCGTGCCGGGCGCGAGCACCCCCGCGATGATCGGGACGTCGCAGGGCCCCGCGACGAGCAGCCGGTCCTCGGGCCGCTCGACCCGGTCGGGCTGGACGCCGCCGCCGGTCGCGCGCGCCGCGGCCGAGACCGGGGCGCTGCGCTTGCGCCAGAGCCGGTACAGCTCCCGCGGCAGCCGCTTGCCGCGCCTGGGGTTGCGCGCCGCGCCCGCGACCAGCCGCCCGAACTGGACGGCCGTCGAGGCCTCCAGGGCCGCGAGCCGCTTCTCCATCTCGTCCAGGCGCGCCTCCCGCTCGCGCAGCGTGGACTTCAGCCGCCCGAGCTGCTGGTAGGCCTTGGCGTTCTTGTCCTCGTCACTCACCCAGGAACTCCATGATCACTTCGGCGATGCGGGGGCCGGCGTGGCCGTCCCACAGCGGGGGCCTGCGCTCGCCCGGCCCGCCCGCGGCCGCCGCTCCCCCTTCCAGGCACTTGCGGACCCCCGGCACCAGCTCCTCGAACGTGACGAGCCGGTTCGTGCCGTGGGTGATCGTGATCGGCCGCTCGGTGTTGGGGCGGACGGTCAGGCACGGCACCCCGAGGATCGTCGTCTCCTCCTGGAGGCCCCCCGAGTCCGTGACGACCGCCGCCGCCCCCCGGACGGCCGCGATGAAGTCGATGTACCCGAGCGGCTCCAGGATGTGCACGCGGTCGTGCTCGTCCAGCCCGGCGGCCAGCAGGTTCGCCCGCCCGCGCGGGTGGACGGGGATGACCAGGTCGGCGAGGTCGGCGACGCCGTGCAGGCGCCGGACGAGGGCCGCGGCCGTCTCCGGCGCGTCGACGTTCGCGGGCCGGTGCATGGTCGCGAGGACGTAGCGCTCCGGCAGCCCGTGCGCCGCCCGCACGGCGGCCGTGTCGAACTGGTCCAGGTTGGCCAGCAGCGTGTCGATCATCGGGTTGCCGACCAGGTGCGCCCGCTCCACCGCGACGCCCTCCGCGGCCAGGTGGCCGATCCCCTCCGGGCTCGTGACCAGGCACAGCGCGGAGAGCTGGTCGGTGATCCTGCGGTTGACCTCCTCCGGCATCGTCATGTCGAAGCTGCGCAGCCCGGCCTCCACATGGGCGACCGGGATGTGCAGCTTGGCCGCGACGAGGGCGGCGGCGATCGTCGAGTTCACGTCGCCGTACACGATGACGAGCGCGGGTGAACGACCCGTGAACTCCTTCTCCAGCCCGATCATGAGCGCGGCGGTCTGCTCGGCGTGGCCGCCCGAGCCGACGCCGAGGTTGACGTCGGGCTCGGGAAGCCCGAGCTGGTCGAAGAAGATCTCCGACATCCGCGCGTCGTAGTGCTGGCCGGTGTGGATCACCGCCTGCTCGGCGCCCGCCGCGGCGAGCGCCGATATCACCGGCGCCGCCTTGACGAAGTTGGGCCTCGCCCCGAGGACGTGCACGATGGGTGCCAACACAATTTCCCTTCTGTTCATCGGGGTTCCCTACCGTCCGGCCTGTGGCCGACGAACCCGTGAAGAAAACCGTCTACCTGGCCGGACTCGCCTGGCGGCAGCTCCGCGACGACCCCGGGAGGGCGTCGCGGCTCGCCGTGCGGCTGGCCGCCCGGACCCCGCTCGGCGCCCGGCTGCGGCGCTCCCGCCTCGTCGTGCCGAAGCCCCGGGACGTGGGACGCGAGACGCGGGACCTGCGGCTCCTGCTCGCCGAACCCGCGCCCACGCGTGCGCGACGGGCCGTCCAGGGCACGACCGTCCTGCAGTTCGTCACCAACGCCCTGCCGCGCACGAACGCGGGTTACACCGTCCGGACGCACCGGATCGCCCTCGCCCAGCGCGAGATGGGGCTCGATCCCCACATCGTGACCCGGCTCGGATACCCGCTCAGCCAGGGCATCGCCGACGGGCGGGCCCGCGTGGACGTGGACGGCGTCCCCTACCACCGGCTGCTGCCGTGGTTCCCGCGGACGGATCCGCGCGACACCGTGGTGAAGAGCGCCGACCTCGCCGGACGGCTGGTCGAGGAGCTGAGGCCGTCCGTCCTGCACGCGGTCAGCAACCACCTGAACGCGGCCGTCGCGCTGGAGCTCGGACGCCGCCACGGCGTCCCGGTCGTGTACGAGGTGCGCGGCTTCCTGGAGGACTCCTGGCTGTCCCGCGACCCCGCGCACAGCGAGGACGACGAGTTCTACCGGCTGACCCGCGAGCTGGAGACCCGCCGGATGGCCGAGGCGGACGCGGTCGTGACGCTCGGCGAGGCGATGCGCGCCGAGATCGCCTCCCGCGGCGTCCCCGCGGAGAAGATCTTCACGGTGCCGAACGGGGTGGACGAGGCGTTCCTCGCGCCGCTCCCGGACGGCTCCGGCCTGCGCGAGCGGCTCGGGATCGACCGCGGCGCCACCGTCGCCGGCCTGACGTCGTCGTTCTACGGCTACGAGGGCATCGACACGCTCATCGACGCCGCCGCCCTGCTGCGCGAGCGGGGCGCTCCGGTCACCCTCCTGCTGGTCGGGGACGGCCCCGAGCGCGGCGCGCTCGAACGGCGCGCGGCCGAACGCGGCGTCCACGCCGTGTTCACCGGCCGGGTGCCGATGGAGTCCGTTCGCCAGTACCACGCCGTCCTCGATGTCTTCGCGGTTCCGCGCCGGGCGGACCGGGTGTGCCAGTTGGTGACGCCTCTGAAACCGATCGAGGCCATGGCGGGGGGAATCCCCGTTATAGCCAGTGATGTCAAGGCTCTTCGCGAAATCGTGGAACCGGGCGTGACGGGGGCGTTAACAGTTCCGGAAGACCCGGAAGCCTGGGCGAATTGCCTGGAAGATCTGGCTTACAGTCCCGAAAGGAGACAGAAAATCGGGCGGTCGGCCCGTGAATGGGTCGCGGCGGAACGGACCTGGCGCGCCGTGACGGCCGGATACCGGGCCGCCTATCGCTTCCCGACACGCCAGAGCACATAGATCGAAGGGGGCTGCCGCGTGGATCTCGTGGTCATCGGACTCGGATACGTGGGGCTGCCGCTCGTGCGGGAGGCCTGCCGGGCCGGCCTGCGGGCCGGCGGGCTCGACCGGGACGCGCGCGTGGTCGCCGGCCTCAAGGCCGGGATGTCGCACGTCGACGACGTGTCGGCGGACGAGGTCGAGCACATGCTGCGGGCGGGGTTCGCCCCGAGCCTGCACGAGGACGTCCTGGACGGCGCCCGCACCGTGGTCATCTGCGTCCCGACGCCGCTCTCGCCGGAGGGCGGACCGGACCTGACCGCGGTGCGCGGCGCGGCCGAGACCGTCGCCCGCCACCTGGAGCCCGGGACGCTCGTGGTGCTGGAGTCCACCACCTACCCGGGCACGACCGAGGAGGTCGTGCGGCCGATCCTGGAGACGTCCGGCCTGGTCGCCGGGGAGGAGTTCCACCTGGCGTTCTCGCCGGAGCGGATCGACCCCGGCAACCCGGTCTACGGCGTCCGCAACACCCCGAAGATCGTCGGCGGGCTGACCCCGGCCTGCGCGTCGGCGGCCTCGGCGTTCTACGGCAAGTTCGTCGACCGGGTCGTAGAGGCCAAGGGGACGCGCGAGGCCGAGATGGCCAAGCTGCTGGAGAACACCTACCGGCACGTCAACATCGCGCTGGTCAACGAGATGGCGGTGTTCTGCAACGAGCTCGGCATCGACCTGTGGGACGCCATCGACTGCGCGGCCACCAAGCCCTTCGGGTTCCAGGCGTTCCGGCCGGGGCCGGGCGTCGGCGGGCACTGCATCCCGATCGACCCGAACTACCTGTCCTACAAGGTCCGCTCGCTGGGTTACCCGTTCCGGTTCGTGGAGCTGGCCCAGGAGATCAACGACCGGATGCCCCGGTACGTCGCGGAACGCGCCCAGCAGCTGCTCAACCGGGAGGGACGCGCGCTCAAGGGCGCCAGGGTCCTGCTGCTCGGCGTCACCTACAAGGCCGACATCGCCGACCAGCGCGAGTCGCCGGCCCGGCCGGTGGCGCGGCGGCTGGCCCGCCTCGGCGCCGACCTGTCGTTCCACGACCCGTTCGTCACCCTGTGGGAGGTGGACGGCGAGCCGGTGCCGTCCGCCGGGGACGACCTGGCCGCCGCCCTGGAGGCGTCGGACCTGGCGATCGTGCTGGCCGACCACGCCGCCTACGACGCGGCGACCCTGGCGCGGCACGCCCGTCTGCTGTTCGACACCCGCGGCCGGACGCGCAACGTCCAGCAGGACACCGTCGAGCTCCTGTGACGGGCGGGCGCATTTCGGTGGCGGGCTTCTTTGACAGGGCTTTTCCCATCGGCGGGTTTCGCGTGACCGGCGGCCTTCCCTTTCGTACGAGGAAGAGTAGCCCGGCAGCGTCCACGCCCCGGACAGCGGGAATTCATCGGCAATTTCCATCGGCACCCGAGACTCGCCGGTGATGGACGAATCGGACGTTGCGGAGTGAGTGTGATGCGGGTCTGCGTTTGCACGGTCGTGCACCACCCCGAAGACGCGCGCATTCTGCACCGGCAGATACGCGCCCTGCTCGACGCCGGCCACGAGGTCACCTACATCGCCCCTTTCCGGGCGTGCAACGCGACCCCGTGGCGCCAGATCAGCCCGGTGGACGTCCCGCGGGCCACCGGACGGCGCCGGGTCCGGGCCCTGCGCGCCGCCCACCGCGCGCTCGCCGAGCACGCCGCGTACGCCGACGTGGTCCTCCTGCACGACCCCGAGCTGCTGGTGTCGCTCCCGAGCGAACTCCAGGGCCGCACGGTCGTCTGGGACGTCCACGAGGACACCGCCGCGGCCCTGTCCGCCAAGGGCTGGGTGCCGGGGCCGGCCCGCCCCCTCCTGCGCCCGGTCGTGCGCCGCCTGGAGCGGCGCACCGAGCGGCGGCACCGGCTGCTGCTCGCCGAGGAGGGCTACCGGGACCGGTTCCGCGAGGACCACCCGGTCGTGCCCAACACCACCTACGTGTCCGACCTGCCGCCCGGACCGCCGGACGGCCGCCGCGCCGTCTACGTCGGGCAGCTCTCGCGGGCCCGCGGCGCCCTCGACATGATCGAGATGGCCCGGACGCTGGCCGCCGAGGGCGTGCTGGTGGAGCTGATCGGCGCGGCCGACGCCGACGTCCGGGACGCCCTGCGCGCGGCGCAGCGCGAGGGGATCGTGCGCTGGTACGGGTTCGTCCCGAACGACCGGGCGCTGCGCATCGCCGAGGGCGCGATGGCCGGGCTCGCGCTGCTGCACGACGAGCCGAACTACCGGCACTCCATGCCGACGAAGGTCGTCGAGTACATGGCCCGCGGCATCCCGGTGATCAGCACGCCGAACCCGCCGGCCGTGGGCATCGTGGAGCCCGCCGAGTGCGGGGTGATCGTCCCGTTCGGCGCCCCGGAGGCCGCCGCCAAGGCGGTCCTGCGGCTGCGGGACGACCCCGTCCTGCGCGCCGCGTTCGGCCGGCGCGGCTACGAGGCCGCCCGGGAGCGGTTCCACTGGCCCGTCCACGCCGAACGCTTCGTCGCCCAACTGGAGGCGTGGGCGGGCCGCTCCCCCACGGCCGTCGCGGAACCCGAGGCCGAGCCCGTCCCCGAGTTCTGAGCCGCCCGGCGGGGACGGGCGGCGGGCCCGGTCAGGACGGGGCCTCGGACAGGTGGCGCAGGCGGTAGGCGACGGACCGGGCCAGGCGGGCGGCGGCTCCCGGCGGGCGGTTCGCCTCGACCATCACCACGCACCGGCCGACCCGCAGCGCGATCATCCCGGCGGTCGGGCCGATCTCGTAGGCCTCGTCGCCCCCGATGTCGCGCCGCCGCCGGGCCTGCGCCTGCGCGGCCTGCAGCGACTCCAGCATCCGCGACGCCGCCGCGTCGGTGTCGGCCACCCAGCGGACGCTCACCGTGAGGCCGGTGACGGCGGCCTCCGGGCCGTCGTCGCGCTCCGGGCCGCCCTCCCGCGGCCCGGCGGAGGGATCGGGCGTGGCCGAGCCCGTCGCGCTCGGCTTGGGCGACGGCGACACACGCGCGCCGGACCCGGCCGGGTCGCGCCTGCCGCCGCGCGGCGTGTACGTGCAGGACACCGGGTGCGGAAGGCGCACCGACCCGGCCGACGCGCGGCGCGGCCCGGTGACGTAGCCGGTCAGGCGCGCCGCGGCCAGATCGGGCTTCCTGAGCAGGGAGCACGCGTCCGGCCAGTCCTTCGCCGGCACGCCGCCGAGTTCCGGCGGCCCGGTGCCGGCGAGCCCGCCGCGCAGGGCGACCAGCCGCGCCGCGCCGTCCGGGCGCGGCGCCGCCTGGGGGAGGGCCGTGTACAGCAGCCCGCCGGCGGCCGCCAGCCAGGGCCGGACGCCCGGTAGGTCTGGGTCCATCGAGAACGGCGCGGGCGCGGTCGTGGTGCTCCCGTCGCCGGGCTCGACGATGTCGACGCCCGCGGGCAGCAGCCGCTCCGACAGCCGCGGGCGCAGCGCGAACACCTGCCCGCCGGCCTGCGCGAGGGCGGTGTACGCGGGCACGTCCCGGCTCCACCCGACCCGCCCGGACCGCACGTCCACCGCCTCCATGCGGGCTTCCTCCGCCGCCACGCCGCCGGCGCCCGCGCCGCCGGTCCCCGTCCCGGCGCCGGCCCCCTCGGTGCCCGTCCCGTCCGGGTGGTAGACGACCACGAGCCGCCCCGGCGCGAGCACGCCCGGGCACATCAGGTCGCCGCAGACCCCGTCGCCCTCCCAGACCGCGAACTGGCGGCCGCCGTCGTCGAACGCGCGCAGGGCCGTCCCGTCCGAGACGAGCGTCACGCCGTCCAGCATCGACACCTCGGGAGACTCCCGGGAGTCGAGCCCCCGTTCCCAGCGCACGAGGCCCTTCGTCGGGTCGAGCGCGAGCAGCCGGCTCCGGCGCCCCTTGCCGCCGCCGGGGCCCGCGCAGCGCAGGCCCACCGCGGCGAGCCCCTCCCGGCCGTCGGACGGGTGCGCCCCGCCCTCGAACAACCGGCAGCCGCGCGGCAGGGCCAGCCGCCACACCCGGTTCCCCGTCACGGCCGACACCCCGAACAGCGTCCGGCGCCCCTCGTCGGCGGTGAGCAGCACGTCGGACCCGGCGGGCCAGCGCAGCGTCGTCCGGGACACCGCGGCGGGACGCTCGTCCGCGCGCCGCCACAGCTGCCCGCCCGACAGCGCGTCGAACGCGACGAGCGTCCGCTCGCCGCGGTCGCCGTCCCGCTCGAAGTAGGCGACGACCCGCGACCCCGTGGACGTCCAGCCGAGCAGGGACCACCCGGCGCGCCGGTAGCTCCAGCGGGCCCCGCCGGTGCGCGCGTCGCGCGCCTCGATGCCGTGCCCGGACGCCGTCACGACCTGCCCCTGCGCGACCTGGTAGGCGACGCCGTCGTAGCCCGCGACCGAGCCGCGGTGCGTCCGCGTCGAATGCTCCCAGCTCACCGCCAGCGGGCCCGGCGGCGGACCCACGCCGCTCTGCGGCGCCACGGGCTCCCCGGTCACGGTGTGGCGGACCTGCCACCACTCGGCGCGCAGCACGTAGGTGTCGACGAGGACGACGCAGAGCGCGACGGCGACCGCCCCGGACAGGAGGCCGAGCGTGACGCGGACCCTGCCCACGGACTCCGGTCGGCCGTCAGGCCGCTGCCGGCTCCCGACCACGACCGCGCCGCCTCCCTCCACGTACGGTTATCACCGAGGACTGCTCATAAGGACGACACCCACCATGCCCTGTACGGGGCTCCCGCGCGACACGGCCGGGAAGAACGGAGCGAACCCGTGGAGGTCTTCACCCGCTGGCACGCCTGGGAGACGGCCCGCGCGGACATCGCCGCGTCCGGCGCGCCCGTCGACGTGGACGGCCTGGAACGGGCCGTCGCCGCCGCCCTGCGCTGGCACGGCGACCAGCGGCGGCCGACCGGCGACCCCTACGTCGAGCACCTGCTGGAAGCCCTCGAAGTGCTGGTGCGCGGGGCGGGGGTGACGACGCCCGCCGTCCTGTCCGCCGCGGTCCTGCACGACGTCGTCGAGGACACGCCCGCCTCCCTCGCCGACGTCGAGGCCGAGTTCGGCCCCGAGGTGACCGAACTGGTCGACTGGGTCACCAAGCCGCCCGCCGCGGGCGCCGGGCGCCAGGCCAAACGCGCCGCCAAGGCCGCCTACCTGCGGCGCCTGGGCGAGGCCCCGCGCGAGGCGGTCCTGGTCAAGCTCGCCGACCGCGCCAGCAACGTGCAGACCCTCGACCGGATGGCGCCGGACTTCCAGCGCCGCTACTACGCCGAGACGCTCACCTACGTCGTCCCGCTGGCCGAGCCCGAGCCGTGGTTCAGAGCCTGGTACGCCGACTGGCGGCGCCGTTTCGCCCACCTCCTGTGACCCACCGGTCATCGAGTGGGAGGATGCGGTCCCATGGAGCGCGAGTGGGTCGTCGAGGAGAGCGTGGTCGTCGCCGCGCCGGCGCGGGACGTGTACGCGGCCGTCGCGGATCTGCGGCGGATGGGCGAGTGGAGCCCGGAGGTGTTCGCGACGTGGGTGCGCGGGCGCGCCGTCAGGCCGGGGACGAGGTTCGTCGGCTTCAACCGCCTCGGCTGGCGCGTGTGGTTCACCACCTGCCAGGTGAGCGCGGCGGTGCCCGGTGAGGTGTTCGCCTTCCGGGTGTCGAGCTTCGGGGTGCCGGTGGCGCTGTGGGGGTACCGGTTCGAGAACGTCTCCGAGGACCCGTCCGCGCCCCGCACCCGCCTCACCGAGTACTGGGAGGACCAGCGCCGCGACCACCGGGGCGCCGGGTTCGTGTCGCTGCTCGGCAAGGTCTTCACCGGCGTCCCCGCCGGGGAGCGCGCCGAGGTGAACCGCGAGGGGATGCGCGCCACGCTCGACCGGATCCGGACGGCCGTCGGGAAGGGCTGACCCCCTTGCCGGGCTCCGGTGCTTGGCAGCAAAACGAGAACCTGTTCTACTTAGCGGTGTGACCACGACCGCACACGCGCACATGATCCAGGGCGAGCGGGTCGCGCTCCCGGTACGGATCCGTGACGCCGCCGTCGGCTCGGCGATGTTCGTCGTGCCCGCCCGCGCCGCCCAGGACGTCATCGCCTACTCCGGGCTCGCCGTCGCGGAGCCGCTGCCCGGCAGGGCCGTCTGCTCGCTGGCCTTCGTCCGGTACGCCGAGGGCGACCTCGGCCCCTACCACGAGTTCGCCGTCGCGTTCCTGGTGCGCCCGCCCGGCGCGGGGCCGTCGCCGGGCGTGCTCGGGCGGATGCGCGGGATCGGCGCGTTCATCCACTGGCTGCCGGTCAACCAGGAGTTCACCCTGGAGGCCGGACGGACGATCTGGGGCTTCCCCAAGGAGATCGCCGACATCCCCATGGACCTCTCCGGGCGCGTGAAGCGCTGCGCGGTGCGGTTCGGCGGGCGGACGGCGATCGAGGTGGCGATCCGGCCGGGCGTGCCGACGCCGGCCGGCTCGGCGGCCCCGAGCGTCGACGCCTACTCCTGCCTGGACGGCGTGACCCGCCGGACGCCGTGGACGCTCACGCCGTCCGGCGTCCGGACCCGTCCGGGCGGCGCGAAGGTCGTCCTCGGCGACCATCCGGTGGCCGACGAGCTGCGCGGCCTCGGGCTCGACCGGGCGCGGGCGCTCACCACGAGCACGGTCGGGCATCTGCGGATGGTCTTCCAGGGCGCCGAGGAGGTGCGCACGTGAAGCGGACGGCCCTGGTGACCGGCGCCGCGCACGGGCTCGGCGCCATGGCGGCGCGACGGCTCGCCGCGGCGGCGTGGGACGTCGTCGCGGTGGACGTGGACGAGCTCGGCCTCGCCAAGACGGCGCAGCGCTCCCCCAACACCCACGCGCGGGTGTGCGACGTCACCGACCCGGACGCCGTGGCGGGGGTGCTGGCGATGGCCGGCCCGGTGCACCGCGTCGTCCACGCCGCGTCGGCCGCGCCGTCCGGGCCGGTCCTGGCGCGGCCGCTCGGCGAGGTGGAGGACGACCTGCGGACGAACGTCCTCGGCGCCGCCGTCGTCGTCCAGGCCACTCTGCCGGGGATGCTGGAACGGCGGGCCGGAGAGCTGTTCCTCTGCCCGGACGCCTCGGGCCCGCCCGCGAGCCCGTCCGCCGCGGCCGTGGCCGCCTACGCCGACGCGCTCTGGGCCGAGCACGGCGGGCAGGGCGTGATGCTGCGCTGCGTCCACGCGGCCGCCGGGACGCCGCACGGCCTCGCCCTCGACGCGATGGACCGCTCGCTCGCGCGCCCCGCCCCGGACGTCCACGTACGGGTCCGGCCGGCGCGCCGACCGCTCCTGGCGGCACTCGCCCGACGCTGAACGTCACCCTGACCGCATAAGCTGTCTCTTTCGCCTTCGGGGTGCCGGGGATGTCCCCGGCATGACACACGCGCGAGGAGCAGCCTGCATGTCGTCCCAGGTCAACGGGCGCCCGACCGATCCGCGCGGCACGGTCAAGGACCGGGAGATCGCCGCCGAACAGCGCTACGTCGACACCGCCTACACCCGGCTGGAGGAGATGCGCGCGGACGCCCAGGCCATGATCCGCGAGGGCTACCGCCAGTCGCTCGCCGGCACCAAGGGCTCGCTCGTCGACCGGGACGCGATGGTCCACCAGGCGGCCCTGCGCGTCCAGGCCCTCGACGTGGCCGACGACGGCCTGGTGTTCGGCCGGCTCGACCTGGCCTCCCGCGAGGTCCGCTACATCGGCCGCGTCGGCGTCCGCACCAGCGAGCACGACTCGCTCGTCATCGACTGGCGGGCGCCCGCCGCCGAGGACTTCTACCGCGCCACCCCCGAAGACCCGCGCGGCGTCGTGCGCCGCCGCGTGCTGCACTCGCGCGGCCACACCGTCGTCGACCTGGAGGACGACCTCCTCGACCCCGAGGCGTCCGACGGGATGACCGTCATCGGCGACGGCGCGTTCCTCGCCTCCCTCGCCCGCACGCGCGAGGGCGCGATGCGCGACATCGTCGCGACGATCCAGCGCGAGCAGGACGAGGTGATCCGGGCCCCCGCCGACGGGACGGTCCTGGTGCGCGGCGCCCCCGGCACCGGCAAGACGGCCGTGGCGCTGCACCGCGTCGCCTACCTGCTGTTCCGGCACCGCCGCCGGTTCGGGTCCCGCGGCGTCCTCGTCGTCGGCCCGAACCGCAGGTTCACCGCCTACATCGAGCGCGTGCTGCCGTCGCTCGGCGAAGGGTCGGCGACGCTCCGCTCGCTCGGCGACCTCGTCGACGGCGCCACCGCCACCGTCCACGACACGCCGCGGCTCGCCCGCGTCAAGGGCGCGGAGGCGATGGTGACGGTGCTGCGGCGCGCCGTCGCCGACCACGCCCCCGGCGCCCCGGACGAGCTGCGCGTGGTGTTCAAGGGCGTCGTCGTCGCCCTCGACCGCGCCCGCCTCGACCGCATCCGGAACGAGGTCCACCGGCGCAGCCGCGGCAGCGTGAACGCGGCCCGCGGCCGGGCCGCGGAGATGCTCCTGGACGCCCTCTGGCACCGCTTCGGCGAGGTCGGGGGCCCCGAGGCGGCCGAGGCCGAGGAGGGCGCCGAGGCGGGCCTGTGGAACGCGATCCTCGCCGCCGACGGGCTGGCCTCCCTCGACGAGGAGCCCGCGCGCGGCAACGGGGCCGCGGGCGGCGACCCGAAGCGCGCCCAGTTCGACGCGCGGGTCCGCGAGCAGCGCGCGTTCACCGACTTCCTCGTCGCCTGGTGGCCGATCCGCCGCCCGCTGGACGTGCTGCGCTCGCTCGGCGACCCGTCCCGCCTGCGCCGCGCCGCCGGGCGCGACGTCGACCGCGCCGACGTCGAGCCGCTCGCCGCCTCCTGGGCCGGCGACGGCGCGCCGCTCAGCTACCAGGACGTCGCGCTGCTCGACGAGATCGACGCGCTGCTCGGCTCCCCGCCCCGGCCGTCCCGCCGCCGCGGCGCGCCGTCCGAGGACGACCCGTTCGTCGTGGACGGCGTCAACATCCTCACCGGCGAGGAGGTCGTCGACGAGACGTGGGAGCCGGAGATGCGGGAGCTCACCACGTCCATCGAGCGGCTGGAGCGCTCCCGCCGCGTCGACGACGGCGTGGTCGAGGAGCGCCCCGAGTACGCGCACCTCGTGGTGGACGAGGCGCAGGACCTGTCCCCCATGCAGTGGCGGATGCTCGGCCGCCGCGGCCGCCAGGCGAGCTGGACGGTCGTCGAGGACCCGGCCCAGAGCGCCTGGGAGGACCTGCCCGCCGCCCGGCGGGCGATGGAGGCCGCGCTCGGCGGCGAGCGCCCCGCGTCCCGGAACCGCCGCCGGGGCCGCAAGGCGCCCCCGCCCCGCGCCCGGCACGAGTACGAGCTGACCACGAACTACCGCAACTCCACCGAGATCGCCGCCGTCTCCGCGCGGGTGCTCGCCCGCGCGCTGCCGGACGCGAAGCCGGCCCGCGCCGTCCGCACGTCCGGGATCGAGCCGGTCGTCCGGGTCGTCCCCGAACCCGGGCTCGGCTCCGCCGCCCGCGCCGCCGTCGAGGAGCTGCTCGGCCAGGTCGACGGCACCATCGGCCTGATCGTCCCGCTCTCCCTGGAGGAGTCCGGCGGCCAGGCCTCGCTGTTCGAGGGGTCCGCCGCCGCCTGGGACGCCGCCGAACGCGACCGGCTCGGCGCGGGACTGCCCGAGCGCGTCCAGGTGCTCGACGTCCTGGAGGCCAAGGGCCTGGAGTTCGACGCCGCCGTGATCGTGGCGCCGGAGACCGTCGCCGCCCAGTCCCCGCGCGGGCTGCGCGTGCTGTACGTGGCGGTGTCGCGGGCCACGCAGCGGCTGACCGTCCTCACCGCCGACCCCGGGTGGAGGGACGCGCTGGTCACCGGCTGACGGGGCCCTGCGCCGCTCCGCCCGGCGTTAGGCTGACGCTGCCCCATCCGCACGGGTGAACGGAGACCGATGAGCGGCCGCAATCCCGCACCCAGGCGCAGCTACGCAGGCCGGTCGGCCGAGGAGCGCCGTGCGGAGCGGCGCGACCGCCTGCTGGCCGCCGGGCTCGAACTGTTCGGGACGCGCGGGTACGCGGCGACGTCCATCGAGCGGCTGTGCGCGACCGCGAGCGTGTCGACCCGCAACTTCTACGAGGAGTTCTCCGGGCGCGAGGAGCTGCTCACCACGCTGCACCGCGGGATCAACGAGCGCGCCGCCGAGGCCGTCTCCGCCGCGTACGGGAGGGAGGCGGGCGCCGCCTTCCCGGCCCGCGTCGAGAGCGCCGTCCGCGCGTTCGTCACCGTCACCGCGAGCGACCCGCGCTGGGCCCGCATCGCGTTCGTCGAGGTGATCGGCGTCAGCGCCGGCCTGGAGCGGCACCGCTTCCGCTGGCGCGGCCAGTGGGAGGACGCGATGCTCGCGATGGTCCGCGAGGCCGCCGGGCGCGGCGAGGCCGCCGACCGCGACCACCGGCTCACGATGATCGCCGTCATCGGCGCCGTGAACAACCTCGTCCACCACTGGTCGGCCCGCGACCAGCACGTCCCCCTGGACGACATCACCACCGAACTGACCCGCCTCATCGTCGCGGCCGTGACGACCCCCTGACCCGTGGCGTGAGGATCGTCCGGCGCGTGGCGGGAGTCCCAGGGGGCCGCCCCCCTGGGAAGGCGCGAACCCCTAGATGATCGGGGGGCGGCCCGTGCGGGTCATGCGCCAGGCGGTGCGGTAGGAGATGGGGCGGCGGGGCCCGGCGGACTTGCGCCAGCCCTCCACGAAGCCCTTGAACCACGGCTTGAGGGCGCTCGGCTTGCGCTCGCGCAGGAGGGTCATGCCGACCCACACGGCGAGGTAGGTGAGCGCCAGCGGCCACGGCAGGTTGCGGCGCGCCAGCCACACGCGGTTGCGGGCGTTGTAGCGGTAGAACATGGCGTGCCGCGTCGGCAGGACGGCGGGGTGGAACATCACCGCCGAGGCGTCGTAGACGATGCGGTAGCCGGCGTTGAGGATCTGCCAGGCGAGGTCGGTCTCCTCGTGGGCGTAGAAGAAGTCCTCGGGGAGGCCGCCGCCGGCGTCGAACGCGGCGCGGCGGATCGCGCAGGCGCCGCCGAGGAACGTGGTGACGGGGGACGAGCGCTCCGGGTCGCCCGCGCGCAGGCGCGGGACGTGGCGGCGCTCGCCGCGCCCGCCCTCGGGGTCGCGGACGCGGAACGAGACGACGCCGAGGTCGGGCTCGGCGGAGAACCGGTCGCGCAGGTGGGCGCCGAGGCGGGGCGAGCGGTACCAGCCGTCGTCGTCCAGGAACAGGATGACGTCGCCGCAGGACGCCTCCACGCCGCGGTTGCGGCCGCCCGGGATGCCGAGGTTCTTCGGGAGGCTGAGGGTCTTGACGCGCTCGTCGTCGAACGGCGGCGCGCCCGCCGCCTCGCCGACGGGGTCGGCGCCGTTCCCGACGAGGACGACCTCGACGTCCACGTGCTCCTGCTCCAGGGCGCTGCGGACGGCGCGGGCGAGCTCCTCCGGCCGGTTGCCCATGGTGAGGACGACGACGGACAGTTTCACTTCAGCCTCCGGGAGGCCAGGATGCTGACGAGGTGCAGCAGGGTCTGCAGGACGGCGACGGCGGCGACGGCGACCGTCAGGACGCGGACCGCGACGGGGTCGTCCGCGCCGGTGAGGGTGTCGATCACGGCGGCGGCGAGGATCAGCAGCGACAGCTCGACCGCGCCGATGATGCGGTGGAAGCGCAGCATGGACGCCGCCTGCCGGGCCAGCGCGATGCCGGTGGAGCGGGGCCGCAGCGCGCGGTCGCCGCCGGTCGGGTCGGCGGTCAGCCCGGACTTGGCGCGGGCGACGACGACGTTGTCGGTCTCCGCCTTGATCAGCGCGGCGCCGAGGGCGGCGAGCAGGCCGAGCTCGACCCAGCCGCCGTTCTCCCAGCCGCCCTGCGCCATGAAGCCGAGCCCGGCGAGCAGCGACACCTCCGACAGGTAGTGGCCGATCCGGTCGAGGAACACCCCGGCGACCGACGTCTGCCGCAGGTAGCGGGCGACCTCGCCGTCGACGCAGTCGAGCAGCAGGTAGACCTGGATGAGGAACGCGCCGGCGAGGGCCGTCCACAGCGGGTCGACGGGCAGCGACACCGCGACGCCGGCGAGGACGCCGCTGAGCATCATCAGGTAGGTCAGCTGGTTGGGGCTGAACCCGAGGCGCAGCGAGATCCACGCGAAGTACGGGGACAGGTCGCGCATGTAGAGGCGGCCGGCCCAGTGCTCCTCGTTGCGCCGGTCCTTCAGACCGGGCGGCTGGCCGTACCGGCGGATGTCGGCGACCTTCGCGCCCTTGCGGTGCGGCCGGTGGTCGTCGCCGGACGGCTCCGCGGGGCCGGGTGGTTCGGGGGAGCCGGGGGGCTGCGGGGAAGGGTTCTGCCCGGACAGCTCAGCCTCCATGGGCCTGGACATACTCGTGCACCGCCTTGCGGGTCTCGCCCTCGTCGAGGCTGAGGTGTTCCAAGATCGTATAGCGGCCGGGGCGGGTCTGCGGGGCGTACAGCACCGCCTCCGCGAACTGCTCGGCGGACAGCCCGATGTCGGCCGGGAACCGGGGCAGTCCGTGGCGTCCGAGGCAGGCGAGGATCTCTTCGAGCCGCTCCTCGCCCGCACCGAGCCGGGTGGCGCGCAGGTGGTAGCAGAACGCGGCGCCGATCCCGGCCAGCTCGCCGTGGTTGGCGGTGTCCGGGAAGAGGTGGTCGATGGCGTGCAGGATCTCGTGGTCGCCGCCGGACGCCGGGCGGGAGTCGCCGGCGAACGCCATCGCCATGCCCGAGAGGACGAGCCCCTCGGCGAGGACCGTCAGGAACCGGTCCGAGTCGATCGAGCCGGGCTGGTGCAGCAGGGCCTCGGCGGCGGTGCGCGCCACGGTGAGCGCCATCCGGTCGATCCGCTCGCCGCACTCGTCGGCCGCGAGGAGCCAGTCGTCCACGGCGGAGAAGTTGCTCACCACGTCGCCGATCCCGGCGCGGACGAGCCGGTCGGGCGCGGCGCGCACGTAGTCGAGGTCGACGATCATCGCCAGCGGCATCACGACGCCGAACGAGCCCTTGCCCTTGTCGTGGACGAGGGAGGCGACCGGCGAGCAGATCCCGTCGTGCGACAGGTTCGTGGCGACCGACACCATCGGGATGCCCGACAGCGTCGCCGCGTACTTGGTGGCGTCGATCGTGCGGCCGCCGCCGATGCCGACGACCGCCTCGTAGGACCCGGCGCGCAGCCGGGAGCCCAGGTTGACCGCCGCCTCGACGGTGCCGCCCTCGACGTGGAACACCTCGCAGGCGGCCAGGGACGGCCGGACGTGCTCGGCGATCTGGTCGCCCTGGCCGGGACCGACCGCGATCGCGACGCGCCCCTCGGTGGCGATCCGCCTGTCGGCGAGCAGCTCGCCGAGGGTCGCCACGGCTCCCCGCCGCACGTCGATGGAGAGCGGCGCGTTCAGCATCCGCGTCAGCAGGGGCATGGGCCTCCTCGTGCCGTCGTGCGGTCGGTTCGTGCCGTGCGTGCGGTCAGTAGCCCTTGGCGATCCGGCGGGCCTTCTCCAGGTCGTCGTGGTTGTCGACCTCGACCCAGTCGACCTGGCCGATCGGCGCGACGCCGATGCGTCCGCCGCGGTTCACGAGCTCCTGGTAGCCGTCCTCGTAGTAGAGGTCGGGGTCGCCCTCCCAGGTGGCCTTGAGCGCGTCGGCCAGCGGCCCGGCGGCGGCGGGCTCGATCAGGGTGGCGCCGATGTACTCGCCGTTCGCGGTGGCGGGGTCCATGAGCTTGGTGATGGTCTTCAGGCGGCCCTCACCGTCGAGGATCACCTTCATCTCCTCGTCGGCGAGAGTTTTCACGTCGTCCACCGCCAGGAGGATGTCCGGTCCGCGGTTCGCCAATAGTGTCTTCTCGACGCTCACCGGATGGACCGTGTCGCCGTTGACCATCAGGACGCCCTTGGAGAAGTGCTCCCGAGCGAGCCACATGGAGTAGGCGTTGTTCCACTCCTCGGCCTTGTCGTTGTGGACGAGCGTCAGCGACACGCCGTACCGCTCCTCGAGGGCGGCCTTGCGGTCGCGCACGGCGTCCGCGCAGTAGCCGACCACGATGACGACGTCGGTCAGCCCGACCTCGGCGAGGTTGCCGAGGGCGATGTCGAGGATGGTGGTCTCGCCGTTCACGGGGACCAGGGCCTTGGGGAGGGTGTCGGTGTACGGCCGCAGCCTCCGGCCCGCGCCCGCCGCCAGCACCATGCCGATCATGCTTTCTTCTCCCTCTCGCAGTGGGGCCCGTCCCCCACACCCTCGGACAACTTCTTCGTCAGGTCGATCGTCACTGCGCCGGCGCGGCCGTGCCGCGCCCACGTGGCGGCGCTCTCTCCGCCGGACAACACGCCAAGGTAGGCGGCCAGCGCCGCGTACGCGAACGGAAGCGGCGCGAACGCCCCCGCGAAGGCCGTGAACAGCATCCGGCCCTCCCAGCCGAGTCCGGCGAGGCGGACCCACCGCGGCGGCCGGCGCCCCTGGCGGGTGCGGTAGGCGGCGTCGTAGTGGTGGAGCGCGAGAACCGTGAGCAGCACGTAGACGAGCGGCGCCGGGACTGCCCGCGCGTCCCCCAACACGGCGAGGTAACCATACTCGATCCCGCGCAGAATAGGCGGAACCAGCCAGTCCAGCCGCCCGGCGTGGGGGTTCTCGGACGCGGGCCCGGCCAGCAGCAGCACGACGAGCGGCGCGAACACCGCCGGCTCGGGCCCGAGCCGCGTTCCGGGCAGCGGGCCCGCCGCGAGCAGGACGGCCGCGGCGTCCTCGGCGAGGTCGGCGACCGGCAGCGGCGGGAGCCGCCCGCCCGACGCCCGGCCGAGGGCGCGCGAGAGCGGGCCGTCGTCGCGGTACGTCCGCACGCCCGTCATGGCGCCAGCGACCTCGCCGCCCGTCCGCCCAGGGACAGCGCGGCGGCGGCGGAGCCCCACGCGAGCAGGGCCGCGAACGTCAGCCGCGCGTCGGCGAGGGCGGCGGTGACCGCGATCAGCGCGAACCGCTCGCCGAACGGCAGCCGCAGGCTCTCGGTGGCCCGCCCCGCGACCCCCCCCCGGCGGGACGGGCGCGGCCGGCGGCGGCGCCGGCCCGCCGCGTACGAGGCCGAGACCGTGTGGCGGACGGACAGCAGCGCCGCCGCGCCCACCGCGAGCCACCACGCGCTCCGCCCGGCGGCCGTGGCGCCGGCCGCCAGGGCCGCGTAGACGGCGCGTCCCCGGACGCACGGCACGATCAGCACGGGGACCCGCGCCATGACCGTGGC
>NZ_BAABEV010000013.1:0-177303 GCF_039540335.1 Actinomadura verrucosospora | reverse complement strand
GGGCGCCGCCTCCGCGGCGGGGGCCCGCTCCGGCTCGGCGGCCGGCCGCGCCTCCGCGGCGGGCGCGGACTCGGGACGGGCGCCGCCGGCGGGGACGATCACCGCGATCGGGGCGCCGATCGCCGCGGTCTCGCCCTCGGCGACGAGGATCTTCTCCAGCACGCCGGCCTCGTAGGCCTCGTACTCCATGACCGCCTTGTCGGTCTCGATGTCGACGATGACGTCGCCGACCGCGACCTCGTCTCCCGGCTGCTTCTGCCAGGAGCTGATGACGCCCTCCTCCATCGTGTCGGAGAGGCGGGGCATGAGGATCTCGGTCATCGCGCGGGCTCCAGAGCGGGTCGCGGGGACGGGGCGTCCGCCCCCGGCGTGATGCGGCCGGTCGCGCGGAGCGTGGCGCGCACGGCGGTCAGCAGGGACTCGGCGGACGGCAGCGCCGCCGTCTCCAGGGACTTGGCGTAGGGGAGGGGCACCTCGGCCATCGCCACGCGCCGGACGGGGGCGTCCAGCCAGTCGAACGCGCCCTCCTGGATCGTCGCGGCGATCTCGGCGCCGATGCCGTAGGTCAGCCAGTCGTCCTCGGCCACGACGGCGCAGCCGGTCCTGCGGACGGAGTCGACGACCGTCTGCCGGTCGAGCGGGCGCAGGCTGCGCAGGTCCACGACCTCGGCGGAGATCCCCTCGGCGGCGAGGGTCTCGGCCACCTCCGAGGCCACGCGGGCCATCCGGGAGTAGCCGATGATCGTGATGTCGGTGCCCGGACGGGTCACCGCGGCGCGGCCGATCTCGGCGGGCTCGACGTCCTCGACCGCGGCGGGCAGCTCGCCCTTGGTGTTGTAGAGGGCGAGGTTCTCCAGGAACAGCACCGGGTCGTCGTCGCGGATCGCGGCCTTCAGCATCGCCGACGCCTCGGCGGGCGTGCTCGGCGCGAGCACCTTCAGGCCGGGGATGAACGAGTAGAACAGCTCGACGTTCTGCGAGTGGGTGGCGCCGAGCTGCTGCCCGCCGCCGCCCGGCGTGCGGATCACCATCGGCACGCTGGCCTGCCCGCCGAACATGCCGTAGATCTTCGCGGCGTGGTTGACGATCTGGTCCAGGGCCAGCAGCGAGAAGTTGATCGTCATGATCTCCACGACGGGGCGCAGGCCGAGCATCGCGGCGCCGATCGCGGCGCCGACGAAGCCCTCCTCGGCGATCGGGGTGTCGCGCACGCGGCGCGGCCCGAACTCCTTGAGCAGCCCTTCGGTGATCTTGTAGGAGCCCTCGAAGAGCCCGATCTCCTCGCCCATCAGGAAGACGTTCTCGTCGCGCAGCATCTCGGCGCGGAGCGTGTCCCGGAGGGCCTGGCGGTAGGTCACGGTTGCCATGGGTGCCTCTCAGGAACCGAATACGGGGTCGGCGGGGAGCCGGCGCAGCTCGCCCGGGACCGGGGTGGCGTAGGTGTAGTCGAACAGCGTGGACACCTCGGGCGCGGGGCTCTCGTCGGCGAACGCGGCGGCGGCGTCGACCTCCGCCGTGACCTCGGTGTCGAGCCGGTCGCGGTCGTCGGCGGACAGGATCCCGGCCTCCTCCAGCTCCAGCGCCATGCGGGCCAGGGGGTCGGCGGCCTTCAGGGACTCCTTCTCCTCCTTGGACCGGTAGCGGGCCGGGTCGACGACCGAGTGGCCCTTCAGCCGGGGGCTGACGGTCTCCAGCAGGTAGGGCTTGCTCTCGGCGCGGGCGCGCTCGACGGCGGTGCGCGCGGCGTCGCGCACCGCGATCACGTCGGTGCCGTCCACCCGCAGGCTCTCCGTCCGGTAGGCGGCGCCGCGCCGGTACAGCTCCGGCTCGGCCGCGGAGCTCTCCACGGTGGTGCCCATCCCGAGACCGTTGTTGATCACGACGAAGACGACGGGGAGGTTCCAGAGGGCGGCGATGTTGAGCGACTCGTGGAACGCTCCGATCGCGGTCGTCCCGTCGCCCATCTGGCACATGACGACCTCGTCGCCGCCCTTGTAGGAGACGGCGAGCGCCGCGCCGGCCGCGAGGGGCACCTGCCCGCCGACGATCCCGTACCCGCCGAGCAGCCGGGCCTCGGCGTCGAACAGGTGCATCGACCCGCCCCAGCCCTTGGACACGCCCGTGGACCGCCCGTACAGCTCGGCCATGACGCGGTCCGCGCCGATGCCCTTGGCGAGGGCGTAGCCGTGCTCGCGGTAGTTGGTGAACAGGTAGTCGGTGGGGCGCAGCGCGGCCATCAGCCCGACGACCGTGGCCTCCTCGCCGAGGTTCAGGTGGCAGTAGCCGCCGATCTTGGCCTCGGTGTAGGCGCGGGCGGCCCGCTCCTCGAAGCGCCTGATCAGCAGCATCTGCCGGTAGTAGCCGACGAGCGTGCCGGCGTCGGCCGCCGGGGGCGCCGCGTCCGGCGCCGCCGCGTCGGTCTTCGGCTCGGGAGCCTGGGCGCCGCGCGCCCTCCGGCTCCGCGCCGGTGCGGCCTGGACGGTGTCAGCCATCGGCGACCCTTCCTTCGTCCGGGGCAGCGCCGTAGGATCGCCACGACACTCCCGATCATCATTGATCTATGATCGATCATATTGTATCTCGTACGACCCGCCCACCCGTCAAGAGGCACTTACCGGCCGTGGCGCTACGATCCAGTTTCGTGAAGACCTCCGACCAGCTGCTCCGCACCGGGCTCGCCGACCAGATCCGCGAGTTCATCGTGGAGGGCATCAGCTCCGGGCGGTGGGAGCCAGGGGAGCGCGTCGTCGAGCGCCGGATCGCCGCCGAGCTGGGCGTGAGCCAGGGGCCGGTCCGCGAGGCGCTGCGCCAGCTGGAGGCGCAGCGGCTGATCGAGACGCTGCCGAACCGGGGCGCCCGGGTCCGCGACTTCACCGAGCGGGACCTGGCCGAGATCTTCCCCGTCCGCGCGGGCCTGGAGCGGACGGCCGTGGAGCTGGCGCTGCCCCGGCTCGCCGACTGCCTGGACGCGCTGGAGGAGCACAACCGCCGTCTCGGCGAGGCCGCCCGGGACGGCGACCTGCACGAGCAGATGCACCTCAGCATCGCCTTCCACCGCGAGATCGTCGAGTCGGCCGGCAACCGGCTGCTCGTCTCGGTGTGGGAGGGGCTCGGCATCGAGCTGTGGACGACCCTCTCCCTGCGCCTGCACGAGACGGAGATCTACTCCAAGTCGGCCGAGCATGCCGAGCTGATCGAGGCGTTCCGCCGCGCCGACCCGGCCGCGCCGCAGCTCCTGCACGACCACGTCATGAACTACGCCCCCTAGCCCCGCCTTCGGCGAGGCCCCCTAGGGCGCCTTCTCTCGGTAGGCCGCGCTGAGCTGGGACTCCGCGTCGTCGAGGTAGGAGCGCAGCTCCCGCTCGGCCCCCGCGAAGTCGCCCCGCGCGAGCAGGTCGTGGATCCGCCGGTTGCGGGCCAGGTAGGGCTCGTGGAACTCGCGCGGCGAGCCCATCTCGTGGAAGACCAGGCGCATCTCGGCCAGCAGGTGCCGGATCATCTCGTCGACCCGGGGGCTGCCCACCAGCCCGGCGATGGCCTCGTGGAAGCGGATGTCGGCGGTGCCGACGTCCGGCCAGCTCCCGGCGGCGGCGGCGCGCTCGCCGGCGAGGACCGCCGCCTCCACCCGGGCGAACGCCGCGGGCGGGGCCTGCGGCGCGCACCGTATGCCCTCGTACTCCAGGATCCGCCGCACCCGGTAGAGGTCCGCCAGGCCTTCGGCGGTGACGCGGCCCACGAACACGCCCCGGTTGAACTCGTGGACGAGCAGCCGCTCCTTGGCGAGCAGCCGGAACGCCTCGCGCACGGTGTTGCGCGAGACCTTCAGGGCCTCGCTCAGCTCCTCCTCGCGGACGCGCTCGCCCGGGGCGAGCCGCCCCTCGGTGATCTGCTCGCGCAGCAGGTCGGCGATCCGCCCGGCGGTGCTGGTCCTGTCGAGGCCGTGCCGGGCGGCCGCGATGTCGGCCAGCCACGAGCCCTGCGCCGGCACGGGCATCGGCCACCTTCCGAGGGTAGGCGCGGGAGGGCGCGCGAACGTTCTGGGGCGCTCAGCCTATCCCTGGGGACGGAGAAATGCATCAACAGGTCTCTTGATGGATTGTTGAACAATCCCTACCCTTGCGGAAAGTCGAACCCCCCGGAAGGGCCCCGCCATGACGGACCCAGCGACCCTCGACACGACCACGGAACCGGCCGCCCGCTCCCGCCGCGCCGCGCTCGCCGGCGCCATGTTCCTGATGGCCACCAGTGCCATCGGACCCGGCTTCATCACCCAGACCACCGTGTTCACCGCCCAGCTCGGCGCCGCGTTCGCCTTCGCGATCCTGGTGTCGGTGCTGGTGGACGTCGCGATCCAGCTCAACGTGTGGCGCGTCGTCGGCGTCTCGGGGATGCGCGCCCAGGAACTCGGCAACCGCGTCCTGCCCGGCGCCGGGTACGGCCTCGCCGCCCTCGACGTGTTCGGCGGCCTGGTGTTCAACATCGGCAACGTCGCCGGCACCGCGCTCGGGCTGAACGCGCTGCTCGGCCTCGACGTCAAGATCGGTGGCGCGCTGTCCGCGCTGGCCGCCATCGCGATCTTCCTGGTCCGGCGGGCCGGCGTCGCGATGGACCGGATCGTCGTCGTGCTCGGCGCCGTGATGATCCTGCTGACCCTGTACGTCGCCTTCGTCTCCGACCCGCCGCTCGGGGACGCGCTCCGGCAGAGCGTCGCGCCGGAGACCGTCGACTTCCTGGTCATCACCACGCTCATCGGCGGGACGGTAGGCGGCTACATCACCTACGCGGGCGCCCACCGCATGATCGAGTCCGGGGTGACCGGGCCCGGCAACGTCAAGGAGATCAACCGCAGCGCCGTCACCGGGATCATCGTCACCGGCCTCATGCGCGTGCTGCTGTTCCTCGCCGTCCTCGGCGTCGTCGCCGGCGGGGTGACCCTCGCCAAGGAGAACGCCCCCGCCTCGGCCTTCGAGCACGCGGCGGGCGAGGCCGGGCTGCGCGTCTTCGGACTGATCATGTGGTCGGCCGCGATCACCTCGGTCATCGGCGCGAGCTACACCTCGGTGTCGTTCCTCGTCTCGTTCTCCTCCTTCGTCGAGCGGCACCGCAACCGGCTGGTCGTCGCGTTCATCCTCGTCTCCGCCGCCATCTACCTCGCCATCGGCACCGCCCCGGCGAAGCTGCTCGTCCTCGCCGGGGCGCTGAACGGGCTGATCCTGCCCTTCGGCCTCGCCGTGCTGCTGTGGGCGGCCGCCCGCCGCCGCGACCTGCTCGGCGGCCACCGGTACCCGGTCGGGCTCCTCGTCCTCGGCGTCGCGGCCTGGCTGGTGTCGCTCTACCTGGGGTGGAACAGCCTCTCCGCGCTCGACGACCTCTGGAGGTGAGGGCGGGGTGCGGATCCTCCCGAGCGGCGACGCGGCACTGCTGGTCGAACTGCCGGACCTGCCGGAGATGCTCGGCCTGTACGCGGCGCTCGCGGCGTCCCCGCCGCCCGGCGTCGCCGACCTCGTGCCGGCCGCCCGCACCCTGACCCTGCTGCTCCGTCCCGCCGCCGACCTCGCCGCGCGCGCCACCGCGGTGCGCGCCGACCGGCCGGGCACGGCCGGCGGCGACGGCGGCGAGGCCGAGATCCCCGTCGTCTACGACGGCGCCGACCTCGCCGAGGTCGCCCGCCTCACCGGGCTCGCCCCGGACGAGGTCGTCGCCGCCCACACCGGGACCCCGTGGCGGGTCGCGTTCACCGGGTTCGCGCCCGGATTCGGCTACCTGGAGGGCGGCGACCCGCGGCTGGACGTCCCGCGCCGCGCCACGCCCCGCGTCCGCGTCCCGGCGGGCGCGGTCGGCCTGGCCGGGCGCTTCAGCGGCGTCTACCCGGTCGAGTCCCCGGGCGGCTGGCAGCTCATCGGACGCACGGAGGCCGTCCTGTGGGACCTCGAACGCGACCCGCCCGCCCTCCTGCGCCCGGGAACGCGGGTCCGCTTCGTCCGGAGGAAATCGTGAAGCCCCGGCGGGAACCATGAAGCGCGCTCTGGACGTTCTCCGCACAGGACCCCTGGCGACAGTCCAGGACCTGGGCCGCTCGGGTCACGCGGCGCTCGGCGTGGGGGTGTCGGGCGCCGCGGACCCGGGCTCGTTCCGCCTCGCCAACCGGCTGCTCGGCAACCCCGAGGAGGAGGCCGCGGTCGAGGTCACCTTCGGCGGCCTGCACGTGCGCTGCCGCGGCGGCGTGTTCGCCGCGGTGACCGGCGCGCCCGCCCCGCTTCTGGTGGACGGCCGCCCCGAGGCTCCCTACTCGGTCTTCCACGTCCCGGACGGCGCCGAACTGCGGATGGGCGTTCCCTCCTCCGGGCTGCGCAGCTACCTGGCCGTGCGCGGCGGCGTCGCCGTCCCGCCCGTCCTCGGGTCCCGCTCCACCGACACGCTCTCCGGCCTCGGCCCCGCCCCGCTCAAGCCCGGCGACCTGCTGCCCGTCGGCCCGCCGCCCGCCGCGGCGCCGCTCCTGGACGCCGCGCCCGTCGCGCCCGTCGCGCCCCCGCGCGGCGGCGACATCGTGCTGCGCGCGATGCCCGGCCCGCGCCACGACTGGTTCGCCCCCGGCGCGCTCGCGGCCCTCTTCTCCGCCGCCTACACGGTGACCAGCGAGATCGACCGCGTCGGCATGCGCCTGGACGGGCCGGAGCTGGAGCACGCCGGGCGCGGCGAGCTGCCCAGCGAGGGGACGGTCACCGGGGCGCTGCAGGTCCCGCCGTCCGGGCGGCCCGTGCTGTTCCTCGCCGACCACCCGCTCACCGGCGGCTACCCCGTGATCGCGGTGGTCGCCTCCGCCGACGTCGGCCGCGCCGCCCAGGCCCCCCCGGCCAGCGGCTCCGGTTCCGGCCGCACCCCGCACCGAACCTCCGGGAGGAAACATGACCGCACCCCTCGACCCGGGCGCGCTCACGCCGGACCAGGCGAGGGCCCTGTTCCGCGCCGGCCTGCGCGTTCCCACGTCCGGCTGGTGCGCCGGCTGGACGCAGGCGAACCTCATCGCCGTGCCGCGCGAGTACGCCTTCGACCTGCTGCTGTTCGCGCAGCGCAACCCCAAGCCGTGCCCCGTCCTGGACGTGACCGAGCCCGGCGAGACCTCCTCCCCGCTGTTCGCCGGGGACCTGCGCACCGACCTGCCCGGCTACGTCGTCTACGAGCACGGAGTGCCGGTCGCCGAGACGAACGACGTGACCGCCCACTGGCGCGAGGACCTCGTCTCGTTCCTCATCGGGTGCAGCTTCACCTTCGAGGACGCGCTCCGCGAGGCCGGCGTGCCCGTCCGGCACATCGAGCAGAACAGCAACGTCCCGATGTACCGGACGAACCGGATGTGCCGCCGCGCCGGCGAGTTCGGCGGCCCGCTCGTCGTCTCCATGCGTCCGGTCCCCGCCGCGCAGGTGGCCGACGCCGTGCGCGTGACGTCCCGGTACCCCTCCGTCCACGGCGCGCCCGTGCACGTCGGCGACCCCGTCGAGCTCGGCATCGACGACCTGTCCGCGCCGGACTTCGGCGACCCGGTCGAGATCCGAGTGGACGAGATCCCGGTGTTCTGGGCCTGCGGTGTGACCCCGCAGGCGGCGGTGATGGCCTCCCGCCCCAAGCTCGCCATCGGGCACGCCCCCGGCCACATGGCGATCACCGACGCGCGCGACAGCCGGTACCTCGTTCCCTGAGTCCGGCATAGGCTTCGTCCATGCCCGAGATCATCGCCCCGGGCGAACGCCTCGGGGGGCGCTACCGCATCGAGCGGCCTCTCGGCTCCGGCGGCATGGCGACCGTCTGGCGCGCGGTCGACACCGTCCTCGACCGCGCCGTCGCGGTCAAGGTCCCCAAGGACGGCGGGCCCGAGGAGTTCTCGCGGCGCCTGCGCCAGGAGGCGCAGGCCGCCGCGGCCCTGACCCACCCGGGCGTCACCGGCGTGTACGACTACGGCGAGCACCGCGTCGGCTCGGAGGGGGCCCCGTGGCGCGAGCCGCGCCGGATCCCGTACGTGGTCATGGAGCTGCTGGACGGGGAGAGCCTGGCCGTGCGCCTGGCGCGCGGCCCGCTGCCCTGGCGCGAGGCGGCCGGGATCTGCGCCCGGGTCGCCGACGCCCTGGCCGCCGCCCATGACGCCGGCATCGTGCACCGCGACATCAAGCCCGGCAACGTCTACCTCACCCCGGTCGAGGTGAAGGTCCTCGACTTCGGCATCGCGTTCACCGGCACGGCGGGCGGACCGGTGATGGGCACGCCCGCCTACATGGCGCCCGAACTGGTGAGCGGGACGCCCCCGACCCCGGCGGCCGACGTCTACTCCCTGGGCGTCGTCCTGCACGAGTGCCTGACCGGCGCGCCGCCCACGCCCTCGTCCGCCTTCCGGAAGGGCACACCGGACGAGGTCGCCGCCCTCTGCCGCGGCTGCCTGTCCCCGGACCCCGGTGCGCGCCCCACCGCCGCCGAA
This sequence comes from Actinomadura verrucosospora, assembly GCF_039540335.1. NCBI lineage: Bacteria > Bacillati > Actinomycetota > Actinomycetes > Streptosporangiales > Thermomonosporaceae > Actinomadura > Actinomadura verrucosospora. Next base: position 168,836 of record NZ_BAABEV010000013.1, on the reverse strand, counting down.
GCGGCCCGCGTCCTGTCAGGCGCCTCGGGCGTCCGGCTCCAGGTGCCCGGCGCCGCCGCCCCCGCCGACCCTCCGCCGCCGGACCGGCCGCGGAACCCGACCCGCGTCCTGGACGACCCCGGACCGTCCCGGCGAGGGCCCGCGCGGCGGCCGCTGCTGGTCGCCGGGGTCGCGGCCGGGGCGCTGACCGCGCTGGTGGCCGCCCTGGCGCCCGGCTCCTCTGACCGGGCCGGTGCGCGACCGCCGTCGACGCCCCCGGCGGGCCGGACGACGGCGGCGACCGCGTGCTCGGTGTCCTACCGCGTCGACGGGACGTGGCCGCGGGGCTTCCAGGCCACCGTCCGCATCACCAACCTCGGAGACGGCGCGATCGACGGCTGGACCCTGGGCTTCGCCTTCCCGGACGGCCAGTCGATCACCCAGCTGTGGAACGGCAGCAGGTCGCAGGACGGTACGTCCGTCACGGTGACGGCGGCGGAGTGGAACCGGTCGATCCCGCCGCACGGGGCGGCCGAGTTCGGCTTCCTCGGGAGTCAGGACGGCGCCAACGGAACCCCCTCGCGATTCACCCTGAACGGCGCCGAGTGCCGTAGCTAACCCCCCGCACATGGGAGCGCTCCCAGGTCGTCGGCGCAGGTCAGTGGGCTCGTAGCCGAATTGGTGTAGGTCGTCCTATTGTGTCGCGGCCGAGCGAGGGCTTAGCATCCCCGCAATCGAAGCGCTTCGACAGGCGCTCGGTCCCACCCCGGAGGAAGACCCATGATCAAGGCAGGCAGGAGCGCGGCGGTGCTCGCCGCCCTTGCCGCGGCGGCGCTGTCGCTCACCGCGTGCGGCGGCGACGACGGCGGCTCCGGCGGCAAGGAGCTGAAGCTCTGGCACTACGAGGCCCCGGACAGCGCCATGGGCAAGGCGTGGGACGAGGCGGTCAAGGAGTTCGAGGCCACCCACCCGGGCGTCAAGGTGAAGTTCGAGGAGAAGGGCTTCGAGCAGATCCAGAAGACCGCGCCCATGGTGCTGAACTCCAAGGACGCCCCCGACGTCATGGAGTACAACAAGGGCAACGCGACCGCCGGCCTGCTCTCCAGGCAGGGTCTGCTCACCGATCTCACCCCCGAGGTCACCAAGCGGGGCTGGGACAAGCTGATCAGCCCGAACGTCCAGGTCACCGCCAAGTACGACGCCAAGGGCACGATGGGCGGCGACAAATGGTACGGCGTTCCGGACTATGCGGAGTACGTGCAGGTCTACTACAACAAGGACCTGTTCAAGAAGAACGACGTCGAGATCCCGAGGACGTTCGCCGAGCTGACCGCCGCGATGGACGAGTTCGTCGCGAAGGGCGTCACGCCGATGACCAACGCGGGCGCCGAGTACATGGCGCACCAGTTCGTCTACCAGCTCGCCCTGGACAAGGCCGACCGCGCCTGGGTGGACGCCTTCCAGCGCTACACCGGCAAGACGAACTTCAACGACGCCGCCTGGACCTACGGGGCGACCACCTTCGCCGACTGGGTGAAGAAGGGCTACATCGCCAAGAACTCCGTCAGCCTCAAGGCGGAGGACGCGGGCGTCGCGTTCATGAGCGGCAAGTTCCCCATGATGTTCTCCGGGAGCTGGTGGTTCGGCCGGGTCGCCGCTGAGGCGAAGTTCGACTGGGAGACCGCCGTCTGGCCCGGCGCCAAGATGACGCTCGGCTCGGGCGGCAACCTCTGGGTCGTCCCCAAGGGGTCGGAGAACAAGCAGCTCGCCTACGACTTCATCGACATCACGATGAAGAAGCAGGCGCAGACCACCCTCGGCAACGCGGGCGGCGTGCCGGTCGCGGCGGACCCGGCCGCCATCACCGACGCCAAGGCCAAGAAGCTCATCGCCGACTTCGACGGGCTGTCCCGCTCCGACGGGCTCGCCTACTACCCGGACTGGCCGGTCGCCGGCTTCTACGACGCCTGGGTGGCCCAGACGCAGAAGCTCATGAACGGCGCGGCGCCGGGCGAGGTCCTCGGCGGCATCCAGAAGACCTACGACGGCGGCCTGCCGAAGTGACGACGCCAGGCCGCGGCCGGTCGCGGGAGCAGTGGGGCTACGTGCCCTACCTGCTCCCCGGCCTGCTCCTGTTCACCGCCGTCATCGGGGTGCCGTTCCTTATGAACATCGGGACGAGCTTCACCGAGTGGACGGGCGTCGGCACCCCGGAGTGGATCGGGCTCGGCAACTACCGCGAGCTCGTGAAGGACGGGGAGTTCTGGGCCTCGTTCCGGCACAACGTCCTGATCATCGTCGGGATGGCGATCGTCCCGACGCTGATCGGCCTGGTGCTGGCCGCGGCCCTGACCGACCTGGTCGACCGGCACTTCGGGCCGCGCACCGCGAGCGTCCTGCGCGCCTGCGTCTACCTGCCGCAGGTGCTGCCGGTCGTCATCGCGGGCGTGGTGTGGAGCTGGCTGCTGGCCCCGGAGAACGGCGCGGTCAACGCGTTCCTGGACGCCGTGGGCCTCGGCTCCCTCGCGCACGACTGGCTCGGCGACCCGGCCACCGCCCTGTGGAGCGTCGTCGGCGTCATGGTCTGGATGCAGATCGGCTTCCCGCTGGTGATCTTCATGTCGGGTCTGCAGCGGGTGGACCCCTCGCTGTACGAGGCGGCCGAGATCGACGGCGCCTCGTGGGGCCGCCGGTTCCGGCACATCACGGTCCCGCAGATCCGGCCGGAGATCTTCGTCGTGCTGCTGTGGACGACGATCGCCGCGCTGAAGGCCTTCCCGCAGATCTTCGTGCTGACCAAGGGCGGCCCGGGCGGGGCGACGAACGTGCCGTCCTACTACTCCTGGGTCAACTTCTTCGAGAAGTCCGACGTCGGCTACGGCTCGGCGATCGCGACAGTGCTGACGCTGGTCATCGTCGCGCTGACCGTCGTCTTCCTGCGCCTGCAGGGCCGTGACCTGGGGGAGGGGCGATGACCGCGACGCTGACGAGGAAGACGGGCGCGCCGCCGCGCGACCGGCGGGGCGCGCCCCGCCGGGCCCGCCGCCGCGGCCCGTCCGCCTACGCGGTGCTGGTGGCGCTGGTCGCGCTCGCGGGCGTGATGCTGATCCCGTTCGTCGTGGTGGTCTTCAACGCGCTGAAGACGCCGCAGGAGTACTCGTCGAGCGGCCCGCTGTCCCCTCCCGACGGGTTCCACCTGGACGGGGTGCGGCAGTTCTGGGAGCGCGTCGACTTCGGGCACGTCCTGCTGAACAGCGCGGTCATCAGCGGCTCCGTCGCCGTCCTCGCCGTGCTGCTGTCGGTGCTCAACGCCTACGCGCTCGGCATCGGCCGGATCAAGGGGCGGATGTGGGTGCTGGCCGTGCTGCTGCTGGCCAACACGCTGCCGCAGGAGGCGCTCGTCTACCCGCTGTACTACATGTCGAAGCAGGTCGGCCTGTACGACACCAGGATCAGCGTGATCATCGTGTTCACGGTCATCCAGAGCGCGTTCGGCACGTACCTGCTGTCGTCGGTGATGGCGGCGTTCCCGCGCCCGCTGCTGGAGGCGGCGCGGATCGACGGCGCCGGCCGGTGGCAGGTGCTGTGGCGGGTCGTCGTCCCGGTCGTCCGGCCGACCATGTCGGTCCTGCTCGTGTTCTTCTTCGTGTGGACCTGGAACGAGTTCCTGATCCCCATGGTCTTCCTCATCTCCAACGAGAACCAGACGGTCTCGGTCGCCCTCGGCGTGCTGCAGGGGCAGCGCCTCATGGACGCCACCATGTCCAGCGCCGCGTCGCTCCTCGGCCTCCTGCCGACCGTCGCGTTCTTCCTCATCTTCCAGCGCACCCTTGCGCGCGGACTCACGGCGGGGGCTGTCAAGTAATGAAGTTCAGCGACGGCTACTGGATGCTGCGCGAAGGTGTGCGGGCGTCGCATCCGGTGGAGGTCCTCGACGTGGACGCCGGGCCGGGCACGTTCACGGTGCACGCGCCGGTGCAGCGGATCCGGCACCGGGGCGACCTGCTCAAGGGGCCGGTGGTGACGGTGACGTGCGAGTCGCCGATGCCGGACGTCATCGGCGTCACCCTCACCCACTTCGCGGGGGAGAGGCGCCGCGGCCCGGACTTCGAGCTGGCCGCCGACCCCACGGGGGAGGTGTCCGTGGACGAGGAGGCGGCGACGCTGACGTCCGGGGCCCTGTCGGTCCGGGTCGGGCGTAAGGGGGAGTGGGGCGTCGACTTCCTCGCGGACGGGCGCCGCCTGACCGGGAGCGCGCCCAAGGCGCAGGCCGTCATCGACACCGACGACGGCCGCCACTACGTGCGGGAGCAGCTCGACCTGGGCGTCGACCACTTCGTCTACGGGCTCGGGGAACGGTTCGGGCCGCTGGTGAAGAACGGCCAGGCCGTGGACGTGTGGAACGCCGACGGCGGGACGGCGAGCGAGCAGGCGTACAAGAACGTGCCGTTCTACCTGACCAACGCGGGGTACGGCGTTTTCGTCGACCATCCCGGGCGGGTCTCGTTCGAGGTGGCGTCGGAGGCCGTCGCCCGGACGCAGTTCAGCGTCGAGGGCCAGTCGATGCGCTACTTCGTCATCTACGGGCCGTCGCCGAAGGAGATCCTCCGCAAGTACACGGCGCTCACCGGACGGCCCGCGCGGCTGCCCGACTGGTCGTTCGGGCTGTGGCTGTCGACCTCGTTCACGACCTCCTACGACGAGGACACCGTCACCTCGTTCATCGAGGGGATGGCGTCGCGCGACCTGCCGCTCAGCGTCTTCCACTTCGACTGCTTCTGGATGCGCGAGTTCCAGTGGTGCGATTTCGAGTGGGACCCGCGGGTGTTCCCCGACCCGGAGGGGATGCTGCGCCGGCTGCGGGACCGCGGCCTGCGGATCTGCGTCTGGATCAACCCCTACATCGGGCAGCGCTCGCCGCTGTTCGAGGAGGGGCGCTCGCGCGGCTATCTGCTGGTGCGGCCGGACGGGGACGTATGGCAGTGGGACAAGTGGCAGCCCGGCCTGGCCGTCGTCGACTTCACCAACCCCGAGGCGCGGGACTGGTACGCGGGGAAGCTGGAAGCGCTGCTCGACATGGGCGTCGACTGCTTCAAGACCGACTTCGGCGAGCGCATCCCCACCGACGTCGTCTACCACGACGGATCCGACCCGGAGCGGGCGCACAACTACTACACCTATCTCTACAACCAGACCGTCTTCGACCTGCTCCGCAAGAAGCGCGGCGAGGGTGAGGCGGTGGTGTTCGCCCGGTCCGCCACGACCGGCGGGCAGCGTTTCCCGGTGCACTGGGGCGGCGACGCCGAGTCGACGTTCGAGGCGATGGGGGAGAGCCTTCGCGGCGGCCTCTCCCTGGGCATGTCGGGGTTCGGCTACTGGAGCCACGACATCGGCGGCTTCGAGGGGACGCCCGATCCGGCGCTGTTCAAGCGGTGGATCGCGTTCGGGCTGCTGTCCTCGCACAGCCGCCTGCACGGCAGCCATTCCTACCGGGTGCCGTGGCTGTTCGACGAGGAGTCGGTGGACGTCCTGCGGTACTTCACCCGCCTGAAGATGCGGCTGATGCCCTACCTGGCCGGCGCGGCCCGCCAGGCGCACGGGGAAGGGCTGCCGATGATGCGCGCGATGGTCGTCGACTTCCCGGACGACCCCGCCTGCACGCATCTGGAACGCCAGTACATGCTCGGCGACGATCTGCTCGTCGCGCCGGTGTTCTCCTCCGGCGGGGAGGTCGCCTACTACGTGCCGGAGGGCGTGTGGACGCACTACCTCACCGGCGAGCGGGTCGCGGGCGGCCGCTGGGTCCGCGAACGGCACGGGTTCGACAGCGTGCCGCTGCTCGTCCGTCCGGGTGCGGTCTTTCCCGAGGGAGCGGTGGACGACCGTCCCGACTACGACCATGCTGACGGCGTCACGTTGCGCGTCTACGAGCCCGCCGACGGGGCCACCGTCGTCACCCAGGTCGGCGACACCGTTTTCACCACGGTGAGAAACGGTGAAAACCTGCGCGTGACCGGCGAGGGGACATGGAACGTCCTTCTCGTCAACGCGCGCGTGGCCGCGGTCGAGGGCGGAGAGCCGTCGGACCATCCGCACGGCGTCCTCGTCAGGGCGATCGGTGGCGAAGTGGTCGTCACCATGGAAGAGGAGAGCTGATGGGGTTCCCGGAAGGGTTCCTGTGGGGAGCGGCCACCGCCGCCTACCAGATCGAGGGCGCGGCCCAGGAGGACGGCCGCGCGCCGTCCATCTGGGACACGTTCAGCCACACCCCCGGCAAGGTCCTGAACGGCGACACCGGCGACGTCGCCACGGACCACTACCACCGCTGGGAGGAGGACGTCGCGACGATGGCCGAGCTCGGCATCGGCGCCTACCGGTTCTCCCTCTCATGGTCGCGGGTCCTGCCGGACGGGAGGCCCAGCCCGAAGGGCATGGACTTCTACTCCCGCCTGGTCGACGCGCTGCTCGACCACGGCATCGCCCCGGTCGCGACGCTCTACCACTGGGACCTGCCGCAGTCCCTGGAGGACGCCGGCGGCTGGCCGGACCGCGACACGCCCCGCCGGTTCGCCGACTACGCCGAGCGCGTCGGGCGCGTCCTCGGCGACCGCGTCCACACCTGGACCACGCTGAACGAGCCGTGGTGCTCGGCGTTCCTCGGCTACGCGTCCGGCGTGCACGCCCCCGGCCGCGCCGACCCGGTCGCCGCGCTGACCGCCGCGCACCATCTGAACCTCGCGCACGGCCTGGCGGTCCGCGCGCTGCGCGGCGTGGTGTCGCCGTCCGCGCGGCACTCGGTCACGCTGAACCTGCACCACCTGCGCGGCGACGCGGAGGCGGTCCGCCGGGTGGACGCCGTCGCCAACCGCGTGTTCCTCGACCCGATGCTGGGCAGGGGCTACCCCGCCGACCTGCTGGAGGACACGGCGTCCCTCACCGACTGGGGCTTCCTGCGCGACGGGGACGCGGACATCATCGCCGCGCCGCTCGACGTGCTGGGCGTCAACTACTACTCGCCCACCCTCGTCCGGGACTGGGACGGCGCCGCGCCGCGCGCCCACGCGGACGGCCATCGCAGGGGCGCGGCCAGCCCGTTCGTCGGCTGCGACGCCGTCGAGTTCGCCGAACAGCCCGGCCCCTCCACCGAGATGGGCTGGCCGATCGACGCGACCGGCATGGAGGAGCTCCTCCTGCGGCTGCACCGCGAGTACCCGGACACGCCGCTGATGGTCACCGAGAACGGCGCCGCGTTCGACGACGCGGTCGACGGGGACGGCCGCGTCCGGGACGACCGCCGCATCGCCTACCTGCGCGACCACATCGCCGCGGTCGAGAGGGCGTGCAAGGCGGGCGCCGACGTCCGCGGCTACTTCGCCTGGTCGCTGCTGGACAACTTCGAGTGGGCCTACGGCTACTCCAAGCGCTTCGGCCTCGTCCACGTCGACTACGCCACCGGCGACCGCACCTGGAAGGACAGCGCCCACTGGTACCGCGACGCCATCGCCCGCCGCCCCTCGTGAGGCCCGCGCGCGGGGTTACGATCATTCGCACTCTGAACCGCTTCGAGCACGACGGGACGGTCCGTGGTCAAGATCACTGACGTGGCGCGGCACGCGGGGGTGTCGCCGAGCACGGTCTCCTACGTGCTGAGCGGGAAGCGCTCGATCTCCGAGGAGACCCGGCGGCGCGTCCGGGAGAGCATCCGCGAGCTCGGCTACCGGCCGCACGCGGGCGCCCGCGCGCTCGCCAGCAGCCGCTCCAACGTGCTGGCGCTGATGATCCCGCTGCGCTCCGGCATCGCCGTGCCCGTGGTCATGCAGTTCGCCGTCTCCGTCGTCACCGCCGCGCGCCGCCACGACCACGACGTCCTGCTGCTCACCCAGGAGGAGGGCGAGGACGGCCTGCGGCGCGTCGCCGACAGCGCCCTGGTCGACGCGCTGATCGTCATGGACGTGCAGATGAGGGACCCGCGGCTGCCGCTGCTGCGCTCCCTGGACCGGCCGAGCGTGCTCATCGGCTTCCCCGCCGACGCGGGCGACCTCACCTGCATCGACCTCGACTTCCACGCGGCCGGGGCGGTCTGCGTCGAGCACCTCGCCGGGCTCGGCCACCGGGAGATCGCGCTGATCGGCTCGCCGCCGGAGGTGTACGCGCGGCAGACCGGCTACGCCCAGCGGGTCGCCGACGGGTTCGCCGCCGCGGTCGGCGAGCACGGGCTGACCGGGGAGGTCCACCCGTGCGAGGCGACCGCGGACGCGGCCCGCGCGCTCGTCGCCCGGCTGCTCGCCGAGCGCCCCGGTCTCACCGGCGTCCTCGTCCACAACGAGCCGGTCGTCGGCCCCGTGGTGCGGGCGCTGCGCGCGGCCGGCCGGCGCGTCCCCGAGGACGTGTCCGTCGTCGCGCTGTGCCCGGACGAGATGGCCGAGCACGCCGAGCCGCCCCTGACGTCGGTGGCGATCCCCGCCGAGGAGGTCGGCGGGCGCGCCGTGGAACTGCTGATGTCCAAGCTCGACGGCGTGCCCGTGCCCGCCGCGACCCTGCTCCCGCCCACCCTGACCCCGCGGGCCAGCAGCGCGCCCGCGCCCCGCTGAGAGGCCGAATCCCGCCACCCTGCCGAAGGAGGAGAGGGGCCGTCGCCCGGCCCGTTATCGAAGCGCTTCGACACACCGCTCGGGGGATCTTCCAGAAGGAGAACCGTTGCCCAGATTCCGTCGCGATCCCCGTTCCCCCGGCCGGCGCAACCGGTCGCTGACCCTCGTCCTCGCCGCCGCGCTGGCGGCCCCCCTCGCGTGGACGGCGCCCGCCGCCGCCCGCGAGTCCTACCCGTTCCGCGACCCGGGACTGCCCGTCCAGGCCCGCGTGGACGACCTGGTCGGGCGGCTGACGCTCGACGAGAAGATCTCGCTGCTGCACCAGTACCAGCCCGCGATCCCGCGGCTCGGCATCGGCCGGTTCAAGACCGGCACCGAGGCGCTGCACGGGGTCGCGTGGTCCACCGACGTCCACGACGGCGGCGCCGTCGTGACCGCCAAGGGGACCGTGTTCCCGCAGTCGGTCGGGCTCGGCGCGACCTGGGACCCGGCCCTGATGAAGCGGATCGGCTCGGCCGTCGGTGACGAGGCCCGCGGGTACAACAGCGAGAACCCCGACGTCTGGGGCCTGCAGCTGTGGGCGCCGGTCGTGAACCTCCTCCGCGACCCCCGCTGGGGGCGCAACGAGGAGGGCTACTCCGAGGACCCGCTGCTCACCGGCCTGCTCGCCACCGCCTACGGCCGCGGCATGCAGGGCGACGACCCCGAGCGCCTCAAGGCGGCGCCGGTCCTCAAGCACTACATGGCCAACAACAACGAGGTCCGGCGCGACCAGACGTCCTCCAGCCTGCCGCCGCGGGTGCGCCGGGAGTACGACGAGGTCCCGTTCCAGATGCCGCTCGCCCGCGACGCCGCGACCGGGATCATGACGTCCTACAACCTCGTCAACGGCCGTCCCGCCACGGTCACCCCCGACGCCGGCGGGCTCGTCCGCTCCTGGTCGGACCGGACGCTGTTCAACGTCACCGACGCGGGCGCCCCCAACAACCTCGTCGGCTCCCAGAAGTACCACCCCGACCTGGCCACCGGCGACGCGGCGATCCTCAAGGCGGGCGTGGACAGCCTCACCACCGACGACACGAACTCGGCCATCACCGTGAACGCGGTCAAGCAGGCGCTGTCACGCGGGCTGCTCGCCGAGTCCGACATCGACCGCGCGGCGGGGCACATCCTGAGCGTCCGGGTGCGGCTCGGCGAGTTCGACCCGGGCGGCGGCCCCTACGCCAAGATCACCAAGGACGCGGTGGACAGCCCCGCGCACCGGGCGCTGGCCCGCACCGCCGCCGCGGAGCAGATGGTGCTGCTGAAGAACCAGCGCGGCACGCTGCCGCTCTCGCGGCAGAAGGTCGCGGTCGTGGGGCCCCTGTCGAACACCCTCTACACCGACTGGTACTCCGGCTCGCTGCCCTACGAGGTCACGCCGCTGGACGGCATCAGGAAGCGCGCCGGCGCGGTGGCCTCCAGCGAGGGCGTCGACCGCATCGCCCTCAAGGACGTGAAGACCGGCAAGTACATCGCCGGGGGAACCGGCTCCGGCGCGGTCCTGAGGACCGGGCCCGCCTCGTCCTCCGACGCCACGACGCAGTTCGACGTGTTCGACTGGGGCCAGGGCATCGTGACCTTGCGCAGCGCCGCCAACGGCAAGACGGTCGGCCGCCACAACTGGGGCGACACCTTCGCCAATGACCAGGACCAGCCGAACGGCTGGTTCGTCCAGCAGATGTTCGCGCTGGAGAAGCAAGACGGCGGCGACTACCTGCTCCGCTACGCCGGCTACGAGAAGGCCTACGACTGGGCCGACCCGGCGAAGACCTATGTGAAGGCGCAGGACGACGGAACGCTCGCCCTCACCACGAAGGCCGAGGCGTCCCGCTTCTCCAAGGACGTCGTCAGCAGCGGCGTGGACTCGGCGGTCAAGGCCGTGAGGGGCGCCGGAGCCGCCGTCGTCGTGGTCGGCAGCATGCCGTTCATCAACGGCCGCGAGGACCACGACCGCACCACGATGGCGCTCGCCGAAGGGCAGTCCGAGCTCGTCAAGGCCGTCCGCAGGGCGAACCCGAACACGGTCGTCGTGGTGGAGAACAGCTATCCGACGACGCTCGACTGGGAGCAGGAGAACGTCCCGGCGATCCTGTGGACGAGCCACGCCGGAGCCGAGACGGGCAACGCCCTGGCGTCCCTCCTGTTCGGCGACGAGAGCCCCTCGGGCAAGCTCCCGCAGACCTGGTACCGCTCCGGCGCGGATCTGCCCGACATCCTCGACTACGACATCATCAAGTCCGACCGGACGTACCAGTACTTCAAGGGCAAGCCGCTCTACCCGTTCGGCCACGGCCTGTCCTACACCACGTTCCGGTACGGCGAGCCGCGGCTCAGCGCCCGCTCCATCGGACGCGACGGCACGGTGACCGTCACCGTCCCGGTCACCAACACCGGTGAGAAGGCCGGGGACGAGGTCGTCCAGCTCTACACGCACCAGCGGACGTCGCGGGTGAAGCAGCCGGTGAAGAGGCTGCGCGCCTTCGCCAAGGTCCACGTGGCCCCGGGGCGGACGGTGACGGCGAGACTCCGGCTGAACGCGTCCGACCTCGCCGTCTGGGACGTGACCCGCGGCAGGTGGGCGGTCGAGAAGTCGGAGCACGACCTGCTCATCGGCTCCTCGTCCACCGACATCCGGCGGCGGGCGGTCCTCGACGTGCGCGGCGAGACGATCCCCGCCCGCGACCTCGCCGAGCCGACCCGGGCCGCCGACTTCGACGACCAGAACGGCATCAGCCTGGTCGACGAGACGAAGGCGTCCGGGGACGCGGTGGCCGGCGCGTCCGGCTCGTGGCTGAAGTTCGCGGACGCCGCCCTCGGTTCGTCCGCGGGACGCGTCACCGCCCGCGTGGCGGGAACCTCCGCGACCACCGTCGAGGTCCGCCTCGACCGTCCGGACGGCCCCCGCGCCGGAACCCTCACCGTCCCGTCCACCGCCGACGCCTACACCTACAAGGAGATCACCGCACCCCTGGCCGGAGCCCGCGGAAACCGCGACGTCTACCTGGTCTTCAAGGGCGAGACCCGCCTGAGCACCTTCTCCCTGACCCCCTGACCCACTCCTGGCGCGAGGGGCGCGACCTCACAGGTTCGCGCCCCTCAGCGCCCGGAGGGCGTCGGAGGTGGGGGACCCGGGGGCGGCGGTGTAGAAGACGGTCCACTGGTCGCGGCTCGGGTCGTGCAGAGCCTCGCACTGGAGGTCGAGCAGGCCCGCCACCGGGTGCCGGATGAGCTTGCGCGTCGAGCGCCGGAGCCGGACGTCGCCCTCGGCCCACAGCGCCCCGAACTCGGGACTGGCGGCCAGCAGCCGTTCGACGAGCGAGCGCACCCCGGGGTCGCGCGGGTACCGGCCGGCCACCGCGCGCAGATCGGCCACGGCCTCGCGGGCGAACCGGCGGGCGTCGCCGGGATCGAGGCGGTCACGGGCCTGCGGGCGGGCGAAGAAGCGCCAGACGACGTTGCGCTCGTCTTCCGGAACAGCGGAGAAGTCGCCGAACAGGGCGGCGGCCATGGGGTTCCAGGCGAGGACGTCGTACTTGGCGTCGCAGACGAGCGCGGGGGTGTCGACGAGCCGTTCCAGCAGGTGCAGCAGGCCCGGCCGCACCTCGCGCACCGGTGTCGCGGGCGGCGCGGGCACCTCCCCGGCCAGGTAGTGGAGATGGGACCGCTCGTCGTCGGTCAGCCGCAGCGCCCGCCCGAGCGCGGCGAGCATCTGCCGCGACGGCCGCGGCCCCCGGCCCTGTTCGAGGCGGACGTAGTAGTCCACCGACATCCCGGCGAGATTCGCGACCTCCTGGCGGCGAAGGCCGGGCGTGCGGCGGCGTCCCCGCTCCAGCCCGACCTCGGACGGCTGCATCCGCGCCCGTCGCCGCCGCAGGAAGGCGGCCAGTTCCGCCCGGTCCCCGTGCTGCATGGCTCCAGTGTGACCGCCCGGCCGCGCGGCCACCATGGGACCGCCGGTACCAGCCTCGGCGGTGCTCTCCCGCCCGCGGCGGCGGGAGGCCAGGGTTGCGTCCCATGACGACCAAACTGATCGTTCTCATCACGGGCGCCAACAAGGGCATCGGCTTCGCGACCGCCGGCGCGATGGCGCGGGCCGGGCACACGGTGCTGCTGGGCGCGAGGGACGAGGGCCGCGGGACGGCCGCCGCCGCGCGCCTGGCCGGGCAGGGGCTCGACGTCCGGTACGTCCGGCTGGACGTGACCGATCCGGCGACGATCGCGGCGGCCGCGGAACTGGTCGACGCCGAGTACGGCCGCCTCGACGTCCTGGTGAACAACGCTGTCACCACCCGGGACGGGTCCCGCCCGCCGGCCGAGATGCCCGTCGACGACCTGCGCGAGGTCTACGAGACCAACGTGTTCGGCGTCGTCGCCGTCACCAACGCCATGCTGCCGCTGCTGCGCAGGTCGCCGTCCGGCTACGTCGGGAACGTCTCCAGCGGGCTCGGGACCTTCGCCTTCCTGAGCGATCCGGACGAAGGGTTCGCCCGGTACGCGACGCTCCTGGGCTACAACTCGTCCAAGGCGGCGCTCAACGCCGTCACGCTCATCTACGCCCACGCCCTCCGGGACTCCGGGATCCGGGTCAACGCGCTCTCGCCCGGCTTCTGTGCCACCGACCTCAACGGCCACACGGGCGTGCTGAGCGCGGAGGAGGGCGGAGCCCACATAGCCAGGCAGCTCGCGGAGGAGACGACGGGCGTCTTCCTCAACGAGAACGGCGGCACCTATCCCTGGTGAGGTGGCGAAGTGCGGGACGGGAGGTTCCCGGGGCGGCGGAGGTGGTGGGTCAGGTCGCCGGCCAGGTCGAGGGTGATGCGGCGTGCGGTGAAGTGCCAGCGGCCGCCGGTGCGGGCGAAGGCGTCGTCGTAGGTGCCGCAGGCGATGGGCTGGAGAGGGAGGCCCGGGACGGCCTGGAGGACGGTGTAGTACGCCTTGGACGTCGCCGTGCCCGCCTCCTCGTCCACCTCGACGGCCAGGTTCGTGGTGACGTGCTTGGTGCCGAGGGTGCCGTCGGCGTGGACGATCACGGTCCGCTCGAACATCGCCGCGATCGCCTCGCCGCCGCTTAGGGTGCCGCCGCTGCCGGTGAACGAGGCGTCGGCGAACAGGTCGCGGATGCCCGCGAAGTCCGCGCCGTCGACGCACGCGGCGTAGCGGAAGACGAGGTTGGCGATGGCCTGGTGGCTGGGCTGGTCGGCGGGCATGGCCCGATCCTGGCCCACGGCCCGCGCGGCGCGGCGGGCGGAGTCCCGGTGGACGGGACGGCGCGAATAGCACACCCGGCGGGCAATTCACCAGTTATCGGCATTGCACATTCGGGCAGACGTGATTTAAGAATGAACGGGTGGCCGGTTGGGGACGTAGATCGGCCTTGTTCGAGGGAGTTTGTGGCACCTAATGTCTGGATGCGGCGGGACATCCACCACAATTCGATGCCCCGCCGGCCATTGCCGCAGATCGCGGTGGGCGATCCAGGGAGGAAGACATGTATATGTCGCGTGCCCGTTTCCGGTGGGCGGCCGTTCTGGCCGGAATGGCGATGACCGCCCCGGCCGTGCCGGCCCGGGCGGACGGCCCGGTCGGCGTCTACCTGCTCACGGTGATGCCGCAGAGCGGTCCCGTCGCCACGCGAACCCTGTGGTGCGACCCGGACGGAGGGACGCACGCCGCCGCGTCCCAGGCCTGTGACCAGCTCGAAGCCGTCGACGGCGAGGTCGGGCGCGTTCCGGCGCGGCCGACCGCCTGCACGCTGGAGCACGCGCCCGTCACGGTGATCGCGAACGGCGTCTGGCACGGATCCGGCCGGCATTTCGCGCGGACGTATGCGAACCGGTGCCTCGCCGTGCGCGCCACCGGTGGAATCCTTTTCAGCGAGTAACTCACGATCTGCGGGCCGCCGGAATGGGGAGCGGGGTGCTGTCCGGCGGCCCGCGCAAAAGGAGATGCCCATGCTCGCTCACACCGGGCCGGACGTGCTGGTCGCCTACGAACGTTCAGGAGGATTCGCTGGAATTCACCAGAAAGTGACGGTGAACATGGCGGGAACGGCGCTCGTCAATGACGAGAAGGTCGCGCTCGGCGCGGAGGAGATGCGCGGTCTGAAGGACGCGCTGAGCCGCGTCGTCACCACTGAGTCCTCGTCCGAGGGGTGCCAGGTGGCCGACCACTTCACCTACACGCTCAACTACCGCGGGCACCGGGCGACCCGGTGCTGGCTCCCCTCCGACTGGCGCGGCGCCGTCGACCGGCTGGAGGCGCTGACCGGGCGGTGAGCCCCGGAACCGCCGCCCTCAGGCGGAGGCGCGCGTGTGCAGCTCGCGCATCGTCGCTTCGAGGGCGGCGACCGGGCCGTCCACCGGGACGCCCGGCGCCACCTCCTGGACCGGCAGGGCGCTGACCGGCCCGGGCGCGGCGCCGAGCTCGGTGCGCAGGGCCACGAGCTGGCGGGACGACATGATGTAGACGATGCGGCCGAGGCCGACCCAGGCGTGCGCGGCCGAGCACATCGGGCAGTGCTCGCCGGAGGTGAACACGGTGGCGGTCGCGCGCTCGTCCGGCGCCATGTTGTTCGCCGCCCACCGCGCGACCTCGAACTCGGGGTGGCGGGTCTGGTCGCCGTCCGCGGTGCGGTTGCGGTCCTCGAACAGGACCTCGCCGGACGCCGACACGAGCACGGTCCCGAAGGGCTCGTCCGACGCCTCCAGCGCCTCCCGCGCGAGTTCCACGCAGCGGTCGAGGTGGACGCGCTCGGCGGCGGTCGGTTCGTAGGCCATGTCTGTGCTCCTTGCCCGGGACGACTCGAACGATCATAAGCGCGGAGCCGAGGTTCTCACGCGGAATCGCGTAGCACCAGGTGGGGGCGCAGAATGACGACCGGGTCGGCGACGGTTTCGCCGCGGATCCGGGAGACCAGCAGCCGGGCCATCTCCCGGCCCATCTCCTCCGGCGACTGGTGGACGGTGCTGAGCGGCGGGTCGGCCAGCGGGGCGGCGGCCGAGTCGTCGAAGCCGATCACCGCGACGTCGCCGGGGACGCTGCGCCCGCTGCGGTGCAGGACCCGCAGCGCGCCGAGCGCCATCGGGTCGTCGGCGGCGAACACCGCGTCCAGGGACGGCTCGGCGGCCAGCAGCCGCTCCGCCGCGGTGATGCCGCTGGCCTCGCCGAAGTCGCCGTACTCGACGTACTCGGGCAGCCCCGCCTCGGCGAGCGCCTCCCGGTAGCCGGCCAGCCGGTCGATGCCGACCCCCATGTCCTGGGGGCCGGCGATGGTCGCGATGCGCCGCCGGCCGCCCGCGATGAGGTGGCCGACGGCCTCGCGGGCGCCGCTGCGGTTGTCGACGTCGACGTAGCTGACCGGGTGCAGGCCGGGCGGGCGGCCGCCGAGGACGGTCGGCACCCCGTTGGCCTCCAGCTTCGCGGGCAGCGGGTCCTCGGCGTGCAGGGAGGTGAGGAGCACCCCGTCCACGTGCTGGGTGGTGAGGTAGTCCTCCAGCCGGCCGTACTCGGCGGGGGAGCGGGCGAGGGCGAGCAGGAGTTGCAGGCCGGTGTCGGCGAGGCCGTTGCTGATCCCGCGGATGATCCCGGCGAAGTACGGCTCGCCGAACAGCCGCTGGTCGGACTCGGCGACGACCAGGGCCACGGTGTCGGTGCGGCGGGTGACGAGGGTGCGGGCCGCGCGGTTCGGCACGTACCCGAGCTCCTCGATCGCCTTCAGCACCGCCTCGCGGGCCTGCGGGCTGACCCGCGGCGAGCCGTTGACCACCCGGGACACCGTGCCGCGGCCCACGCCGGCCCGCGCCGCGACCTCCTCCAGGGTCGGGCGCGTGCTCCTGCCCGTCATCTGGCCCCCTTCGTCCGTGCCGTCGCCCGGGTCAGCCCCGCTCGGGCAGCCCGCCCCGCCGGATCACTCCGGCGTACCACCGTGCGCTCTCCTTGGGCACCCGGCGCTGCGTGGCGTAATCGACGTGGACCAGCCCGAAACGCTTGGAGTAGCCCCAAGCCCATTCGAAATTATCCAGCAGCGACCATGTGAAATAGCCCCGCAGCGGCACCCCTTCGGAGATGGCGTCGTGGCACGCCCGCAGGTGCGCGTCGAGGTAGGCGATGCGGCCCGCGTCTTGGACCGTGCCATCCTCGGTGGGGACCTCGTCGTAGCCGGCGCCGTTCTCGGTGATGTAGAGCGGGACGGACGGGTACTCGCGGTGCAGCCGGGTCAGCACCTCGTGCAGGCCGCGCTCGTCGATCTCCCAGCCCATCCCGGTGACCGGGCGCCCGGCCGGCACGAACCGGACGTGGCCGCTGCCGGGCCAGGGGGAGTTCGTCGCGAACGGCGACGACGCGGTCTGCGCCGCCTCGCCGGGCGTCCCCGCGACGGTGTGCCGCGAGTAGTAGTTGATGCCCAGCTGGTCGAGCGGCTGGTTGATGACCGCCAGGTCCGCGTCGGGCGGGGTGAACCCGTAGCGGGCCGTGTCGGCGAGGACGTCCTCGGGGTAGCGGCCGAGCAGCAGCGGGTCGAGGAACAGCCGGTTCTGCAGCCCGTCGATCCGGCGCGCCGCGTCGACGTCGGCCGGGTCGCCGGTCGCCGGCGACACCGCGTAGAGGTTGACGGCGGCGCCGAAGCGGTTGCCGGGGCGGCGGGCCCGCATCGCCTCGACGGCCAGGCCGTGGCCGAGCATCAGGTGGTGCGCGGCCAGCAGCGACGCCGACGGGTCGACGCGTCCGGGCGCGTGGTCGCCGGAGGCGTAGCCGAGGAACGCCGCGCACCACGGCTCGTTCACCGTCATCCACTGCGCGACGCGGTCGCCGAGCGCCGCGTGCACGTGGTCGGCGTACTCGGCGAACCGGTGCGCGGTGTCACGGTCGGGCCAGCCGCCCTTGTCCTCCAGCGGCTGCGGGAGGTCCCAGTGGTAGAGCGTCGGCCACGGCTCGATGCCGGCCTCCAGCAGGGCGTCCACGAGTCGCCGGTAGAAGTCGAGGCCCTCGGTGTTGAAGGGCCCGGCCCCGGACGGCTGCACCCGCGGCCAGGAGATCGAGAACCGGTACGCGGTGAGCCCGAGGTCGGACATGAGGGCCACGTCCTCGGGGAACCGGTGGTAGTGGTCCACCGCGACGTCGCCGTTCTCGCCGCGCAGGACCTTGCCTGGCGTGCGGCAGAAGGTGTCCCAGATGGACGGTCCGCGCCCGCCCTCGCCCGCGGCGCCCTCGATCTGGTAGGCGGCGGTGGCCGCCCCCCAGCGGAAGCCGGTGGGGAAAGGTGCGGCGGGAGCCGCGCTGGTGTCGTCCTTGAGGGAGGTCACGCCTTCACTGCACCTTCCATGATCCCGCCGATGATCTGGCGGCCGAAAACGATGAACACCACGAGCAGCGGCAGGATCGCCACGCTGGTCCCGGCGAACATGAGCGTGTAGTCCTTGAAGTAGGCGTTCGCGAGGTTGTTGATGGACAGCTGGACCGTCGGGTTGTCCGGGCTCAGCACCGCCAGCGGCCACATGAACTCGTTCCAGGTCTGCATGAACGTGAACAGCCCGAGGACGCCCGCGGCGGGGCGCAGCGCGGGGAGCACGACCCGCCAGTAGATGCCGAACGTGGTGCACCCGTCGACGCGGGCCGCCTCGATCAGCTCGTCCGGGACGGCCTGGTCGGCGTACTGCCGCATCATGAACACCCCGAACCCGGTGACCAGGAACGGGACGATGACCGCCTGCAGGTGGTTCTGCCAGCCCAGCTTCACCATGATCATGTAGAGCGGGATGATGCCCATCTGCACCGGGATCATCATCGTGGCGATGATGGTGAGCAGCAGCCCGTTCTTGCCGCGGAAGCGCAGCTTGGCGAACGCGAACCCGGCCAGCGAGGCGAAGAACACCGTGGAGACCGTCACCGCCGCGGAGGCGATCGCGGAGTTCAGCAGGCCCTTGGCGAAGTAGGCCTCCGGGTTGTCGAACAGCCGGCCGACGTTGTCGCCGCCGTGGCCGCCCGGCAGCAGCGGGGGCGGGACGTCGGCGACCACGCTGTTCGTGCGGGTCGCCACGATGATCATCCAGTAGATCGGGAAGATCGACAGGGCCAGCGCCACGACCAGCGTGAGATAGGTGAGCGGACTGGCGTTCCACAGGCCGCGGTAGCGGCCGGGATGCGCGGCGGCGCGCCGGCCGCCGGGGTTCCGGCCACCGGGGCCGGCGAGGAGCGTGGTCACTTGGTGCCTCCCGTGCGGCGCACGGCCAGGAAGTTGATCAGGGAGAACACGATGATCATCACGAACAGCGCCCAGGCGACCGTCGCGCCGTAGCCGTAGCGGTCATGGCCGAACGCGTTGTCGTACATGTACATCGTGATCGTCTGGAACTGGTGCATCGGGCCGCCGTCCATCTTGTTCGGCGTGCCGACGCTGAACAGCACGGGCTCGGTGAACAGCTGGAGCCCGCCGATCGTCGAGATGATCACCGTGAAGATGATGGTGGGGCGCAGCATCGGCACCGTGATCTGCCAGAACTGCCGGAGCCGGGACGCGCCGTCGATCGCCGCGGCCTCGTAGAGGTCCTTCGGGATCGCCTGCATGGCGGCCAGGTAGATGAGCGCGTTGTAGCCGGTCCAGCGCCAGTCCACCATCATCGCGATGGCCGCCCAGGACCAGCCGCGGCTGCTCGACCAGTGGATCGGGTCGATGCCGACCAGCCCGATCGCCCAGTTGACCATGCCCCAGTCCTTGTCGAACATCTGGGTGAACACGATCGCGACGGCGGCGGTCGAGGTGACCAGCGGGGCGACCATCCCGATCCGGAACAGCGTCGGCAGCCGCATCCGCCGGTTCAGGGTGTTGGCGATCAGCAGGGCGATCAGCAGCTGCGGGACGGTCGAGAGGGCGAAGATCCCGAGGGTGTTGACCGTGGCGTGCCAGAAGTCGGCGTCGCTCAGCAGGTAGTCGTAGTTGTCGAGCCCGACGAACTTGCGGGTCCCCGACGCCAGCTCCCAGTCGTGCAGGGAGACCCAGAGCGTGTAGACGAGCGGGAACGCGCCGAAGATCAGGAAGACGAGGTAGAACGGCGAGATGAAGGCATAGGGGGCGCCCTTCACGTCGAGCCGGGCCAGCCGTGCGCGCCAGGTGCGGCCCGGTTCCGGCCGCGCCGCCGCGGGCGAGGCCGCCGGCGGGCCGTTCCGGCTGGGGCGCAGATCGGTGGTCACGTCGTGCGCCTCCTTTCCGAGGACGGGACGAAGCGGGGGAGGGGAACGGCGGCGGCGCCGGCGGGGAGGTACGGCCCGGCGCCGCCGCCGTGGTCGGGGGACCGCCGGCTACCTGGCGGCCTTCTTCGCCTCGTCGACGGACTTGGTCCAGGCCTGGTCGGGCTTCTGCCGGCCCTGGCCCACGGAGATCAGGACGTTCTCCACCGCGGCGCGCACGTCCTCGTTCTTCGGCCCGAGGTGCACCGGCTTCACCGCGGCCACCAGCTGCCCGAAGATCTGCCCGATCGGGGCGTCGTTGAAGTACGCGCTCTTGGCGCCCGCGACCGCCGGGTCCTGCGCGGCCTGCGGCGAGGACGGGAAGACGTTCGCGGCCTTGAACGCGCCGACCTGGCCCTCGGGGGAGGTCAGGAACTCGGCGAGCTCGGCGGCGGCCTTGGCGTGCTTGGTCTGCTTGGGCACCGCGAGCCACGAGCCGCCCCAGTAGCCGGAGCCGCCGGGCGTGGTGGCCACGTCCCACTTGCCCTTACCCGACTTGCCGGAGAACTCCTCGATGCCGCCGAGCATCCAGGACGGGCACGGCAGGGTCGCGAAGGTGTCGCGCTTGAGAGCGGTCTGCCACGGCGGCGTGAAGATCGACATGTCGGCGGTGAGCTTGCTCTGCTCGAACTTCAGTGACGTGTCGAACGCCTGCCGGACCGCCGGGTTGCTGTCGAAGACGAGGTTCTCGCTCTTGTCGAAGAAGCTGTAGCCCGGGCCGGTGCCGGCGTTCTGCAGGACGGTGGCGCGGAACACGGCGGTGGGGCCGTCCAGCCACTTGCTGCCGGGCACCTTCTCCTGGAACTTCTGCCCCGTGGACAGGAACGCGTCCCACGTCGGCCAGAGCTTGCCGACCTCGGCGCGGTCGGTGGGCAGGCCCGCCTTCTTGAACAGGTCCGTGCGGTAGCACATGGCGAGGGGGCCGACGTCGGTGCCGAGGCCGATGAGCTGCTTGCCGTCGGGGGTGACGCCCGCCTGCCACTTCCACGGCAGGAAGTTCTTCTCCAGGTCCTTGCCGCCGTAGTCGAACAGGTTGAGGAACTTGGCCTTCTGCTGCATGTAGAGCGGCAGGATGCCCTCCTCCAGCATCACGACGTCGCCCGCGCCGCTGCCGGTCGCCATCCACTGCTGGATGCGCGGCTTGTACTCGTCCAGGGTGGAGACCTTGCGCTGCTTGATCTTCACGTTGGGGTGGGACTGCTCGTACTGCTTGTAGAGCGCGTCGTAGCCCGGCTCGCCGAAGACGTCGACGGTCAGCTCGACCGGCCCGCTGTCGGAGCCTCCCTTGTCGTCGTCGCCGTCGCCGCCGCACGCGACGGCGAGGCCGCCGACGAGTACCGCCGCCATCGCCGTACTCAGTCCGCGCCGCATGATGGCCCTCATGGCGGACCCCTCTCAGGTTGTGGTGGTGCATCGGTGTGGGAGCGCTCCCACGGATAAAAGACCGTGACCCGGCTCACTGTCAATGTGCCGAAACATAACCGTTACAAGAACCTGGCTCCCGCGGCAGCCGGGTCAGGCCTGGTCCGACACCCCGTCAGGTCCGGGTCAGCCCTCCTTGACGGGGGTCAGCCGGGCCGCCGCCGGGGCAGGGGCCGTGGACCGCCGGACGACGAGTTCGGGCCGGTAGAGCAGCTCGGTGCGGGGCGCTCGGGTGCCCCGGATCTCGTCCAGGACGGTGCTCACCGCGGCCATCGACATCTCCCGCACCGACTGCCGGACCGTGGTCAGCGGGGGGTCGAGGTAGGCGGTGAGCGGCGAGTCGTCCATGCCCGTCACCGACACGTCCTCGGGGACCTGGAGGCCGCGCGACCGGGCGGCCCGGATCGCGCCGAGCGCCATGATGTCGTTGCCGCCGCAGATCGCCGTGCAGCCCGCGTCGAGCAGCTTCGCGGCCGCCGCCTGCCCGCCCTCGACCGTGTACATGGTGTTGACGACCAGCTCGTCCACCTCGTCCGGGGCGAGCCCGGTGTGCGCGGCCATCCCGCGCCGGAACCCCTCGGTCTTGCGCCGCGTCGGCACGTACACGTCCTGGCCGATCGCGAGGCCGATCCGGCGGTGGCCCATTGCGGCCAGGTGCGCGACGACCGCCTCCATCGACGCCACGTCGTCGTTGGAGACGTACGGCGCGTCGATGTCGGGGCGGTAACCGTTGACCAGGACGATCGGCAGGGCCTGTTCGAGCAGCCGCGCGTAGCGGGCGCGGTCGGAGTTGGCGTTGGCGTGCAGGCCGTTGACGAAGATGATCCCGGCGACGCCGCGCTCCAGCAGCATCTCGATGTAGTCGTCCTCGGCGACGCCGCCCGGCGTCTGCGAGCACAGCACCGCCATGTACCCGTGCCGGGCCAGCGCGCTCTCGATGACCTCGGCGAACGCCGGGAAGATCGGGTTGGTCAGCTCGGGGATGATCAGCCCGATCAGCCCGGCCCGCTGCTGGCGCAGCCGGGCCGGGCGCTCGTATCCGAGCACGTCCAGGGCGGTCAGCACCGCCTGGCGCGTGGTCGGGGACACGCCCGGCTTGCCGTTGAGCACGCGGCTCACCGTCGCCTCGCTCACCCCGGCGTGTGCCGCGATGTCCGCCAGGCGCGTCGTCATAGGTTTCAAGTCATCCCTCCTCGACGTCCCACCACAGTGCGGTGTCCGGGGGCAGGTCGACGTCTCCGCCGTCCGCGAGGCCGTCGGTGCGGACCGGCCCGCTCGCCAGGAGCGGGGTCCCCCGCACATGGACGCGCGCGGTCGCGCCGCCCATGTTGACCGCGCACGCGAGCCGCCCGTTCCCGCCCCCGGCCGCACGCACGAAGACCAGTGTGCCGGGTGAGCTGGCATTCCAGTACAAATCCCCGTCACCGAGTGCCGGATGCCCGCGGCGGATCCGCAGCGCCTCGCGGTAGAGCGCGAGCATCGAGCCGGGGTCGCCGTCCTGCGCGGCGACGGTCAGGTCGCGCCACGCGGTGGGGATCGGGAGCCAGGACGCGCCGCCCGCGCCGAAGCCGAACGGGGGCTCCTCGCCCTCCCACGGCATCGGGACGCGGCAGCCGTCGCGGCCGGCGCCCTCGGCGCGCAGCCGCTGCGGGTCCCGCTGGAACTCCTCCGGCAGGTCCAGGACCTCCGGCAGGCCGAGCTCCTCGCCCTGGTAGACGTAGGCCGAGCCGGGCAGCGCGAGCGTCAGCAGCGCGGCCGCGCGGGCGCGCCGCAGGCCGGTCTCGCCGTCGCCGTACCGCGTGACGTGGCGTTTCACGTCGTGGTTGGACAGCACCCAGGTCGCCGGCGCACCGACGGCCCCGGCCGTGCGCAGCGACTCCTCGATCACCGCCCGCATCCCGCCGGCCTCCCAGGGCGCGGTCAGGTAGTGGAAGTTGAACGCCTGGTGCAGCTCGTCGGGACGGGTGTAGTCGGCGAGCCGCTGCGGCGTGGGCGCCCACGCCTCGGCGACGGCGATCCGCTCCCCGCCGTAGGAGTCGAGCAGGCGGCGCCACGCGCGGTGGATGTCGTGGACGGAGTCCTGGTCGAAGTAGGGCAGGACGGCCGTGCCGAGCATCTCCGTCTGGTTCGGGTGGCCCACGTCGGGCAGGCCCGGCGCCTTGGCCATGCCGTGCGCGACGTCCACGCGGAAGCCGTCCACGCCGAGGTCGAGCCAGAACCTCAGGACGTCGGCGAACTCGGCGTGGACCTCTGGGTTCTCCCAGTTGAGGTCGGGCTGCTCGGACGCGAACAGGTGCAGGTACCACTGGCCGTCCGGCACCCGCGTCCAGGCGGGGCCGCCGAACACCGACTCCCAGTCGTTGGGGGGTTCGGCGCCGTCCGATCCCCTCCCGTCCCGGAAGACGTAGCGGTCGCGCTCGGCGGACCCGGGGGCAGCGGCGAGCGCGGCCCGGAACCAGGCGTGCCGGTCGGAGGTGTGGTTCGGCACGACGTCCACGATGATCCGCAGCCCGTGCGCGTGCGCGTCCGCGATGAGGCCGCGCGCGTCGGCGAGGGTGCCGAACAGCGGGTCGACGTCGCGGTAGTCCGCCACGTCGTAGCCGAAGTCGGCCATCGGCGAGACGTAGAACGGGGTCAGCCACAGCGCGTCCACGCCGAGGCCGGCCAGGTAGGGCAGCCGGGACCGGATGCCCGGCAGGTCGCCGACACCGTCGCCGTCGGAGTCGGCGAAGCTGCGCACGTACACCTGGTAGATGACGGCGTCGCGCCACCAGCCTCCGCCTTCGGCGCGGTCGCCGGCGGTGTGGACGAGCAGGGTGTCCTGGGTCATGAACATCCTTCTTGTCGGGAGCTGTCGGGTGCTACTTGACGCCGCCGGCGGTGAGGCCGGCGACGATCCGGCGCTGGAAGACCAGCACCACGGCGATGAGCGGGACGGTCACGATCACCCCGGCCGCCATCTGGGTGCCGAACGGCTGGTCGAACCCGGAGACGCCGGTGAACTTGGAGATCGCGACGGTCGCGGTCTGCATCTCCTTCTTGTTGACCATGGACAGCGCGATGAGGAACTCGTTCCACGCGGCGATGAAGGTCAGGATCGCCGTGGTGAACACCCCGGGCGCCGCCAGCGGCACGATGATCTTGCGGAAGGCCTGGCCGCGGGTGCAGCCGTCCACCATCGCCGCCTGCTCCAGCTCGAACGGCAGCTGCCGGAAGAACGCGGTGAGCAGCCACACCGACAGCGGCAGCGCGAACCCGAGGCTGGGCAGCACCATCGCCTGGTAGGTGTTGATCCACTTGATGTCGGTGAAGAGCTTCAGCAGCGGGACCAGCTGCGAGATTCCCGGGAACATCGTCGTCGCGACGATCAGCCCGAGCACCGCGTTCTTGAACCGGAAGTCCAGCCGGGCCAGCGCGTACGCGGTGAACGTGCCGACCAGCAGGGTGAGCACGGTGGTGGCGCCCGCCACGATGACGCTGTTCAGCAGGGCGCGGCCGAAGCCGTTGTCGCCGGAGAACACCGCGGAGAAGTTCTCCCACGACCACCGTGCCGGGACCGGCGAGTTGTCGAACTGGTCCTGCGGCCGGCGGAACGCCGAGACCGCCATCCAGTAGAACGGCGCGAGGCAGTACACCGCCACGGCGGCGAACCCGAGGGAGGACAGCGTCCGCTTCACCACTGAGCCGGTCATGCCGCCGCCCTCCTTCCGCCGCGCGGCGTCCGGACGGCGCGCGGGCGCCTGGTCCGCCGGGCCTCGCCGATGATGTCGGCGCCGAGCAGCTTCACGAACAGGTAGGCGATGAGCGCGATGTACAGGAACAGGACGGTCGCGTATGCCGCCGCCGACCCGTACCGCAGGTTGGACGCCTCGAACCAGGCGATCATCGTCAGCGTCTCCACGGACTTCTGGTTGACGCCGATCAGCACGGCGGGCAGGTCGAACATTCGCAGCACGTCCAGCATCCGGAACAGCACGGCGACCAGCAGCGCGGGCTTGACCAGCGGCAGCGTGATGCGGAAGAACTGCTGGACCGGGCCGGCGCCGTCCACCCGGGCGGCCTCGTAGACGTCCCGGGGGATCATCTGCAGCCCGGCGAGGACGAGCAGCCCGATGAACGGGGAGGTCTTCCACACTTCGGCGATGACGACGGCCGCCTTGGCGGGGAAGCCGTCGGCGGTCCACAGGATCTCCTGGCGCAGCACCGCGTTCGCGGCGCCGTCTGCCTGGAAGATCCACCGCCACAGCAGCCCGGAGATCGCGGTCGGGATCGCCCAGGGGACGAGGATGCTCGCGCGCACCAGCGCCCGCCCGCGGAACGCCTGCTGCATGATCAGCGCCATCGCGACGCCGATCACCGTCTCCAGCACGACCGTGGTGAGGGTGAAGAACGTGGTGTTGGAGAAGGCGTTCCAGAAGGCGTCGGCGCGGTCGCCCTGGAAGATCGCGGTGTAGTTGTCGAGGCCGACGAAGCGGTCGCCCTCGACGACGAACCCGTCGGCGTCCAGCCCCTCGCCGCGCGCGTACAGCGACTCGCGGAACCCGGCGAGGACCGGGTAGCCGATCACGAGGGCGAGCACGAGGAGGGTGGGCGACAGCAGAAGCGCCGCGAGCCGCCGCGTGCCCTGCACGTCGGACTTCGCGCGTCCGCGGGGCGCGCCCGCCGCGGCGGTGCCGGCGGCGGGCGCGCTCTCGGCGGTGGTCGTCCCGCTCACTGCGCGGTCAGCGGCTGGAGCTTGCCCTGCAGGTCCGTCAGGGCCTGGTCGGCGGGCTTCTTCCCGGTCACCGCGTCGTACATCTCACCCTGGATCGCGGCGGTGACGTCGCCGTACTTGACGGCGACCGGACGGGGCCTGGCGTTGGCGATGGCCTGCTTGAGGACGGGCAGGTACGGGAACTTCTTCACCATCTCGGGGTCGTCGTACAGCGCCGCGACGGTGGGCGCCTGCGAGGTCGCGAGGAGGTTGGCGCGCTGGGCCTGCTCGCCGGTGAGGTAGCGGATGAAGTCGAGCGAGGTCGCCTTGTTCTTGGCGAACGCGGAGATCGCGAGGTTGTGGCCGCCGAGGTTGGCGACGCCGGGGCCGTTCGGGCCGGGCAGCGGCGCGACCGCGAACCTGCCCGCCACCTTCGACGAGCCGTCGTCCGAGTTCGCCAGCCCGTACTGGTACGGCCACTGCCGCTGGAAGATCAGCTTGCCGGACTGGAAGTAGCGGCGGCCGCCCTCGGTGTCGAGGGTGACGGCCTCCTTCGGCATGTGGTCCTTCTTGGCGCCGACGAGGAACTCGACGCCCTGCTTGGCCTGCGGGGTGTTCAGCGAGGGCTTGCCGTCGGGGCCGATGATGGAGCCGCCGGCGCTCTCGATCGCCTCGACGGCGCTGATCGTCATGCTCTCGGTCTTGTTGACCTCGGTGAAGAAGCAGTCGGCGTCCTTCGCCTCGGGCAGCTTCTTGACCTTGGCGCAGTCGTCCCACATCTCGGTGTAGGTCTTCGGCGGGTCGGTGATGCCGGCCTTCTCCAGCAGGTCCTTGCGGAAGTAGAGCATCCCGGCGTCGGACGTGGACGGCACGGCGTACAGCTTGTCGCGGTACTGCCCGGTGGCGATGGTCGCGGGCAGCATCCTGGACAGGTCGATCTCGTCCTTGGGCAGCGGCGCGAGCCAGCGGTTGGCGGCGAACTCGGCCGTCCACACCACGTCGAGGTTCAGCACCGAGTAGGCGTCGGACCTGGTCGTGGCGTTCTGGATCATCTGCTGCCGCTGGTCGTTCGGCTCGTCCGGCAGTTCGATGATGCGGACCTGCTCCTTCGGGTGCTCGGTGTTCCAGCCGTCGAGCTGCTTCTGCAGGTAGCCCGAGCGGTCCTTGCCGGTCACGAAGGTGATCGGACCGCGGCCCTGCAGGCTCGCCGCGCCCGCGCCGCCCTTCGAGCCGCCGTCGTCGTCGCCGCCGCAGGCGGAGAGCGACAGCGCGAGGGCGGCGCAGACGACCGTGCCGCCGATCAGGGGAGTGCGCCGCATGGTGTCCTCCTTCGCGGGACGTCCCGCGCCGGGCCGTCGTCCCGCAGGTCAAGAGTTGGGGGTGGCTGGTCCGGGACGTTAGCAACGCGTTTCAGCCGCGTAAATCACTTGCAGAAACTTTCAGCAAGTTCGTGGCCGATCTGTAACCGTTTTGCACAGACCGGACAATCCGGTCGACATGCCCGCGGGGCCTGCGCCAGGCTGCCCGCGTGACGAACCCCGACCCCTCCGGCGCGCTCGACCTCGTCCGCGACCACACGATCCTGTCGGTCGTGGTCGGGTCGCGCGCGTACGGACTGGCCACCGATGAGAGCGACGTCGACCGGCGCGGCGTCTACGCGGCCCCGGCGCCCCTGTTCTGGCGTTTTACCAAGCCGCCGACGCATCTGGACGGCCCGCTGCCCGAGCAGTTCTCCTGGGAGCTGGAGCGCTTCTGCGAGCTGGCGCTGGCCGCGAACCCGACCGTCCTCGAATGCCTGTGGTCGCCGCTGGTCGAGCGGGTCACGCCGGTCGGGGAGGAGCTGCTTGCCGTGCGGCCGGCGTTCCTGTCCCGGCATGCGCACCGCACGTTCCTCCGCTACGCCGAGGCCCAGTTCCGCAAGCTGGACGGCGACTTGCGCAACGGCGGAGCGCCGCGCTGGAAGCACGTCATGCACATGCTGCGGCTGCTGGAGAGCGGCCTGCGCCTCGTCCGGCACGGCGAGCCGCGGCTGGAGGTCGGCGGCCTGCGCGAGCGGCTCCTCGCCGTCCGCCGCGGCGAAGTCGGCTGGGACGAGATCGGCGCGTGGCGCGCCTCCGTCGGCGCCGCGATGGACGAGGCCCTGGACCGAAGCCCGCTGCCGCCCGAGCCCGACCGCGCCGCGGTCGAGGAACTGCTGGTCTCCGTTCGACGTAGGAGTGTGACCTGGTGAACCTCCCCGAGGGCATGGCCGACCGCCTCGCCGCCGACCACCCCTACCCCCGCGCGTTCCTCACCGTCAGCGGCGCGCACCTGTACGGGTTCCCGTCGCGGGACTCCGACGTCGACCTGCGCGGCGTCCACCTGCTGCCGCTGGAGGAGGTCGTCGGCCTGGAGACGGGGGAGGAGACCGTCACGCTGATGTGGGACCACGCCGGAGTGGAGGCCGACGCGGTCACCCACGAACTGGCCAAGTTCTGCACGCTGCTCATGCGGCGCAACGGCTACGTCCTGGAGCAGGTCATGTCGCCCCTGGTCGTGGCCACCTCTCCCGTGCACGCGGAGCTGAAGTCCCTCGTCCCCGGGCTGGTCACCTTCAACCACGCGCACCACTACCTGGGGTTCGCGCGGTCCCAGTGGAAGCTCTTCGAGCGCTCGCGGGAGCTCAAACCGCTCCTTTACACGTTCCGGGTGCTGCTGACGGGAGTCCACCTGATGCGGACCGGCGAGGTCGAGGCCGACCTGACCCGGCTCGCCGGAGACGGGCCGTCCTACCTGCCCGAGCTGATCGAGGCGAAGCGGGCCGCCGAGCACGCCGCGCTGCCGGACGACGCGCCGGACCCGGCCCGCCTGCAGGACGACGTCGCCGCTCTCAGCGTCCTTCTGGAAAGCGAACGCGACCGCAGCGCCCTCCCCGAGGCACCCGCGAACCGCCGCGCCCTCCACGACTTGGTGGTCCGCGTCCGCCTGGGCTGAACCCTGAGGCGCCTCCCCTGCGTGCCATCGGTTGTACGGACCGTTTTGGGACACAACCACCTCGGGCGTTCGCGACGTACCAGGGGTGGTTGTGTAGCCAGGGAAGGGGAGCGATGGACGAGGGCATCGACCAGAAGGACATCGCGGAGGCGGACCTCAGAACCCGGCGCGGTGTGTTCCGCGCCGTCGCGTTCCGGGACCCGGTCGACGGGCACGAGCACATGGCGCTGGTGCGGGGCGAGGTGCGGGGGCGCGACGACGTGCTCGTCCGGATGCACTCCGAGTGCATGACGGGCGACATCTTCGGCGCGACGCGCTGCGAGTGCGGGGACCAGCTCGGCGCCGCCCTGGACGCCATCGCCCGCGAGGGCGCCGGTGCACTGGTCTACCTGCGCGGCCACGAGGGCCGCGGGATCGGGCTGGTGGCGAAGGTCCGGACCCACATCCTGCAGGACGACCAGGGACTGGACACCGTCGACTCCGCCACGGCCATCGGGCTGCCGGTGGACGTGCGCGACTACGGCCCGGCCGCCCGGATCCTGCGGCACCTCGGCGTCCGGTCGGTGCGGCTGATGTCCAACAACCCGGTCAAGGTGAGCGCGCTGGAGTCCTACGGGGTCGCCGTCGCGGCGCGCGTCCCGCTGCTCGTCCCGGTCAGCGCCGACAACGTCCGCTACCTCACCGCCAAGCGCGACCGGCTCGGCCACGACCTCCCGCAGCTCGACGCCCCCGCCGGGGCGCTCGGCGAGGTGCGGCGATGACGCGGCCGACGGCGCTGCCGCGCCCGGCGCCGGCCGGGCTCCCGGCCCCGCGCCGTCCCCGCCTGACGAGGGGACCGGAGCTGGCCGCGGCCGTCGCCGCCCAGCTCGCCCTGCTGGCGCTGCTCCGTCCCGGCCACGCGGGCCTGGCCGTGGGCGTCGGGTACGCGCTGGCCTCGTGGGCGCTGCTGACCGCCGCGTTCCGGCGGCGGCGGGCGCTGGGGCCGGCCGATCACGTGACGCTGGCGCGGGTGGTCCTCACCGGGGGTGTCGCGGCGCTGGTCGCGGGGCATCTCACCGGTGACGCCGGCCTCTGGCCGCTGGTCGCGGCCGCTTCCGCGGCCCTCGTGCTGGACGGCGTCGACGGTCGGGTCGCACGGCGCACCGGGACGGTGTCCAGGCTCGGGGCGCGGTTCGACATGGAGACCGACGCGGTCCTGGTGCTGGTGCTGAGCGTCGAGGTCGCGCGGACGGCGGGCCTGTGGGTGCTGGCGATCGGGGCGATGCGGTACGCGTTCGGCGCGGCGGCCTGGACGGCGCCGTGGCTGCGCGCGGAGCTGCGGCCGAGCATCGCGCGCAAGGCCGTCGCCGTGGTGCAGGGGGTGGCGCTGGTCGTCGCGGCGTCGGGCGTCGTGCCGCACTCGGGCGCGCTCGTGGCGGCGGCGCTGGCGCTGCTGGTGTGGTCCTTCGGACGGGACGTGGCGTGGCTGGCGAAGCGGCGGCGCACGGCGGATCGTGTGACCGCCACCGGAGAGGCGCAAGGAACTCAGGAGAACCGGACGATTCGGGGAAGGGGCACGGATGGAGCGCGACGCGCGCGCCTTCTGGATCCGGTCGCCAGGTGAGGGCGAGATCCGCGATGTCGTCCTCCCCGAACCGGGGCCGGGGGAGGTGCTCGTCCGGACGCTCTTCTCGGGCGTGAGCCGCGGCACCGAGGCGATCGTGTTCCGCGGCGGCGTCCCGCCGAACCAGCACGCCGTCATGCGGGCGCCGTTCCAGGACGGGGCGTTCCCCGGCCCGGTCAAGTACGGGTACCTCAACGTCGGCGTGGTCGAGCACGGCCCCGCCGAGCTGGCCGGCCGCACGGTGTTCTGCCTCTATCCGCACCAGACCCGGTACGTCGTCCCGGCGAGCGCGGTCAGCGCCGTCCCGGACGGCGTGCCGCCGGAGCGGGCGATCCTCGCCGGGACGGTGGAGACGGCCGTGAACGCGCTGTGGGACGCGGCGCCGCTCGTCGGCGACCGCATCGCCGTGGTCGGCGCCGGGATGGTCGGCTGCTCGGTCGCCGGCGTGCTCGCGGGCTTCCCGGGATGCCGGATCCAGCTGGTCGACACCGACCCGTCCCGCGCGGACGTCGCGCGGGCGCTCGGCGTCGGGTTCGCCCATCCCGACCAGGCCGAGGGCGGCTGCGACCTGGTCGTGCACGCGAGCGCGTCCGAGGCCGGGCTCGCCCGGTCGCTGGAGCTGCTCGCACCGGAGGGGGAGGTGATCGAGCTGAGCTGGTACGGCGACCGGCGGGTCACCGTCCCGCTCGGGGAGTTCTTCCACTCGCGGCGGCTGGCGATCCGGGGCAGCCAGGTCGGCGCCGTGCCGCCGTCCCGCCGGTCGCGCCGCGGCTTCGCCGACCGGATCGCGCTCGCGCTGCGGCTGCTCGCCGACCCCGCCTTCGGCGAGCTGATCACCGGGGAGAGCCCGTTCGCCGAGCTGCCGCGGCTGATGCCGCGCCTCGCGGGCGGCGAGCAGCCCGCCCTGTGCCACCGGATCGCCTACTGAGGCGGGACCGCCCGCCGAGCCTGCTTACCGAGGAGGACGTTCGTTGTTCGCCATCACCGTCCGCGACCACGTCATGATCGCGCACAGTTTCCGCGGCGAGGTCTTCGGGCCCGCGCAGCACCTGCACGGCGCGACGTTCGTGGTGGACGCGACCTTCCGCCGGGCCGACCTCGACCCGGACGGCATCGTCGTCGACATCGGGCTCGCCACCAGCGAGCTCGGCGAGGTCCTGGGCGCGCTGAACTACCGCAACCTGGACGACGAGCCGGACTTCGCCGGGGTCAACACCTCGACGGAGTTCCTCGCCAAGGTCATCGCCGACCGGCTCGCCGACCGGGTGCGCGCCGGCGCGTTCGGCGCCAACGCCGCCGGCCTGGCCGGCATCACGGTGACGCTGCACGAGTCGCACGTCGCCTGGGCCAGCTACGAGCGTGAACTGTGACGTCCCGCGAGGTGTGCGTGGTCGTCCCGGCCGGCGTCGACGACGCCGCCGCCCCGAGCGGCGGCAACCGCTACGACCGGCGGCTGTGCGAGGAGCTCGCGGCGTCCGGGCGCCCCGTCCGGGAGGTGGCGGTGCCCGGCGCCTGGCCGCGGCCTGACCGGGCGGCCCGCGCCGGTCTGGGACGCGCGCTGGCCGCGCTGCCCGGCGGGTCCGTCGTCCTCATGGACGGGCTGGTGGCGTGCGGCGTCCCGGAGATCGTCGTCCCGGAGGCGGCGCGGCTGCGGCTCGCCGTCCTCGTCCACCTCCCGCTCGCCGACGAACCCGGGCAGGGCGATCTGAACGCGGGCGAACGCGAGGTGCTGGAGGCGGCCGGGGCCGTCGTCGCGACGAGCCCGTGGGCCCGGGACCACCTGATCGCCCACCACGGCCTGGAGCCGTCCCGCGTCCACGCCGTCGCCCCGGGCACCGACCCGGCGCCGCTCGCGTCCGGCACCGACGGCGCGACGCGGCTGCTGTGCGTGGCGTCGGTGACCCCGCGCAAGGGGCACGACGTCCTCGTGGAGGCGCTCGCCACCATCGCGCACCTGTCCTGGGACTGCGAGTGCGTCGGGCCGCTGGGCGGCGACCCGGAACACGTCGCGCGGGTCCGGCGGCTGATCGGCGGGCACCGGCTCGACGGGCGCGTCGAGCTGACGGGTCCGCTGACCGGCAAGCGGCTGGACGACGCCTACGCCGGTGCCGACCTGCTCGTCCTGGCGTCCCGCGCGGAGACGTTCGGGATGGTGGTGACCGAGGCGCTGGCGCGCGGCGTCCCGGTGCTCGCGACCTCGGTGGACGGGGTCCCGGACACGCTGGGCTGGGATCCGTCCGGGGCCGTCCCCGGCATGCTCGTGCCGCCGGACGACCCCGTCGCGCTGGGCGCGGCGCTGCGCCGCTGGCTCGTCGAACCGGAGCTGCGCGACCGGCTGCGCGCCTCCGCCCGGCTGCGGCGCGGCACGCTGCCCGGCTGGGACGACACCGCCCGCCGCATGGGAACCGTCTTGTCGAAGCTGCGAAGGGAGGCGCCATGACGGGGGTCGAGGCGCGAGGAGGCGCTGTGACGGAGTTCGATCCATCCTGGCTGGAGCTGCGCGAGGGCGCGGACGCGACGGCGCGGGCCACGGAGCTGCTCGACCCGCTCCGCGCCGCGCTCCCGGCGGACGGGCCGCTGGTCATCTGGGACCTCGGGTGCGGCACCGGCTCCCAGGGGCGCTGGCTGTCCGGGCGGCTGCGCGGCCCTCAGCACTGGATCCTGCACGACGCCGATCCGCGCCTGCTCGACCGCGCCCGCGCGAGCGAGTACGCGACCGCCGACGGGACGCCCGCGACGGTCGAGACGCGCGCGGGCGGCATCGGCGCGCTCCGCGCGTCCGACCTGGTGGGCGCGTCGCTGGTCACCGCGTCCGCGCTGCTGGACGTGCTCACCGCCGCCGAGGTCGAGGCGATCGCCGCCGCGGTCGCCTGCCCGGCGCTGCTCACCCTGTCGGTCGTCGGGCGCGTCCGCCTCTCCCCGCCCGAGCCGCTCGACGCTGAGTTCGCCGCCGCCTTCGACGCCCACCAGCGCGGCGGCGGCCGACTCGGGCCCGACGCCGTCGCCGCCGCGACCCGGGCGTTCGGCCGCCGCGGCGCGTCGGTCCAGGCGCGCCCGAGCCCGTGGCGGCTCGGCCCCGGCCAGGCCGCGCTGACCGCTCAGTGGCTGCGCGGCTGGGTCGCCGCCGCCGTCGAGCAGCGGCCCGACCTGGCCCCCTTCACCGAGGACTACCTCGGCCGCCGCCTCACCGAGTGCGCCGCCGGGCGCCTCACCGCCGAGGTCCACCACGTCGACCTCCTCGTCCTCCCCGGGAGCGCCCCGTGACGAAGTTCCTGCCCTGGCTGCGCCCGCTCGCCGGGCTGGGCATCCTCGCCGCGCTCCTGTGGTGGCACAGCACGGACGCGTTCGTGGACGCGCTCCACGCCGTGAACGCCGGGGCCGTGGCGGCGGCGCTCGCTCTGGGCCTGCTGACCACCGTGCTCAGCGCGGCCCGCTGGCGGCTGGTCGCGCTTCGGCTCGGCCTCCACCTGCCGCTGGGCGGAGCCGTCGCGGACTACTACCGGTCCCAGTTCCTCAACGCCGTGCTGCCCGCGGGCGTGCTCGGGGACGTGCACCGCGCGGTGAGCCACGGGAACCGGTCGGGCGATGTCGCGCGC
This sequence comes from Actinomadura verrucosospora, assembly GCF_039540335.1. Taxonomy (NCBI): domain Bacteria; kingdom Bacillati; phylum Actinomycetota; class Actinomycetes; order Streptosporangiales; family Thermomonosporaceae; genus Actinomadura; species Actinomadura verrucosospora. The sequence continues at coordinate 134,717 of NZ_BAABEV010000013.1, read as the reverse complement.
GGCGTGCGGGCCGTGTTCCTCGAACGCGTCGCCGGTCAGGGCGTCGCGATCGCCGCGGGCGCCGCCGCGCTGCTCGCCCACCCCGCGCTCGTGTCGGCGCTGGCGCCCGCCCTGGTCCCGGCGGGAGCCGTCCTGGCCGCGGTGCTGGTCCTCGCACGGTGGCGGCGCCGCGCGCTGGCGCCGGCGTTCGCGGACGTGCGCGCCGCCCTGCGCGCCTGGCCCGCGATCGTGGGCCTGTCGGCCGCGGCGCTGGCCGGTCACCTGGCCCTGTTCGTGGTCGCCGCCCGCCTCGCCGGCGCGACGGCCCCGCTGCTCACCCTCCTGCCGCTGCTCCTGCTGGCGCTCCTGGTGATGGTGCTGCCGGTGAACGTCGGCGGCTGGGGACCGCGCGAGGCCGTGCTCGCCCTGGCGTTCGGCGCGGCCGGGCTCGGCTCAGCGCAGGGCCTGACCGTCGCCGTCGTGTACGGGGTTCTCACCTTCGTCGCGTCCCTGCCCGGCGCGGCCGCCCTGCTGCTGAAGCACCGCGAGGACGTCCCCGAACGACGCGACGAAGCTCCGCAGCGTCTCCCGGCCCTTGTCGGCGCTGGCCAGTGACGGCCGCCCGACCACGCCCGACGTCGTGTAGGCCGCCATCCCCGTCGTCAGGAGGTGCCGCCGGTCGTCGGCCAGATGGTCGGCGGTCCGGTACCCGTCCCGGACCAGCTCCGGATGGGCGTGCAGCAGGATGGAGGTCTCCAGCTCCCCGGCGTGCATGTCGCTGACCGCGGACGTCTCCGCGCCGGACGCCCTCTCCGCCGCCTCCCAGTGCTCCATCGCGGGGAACAGGGCCATGTCGCCGTGCGCCTCCTGCACGACGTTGCCGAGCACGTAGTTGCCCCCGTGCCCGTTGACCAGCACGAGCTTGGGGACGCCGGCCCGGCGCAGCGACTCGGCGACGTCCCTGACCACCGCGTACAGGGTCGCCGCCGAGATGCTCACCGTCCCGGGCCAGTCCGCGTGCTCATGCGAGCACGAGATCGTCACTGGCGGGAGCGTCCGCACCGGGTACGCCTTCGCGATCTCCGCCGCGATCGTGCACGCGATCACCGTGTCCGTCGCGAGGGGAAGGAACGGGCCGTGCTGCTCGTGGCTCCCGATCGGCAGGACAGCCACGGGGACGTCCGGGACCTCGGGACTCGTGTGCGTCGGCAGCATGACCCACAGCTTGCCGCATCCGTCCGGCCAGGGAAACCAGCGCCATGGCGCCGGCCAGCAGGAGCGCGGCGACGATCCCGTCCGTCCAGTAGTGGTTGGCCGTCACCACCACCACGAGGACCGTGAGCGGCGCGTGCAGCGCGACGACCCACCGCCACCGGCTCCGCGACACCCGCAGTACCGCCACGGCCACCAGGATCGCCCACCCGATGTGCAGGGACGGCATGGCCGCGTACTGGTTGGCGATCCCGTCGGCCGCCGCCGGATAGGCCGACGGCCCCACGGTCAGCATCGTGTCGACGGCCCCGATCCCCGCCAGCCGGGGCGGCGCCAGCGGGAACATCGTGTGCACCACGAGGCCGGCCGCCGTCAGCGCCACCAGTTCGTTGCGGACCCTGGCATAGGCGGACCTGTGCCGCACATAAAGCCAGATCAGCAGCAACGCCGTTCCGGGAAAATGGACGCTCACGTAATAGACATTGGCGAGGAAGGCCGCGTGGTCCCATCCGAGCGCCCAATGCTGGAATCCGACCTCGCTCGGCAGCCATTCCCGCTCGAACCGCCACAGCCCGTGCGCGTTCGCCATCGCCTGCCCGGGGCCGCCCTCGATCAGCGTCCGGCCCCACTTGTAGAAGGCGAACAGGACCGCCAGCAGCCCCACCTCGGTGAGCAGCGGCCGCATCCGGCCGCGCACCGCCCCGCCTACTGCCGCTCCGCTCACCATCGTGCCTCCCAGCCCGGTCGTCCCCGTCCATCTCAACCCTCGCGTCTGACATTTCCGGAGACACTGGGTTCAGCTACCCGATCATGGGAGGTAAAACCCACCCCTGGTGGTGGGGTTGACTCCACCCCCTGACGTAGATTTCCGACCTATGATCACCGGTGAATGGCTCAACCCGCCGCCGTCCGCGACGCCCGACGGCCCCGCCCTCGTCGTCACCGCGGCGCGGGGCGGCGACTTCTGGCGCACGACGTCCTACGGCTACGACCGCGACAGCGGGCACGCCCTGCTGTCCCCGTTCGGCCCCGAGGCCGCGATCGAGGTCTCCTTCGTCGCCGCCTACGACCACCAGTTCGACCAGGCCGGCCTCCTCGTCCGCCTCTCCGCGACGACCTGGATCAAGGCGGGCGCCGAGTACTGCGACGGCGCCCTCCAGTTGGGCGCGGTGGTCACCCACGGCGTGTCCGACTGGTCCTCGGCGCCCGTGCCGTGGCAGGGCCGCGAGGTGACCATCCGCGCCAGCCGCTCGGGCGACGCCGTGACCGTCCGCGCCCGCGCCGGCGACGAGCCCTGGAGGATGATCCGCCTGGCGCCCTTCCCTCCCGGCGTCATGGCCGCCGCGGGCCCCTACTGCTGCGCCCCCGAACGCGACGGCCTGACCGTCCGCTTCACCCGCGTCGCCGAAACTCGGCCCGACGCGGCCCTGCATCCATGAAGCCGCCTATTTGCAGTCGAATTCCTTGGTGGCCCCGGTGCTCAGAGCGCAGTCCAGCGGCCACGCCTGACCGGAGACCCCGTGGAAGGTGAGATGCCACCGGCCGCCCGTGTCGCGCAGCAGCGCGTAGCCGTGAACGCCCCGTGAGACCGAGTGCTGCACGGTCTCGCCGTCGACGGTCTTGCCCATCACCTTGCTGTCGTCCGGCGGCGTGTCGAGCGTCGTCCCGGACGAGCCCACGGTCAGCTGCGGCGGACGCGAGCTGTTGAGGAAGTCGAGCATCTGGTAGAGGTGCACGTGCCCGGACATCACCAGGTCGATGTTGCCGGCCAGCGCCCCCTTCGCCGTCTGCCCGACCGCGTTAGCCAGCGTCGGGTTGATCCACGTCACGGCGGTGGACGAGGCCTGCTTGACCATCCACAGCGGCTTGTGGGTGATCAGGAAGTAGTCGTGCGTCGGATGGTTGGCGGCCAGGGCGTTCACCTCGTCGAACCATTTCGCGTATTGGGCGGCCTGGGCCTGGTCCGGCTTGTTCCTCTCACTCGCCGAGCTGGAGTCGAACAGGATGAAATGCAGCGTGCCCGCATTGATCTGGACGGGCTCGGCCTGCGTCTGCGGCAGGGAGAAGCACTCGTTGTCCTTCTGCGGAACCGCGGCGAAATAGCGGAACCATTCGGCGCCCCGCCCCACTTTCGGAGGCGTGCAGACCTCGTGGTTGCCCCGCGCGAAGATGAACGGCGCCTCGGCGAGCAGGGCCTGCGCGGGCCGCAGGAAGTCCTTGATAAGGCAGCTCCAGTCGGCGGCCTGCCCCTGCGTGTCGCACCCCGGCGTGGCGTCGTTCGCGCCTTCCGGCGTCTCCCGGTACATGTAGTCGCCGACGTGGACGACCAGGTCCGGCCGGGACTGCGCCGCCGCGTGCACCGAGAGCGGCTCCAGCGGCCAGTTCTTCTGGCAGTCCTGGTTCTTCGGGGCGCCGACCGTGGGCGAGACGACCTCGCACCCCGCGTCACCGATCACCGCGACGCTCCGGGGACGCCCGTTCACGGGCCACTCGGGCAGCGGAAGCTGGAGGTTCCCCGGATGCACGGTGGCCGCATTGGTCGTGGACGGCTCGATCAGCGCGTTGCTCGCCCCGTCGGGGACCGGCGCCACGCAGAAGGTCGTCGGGAACTGCTGGAGCCCGCCGCCGGTGACGAAAGGATCGCTGACCTTCCTCAGCACCGCCGTCTGCGTCTTGCCTCCCAGGGTGTACTGGAGGGTGGGGCAGTTCCCGGCGGGCTTCTCGGTGGTGGCGAACCGGACCTCGGTCGTGTGGCTCGTCCCGTTCACCAACTGCGTCCAGGCCCACGCCTCGCCGTTCTTCCCGGCACCGGGAGGCGTGGGCTTCGGAGACGGGCTCGGAGCGGACTGCGCGAGCCCGGACATCACGGCGACCAGCAGGCCCACGACGGCCGCCACCGCCGCAGCTATTCGCGACATTAACCAGGTATCCCATCAGATCAAGAGAAATGGACTATTCGGACGCCTTTCCATTAGTGCCCGACGCCGGTCGATCTGCCCTGGTTGTCCGCCGCCATGTCCGCCGCCGCGTGCGGTGTTGTTCAAGTTATGCCCGGCTCATTCCAACCCCGCCCGCGCCTCCGGGTAAAACGCGAATCGGGCTACGGACGGGGGATGGCGACCGCGTTGTACGAGACGTCCGGCGTCGGTCCCGTGGCGAAGAACCGGATGTTGGGGAGGTACAGCCGCGAGCCGAAGGCGGCCACGGTCGTCGGCAGGGCGAGCCGGGCATCCGTCACCCGCCGAACGACGCGGCCGTCGGTCCCGTCCGCGTCCAGTCGCACGACGGCCACGGTGTTGAGCCGGTTCTGCACCGCGTACAGCGTCCGGCCCCGCAGCAGCAGCCCGTCGCCTTCCGGCAGCGACTCGCCGTGCAGGTTCACCCGGCGGGTCTCGCCCGTCGGCTCGACGCGGAACAGCCCGCCGGTGTTCGACTGCACCACCAGCAGTCCCCGCCCGTCCGGTGTAGGGGTGATGCCGTTGGCGTTGAACCCCGCGCTGCCGGGACTGTCGGGACTGCCCTGGTACACCAGGTCGCCGGTCAGGGGGATCCGGACCGCGGCGGCGGGGAGCCGTCCACCGTCGAGCGGCAGCTTGTAGAGCACCGGGTCGGTGGAGTCGGTGAACCACGCGGCGCCCTGCGTGATGATGACGTCGTTGACGAACGACGGGCCGGTGGCCAGCCGGTAGGACGCCAGCACCCGTCCGGTCCGGGCGTCGAGGACGCGGGCGTCGCCACCCGTGCCGCCCGCCACGAACAGCCGTCCGCGCCCGTCGCTCTTGAGCCCGAGGGCCTGCGTGCCCGGCCCCCGGCCGAGGACGGCCCCGGCCCCCGTGCGCAGGTCGGCGCGGTAGACCGACCCATCGGCCATGGAGCCGACATAGGCGACCGGCCCGGGGCCGATCGCGATGCCTTCGGGCTGGAACCCGTCCGGCAGCCGGATCGTGGTCGGGTACACCGTCCCGCCCCCGGCGTCCGCCGCCTGGGCAGGCGCGCTGGTCGCGGCGGCCAGCCCGAACACCAGCACGGCAGAGATCGTCCGACGTCGCATGAAGCAACCTCTCAACGTTGAAGTGTTTAACGTTGAGGACGGTAGGCCGGATGCTACCTTGATGTCAAACAGTTCAACGTTGAGAGGTAATCGTGGAGCGTGACGCCGTCGACCTCATCGTCGAGCAGTGGGCTCGCGCCCGGCCCGACCTCGACGCGTCCCCCATGCGGGTCCTGGGCCGCCTCTCCCGGCTGACCCGCATCGCCGAGCGCGAGCTCAAGGCCCTGTTCGCCGAGTTCGGGCTGGAACGGGGCGAGTTCGACGTCCTGGCCACCCTCCGCCGCGCGGACGCTCCCCAAGGCGTCACCGCGGGCGTGCTGGCCCGCTCCTCCATGGTGACCTCGGGCGCCGTCACGAACCGCCTGGACCGGCTCGTCGCCAAGGGCTACGTCACGCGCGACCTCGACCCCGCCAACCGCCGCACCGTCCTCGTCGCCCTCACCCCCGCCGGCCGCGACCTCATCGACCGCGCCGTCGCCGCCCACCTCGACAACGAACGCCGCCTCCTCGCCGCCCTGGACCAGCACGAACAAGACGCCCTGGCCGAAACCCTCCGCACCCTCCTTCTCAGCCTCGGCGACCAGCCGTAGCCGGCGCCTGTTCGGCTTGTTGTTCTGGAAGTACGGCTGCCTGGGCACTGGAGGTCCTTCTCCGGTGCCCAGGCGACCCGAGTGGATCTCGGTTATCGCAGGGCTCGGTTGCCACGGGCGGTCCAGATCGCCAGGGCGGCGAGCAAGGCGCAGGCGCCACCGAGCCAGAGCACGCCCTGAAGCGTGAGCGTGTCGACGATGACGCCGCCTGCCAGCGCGCCAAAACCGATGGACAGGTTGAACACCGCCACCCACAGAGAGGAGGCGGCTTCCACGGCCTGCGGAGCGGTCTTGATCATCCAAGTCTGGAGGCCCACGGACACACCGCCGAAGGCCAGACCCCAGACGATCAGCAGGAGGGCGCCGCCGACCGCGGTCCGACCCAGCAGCAGGAAAAGCGGCATCGCGGCCGTCATGGCTACTGCGATCGTCAGCACGCTGCGGTGCACGCGGCGGGAGAGCGCCGAACCGGCGACGAAGTTGCCGATCATGCCGGCCGCACCGAACCCGAACAGCAGCGGACCGACATAGCGCTCGTCGATCCCCGACAGCTTCTGCAGCGCCGGGCTCACGAACGTGTAAGCGGCGAAGTCGCCGAACACAAGGAGCATCGTCGCGATGATGCCGACGCGTACGCCTGGGTTGCGGAGCTGCTCCATCAGCAGCTCGGGCCGGACGGCCTGGGAGGCGACCAGCCTCGGCAGTACCGCCGGCAGGGCGATCAGGGTCACGAGCGCCAGGGCGCTGAGCGAAGAGAAGGCGATGCGCCAGCCGGTGAGGTCGCCGACCAGGGTGCCGAGGGGGACGCCGAAAACGTTCGCGGCCCCGACGCCACCGAAAATGACCGCTGTGGCGCGAGGCACGTCCGCGGGGGCGGCGAGCCGGACCGCCAGGCCGGCGGCGACCGCCCAGAAGCCGCCGATCGCTATGCCGACCAGCACCCGGGAGCCCACCAGCACCGCGAAGGTCGGCGCCAGGGCGGAGCCCAGGTTCGCGACGGTCATCAGGGTCATCAGCCCGACCAGCAGGATGCGGCGGTCCAGCGACCTGACGACCATCGGGACCAGCGGTGCCGCGAACCCGGCGACGATGCTGGGCACCGTCACCATCAGTCCCGCCGTCCCCTCGGAGACCGACAGCGCGGACTCCACGGAGGTCAGCAGCCCGATCGGCAGCTGCTCGGCGGTCACCAGCAGGAAGGTGCCCAGAGCCACCACGCAGACCGCCGGCCAGCGACTCTTGTCCGGGGTCCCTGGCTCCTGTCTCTGGGTGGGGGTCTGCTCAGCGGTCGTCAACGGATCCTCCTCCAGCAATTCGGGAGCGATCGCTCCCGAATTGGGGACCCTAGTATGGGAGCGATCGCTCCACAAGTTGGGTACGGTGAACCCATGGCACGACCCCGGCAGTTCGACGAGAAGAAAGCGGTCACCTCGGCGACCGAGCTGTTCTGGCGACGCGGTTACCACGCCACTTCGGTGCGCGACCTGGGCGACGAGCTGAAGCTCACGCCCAGCAGCCTGTACCGGACGTTCACGGACAAGCACACGCTCTTTCTGCGCGCGCTCGACCACTACCGGGCCACCGAGTCGACGCAGGCCCGCCGGCGTCTGGATGCGAGTGACCGCCCGGTTCGCGAGGTGCTGCGGGAATGGATGCTGTGGCTGGTGACCTGCCCGGCCGGCGGCACGACCGGCCGCGGATGCTTCGTGGTCAACACCGCCACCGAACTCGGCACCACTGATGACCAGGTCCTTGAGCGGATCGAGGCCGCGTTCACGGTCACCCGGCAGGCCCTGCAGGCGGTGCTGGCCGAGGGGCGGGAGCGAGGCGAGCTGTCCGCCGACCTCGACATCGACGGAGCCGTGGAGTCGCTGTTCACGACGGTGCTCGGCCTACGGGTACGAGAGCGCGCTGGTCACGATCTGGAGCGCCTGACCACCGCGATCGATCTCGCGATCCGAGCTCTTGGCGCCGCATCCGCGCAATCCGCCTGACGCGGGAAGGTGTCGAGCCGAGGCATCGCCTTTCAGACCACCTTGGTACTTCTACGCCTTGCGGAAGTGCTCGACGAGCCTGGAGTAGCTGTCGTCGCCGTGCCCCCGCTCGACCGCCGCCGCCACGAGTGCCCGGGAGTACTCGGGGAACTCGTCGTCGATGCCCCGCTCCCGGCTCTCCCGCGCGAGATCCTCGATCGAGGGCAGATGGTGGCGCAGCGCCCCGTACGGCGTCGCGAAACGGCCCCGGTCGACCTCCTCGGCGATCGACGGCAGGAAGGCCGACAGCGACGCGAGGGGACCCTTGGCCTCCTCCAGGAACCGCCCGACCTCGACCCCCGCGCCCGAGAGCGCCGCGGCCGCGTGCAGGAACCCGTTGAGGAGCCCCCACATCGTCCCGTGGACGGCCATGCCGTAGAGCACCGCGACGCCGGGATCCTCGGACACCAGCGGTGCCTGCCCGCTGAGAAGCCCCAGCACCTTCCGGTGACGCTCGTGGACGTCCGCGGACCCGCCGTAGAAGACCGTCGCGTCCGGATGCCCGACGCCCGGCGCGATGGTCATGATCTGCCCGTGCAGGTACTCCCCGCCGCGCTCGGCGACCACCGCGGCCACCTCCCTGACCTCGCTCGACGTCCCGTCCGTCAGGTTGACGACGGCCCGCCCGCGCAGGACGTCCCCCGCCGCCTCCAGCAGCTCACGAGCGACGGAGTTCCCCTTCACGTTCACCACCACGACCTGCCCGGCGGCGACGGCATCGCGGACGCCGTCGGCCTGCCGCGCCCCCTTGGCGACCAGCGCGTCACCCCGCCCCGCAGTGCGATTCCACACGGTGGTCGGATGCCCGCCGTCCAGAATCGCTCCCGCCAGCGCGCCCCCCATCTCCCCGAGCCCGAGCACCGCCACGCCAACGGCCCCATCACCAGAACCCACAACGCCCCCTTCCGAAAACACCAGGAGCCGCCACGCTAAAACCTCAACCAAACACGAGGTCAAGCAGAGGACCACCCATGACCGGGGAAGGAATCACTGCGATCAAGGCATCGTTGAGCCCCGCATGACAGCTTTCGTCCTCGTTCCCGGCGGTTGGCGCGGGGGATGGTACTTCTCCGACCTGGCCGAACGACTCCGCGCCGCCGGACACCGGGCGCTGACCGTGACACCCACCGGCGTCGGAGAGCGCGCCCACCTGAACTCCGCGACCGTCAACCTGGACACCCATGTCGACGACGTGCTCGCCCTGCTCGCCGCCGAGGAGGTCGGCGACGCCGTTCTCGTCGGGCACAGCTACGGCGGCATGGTCATCACCGGTGCCGCCGACCGCGCCCCCGCCGGCGTGGTGCGCCGCCTGGTCTACTGCGACGCCTACGTACCCGAGGACGGCCAGTCCTGCTGGGACCTGACCACCGATGCCTACCGCAGCCTGTTCCTGGAAGGCGCGGCGGGGGACGGGTACGCGGTCCAGCCGCCCCCGGGCCGCGACCCGCGCGTGACAGCGCATCCGCTGGCCTCCTTCCTCCAGCGAATCCGGCTGGACGCGGCCGGCCTGCGCGACGTCAAGACCCGGGACTACGTGTACCTGTCCGGGTGGGACGGCACGCCGTTCACCGCCGTCCGCGACCGGCTGGCAGACGACCCGGCCTGGCGGGTTCACACGCTGGACAGCGGCCACGACGTCTGGAGGGACGCGCCGCAGGAGTTCCTGGAGATCCTGCTGCTGGGCGAATGATCATGACGCGATGAGTGGGCGGGCGACCGATAGTTCAGACAGCCGGTGCGGGTAGCGGGGCTACTTCCCGTTCGAAGAAGCGGAGCAATGGCTCGCCCCTGCGGTTCAAGGGGCGCTCGACGACGCGAACCCGTCTGATCTTCAAGCCTTGCCGACGGTTGTCGTCGGCCTCGGTCCGGACGGCCATGCGTTCTTCTTCCAGCAGGTCGAGGGCGCGTCGCCGGTCGCCAGCACTGAACGCCTGCCGACGCTCACACCCGGAGGCAGGCGGTCACGGTAGGCGCCGGTGGCGGGGACATGGCGTGCTTGTGGCGGCCAGGTGAGGGCGGGTTTGCCTGACTCCGCTGGGGTGGGGTGGACGGCGGCTCGCTGCCTGGCGGCAGGCTGGCGGCTCGTTTTCTGACGTGCGGAGACTGGATGCGGGTCTTCAGACCGGGGGTGGGGTGAATCCTTTGGGTGGGTTCCTGCCTCTCTTAGGGGTGTCGGCCGGAGCGCCGACAGGGAACTCGACCGGGAGGTTGTCATGATCGTTGGTGCTGCCGTGATCGGTGTGGCCGTGCTCGTGTGCGCGTGCAGTGTCACCGTGCTGCGCAGGCGGGGGCGCTCGCGTGGCTGAGCGGACCTGGCCCGGGGAGCGGATGGTCGCCGCCGCGCAGGGCGGTGATCTGGAGTCGATCGCCGCGCTGGTGTCCGGCTCCCACCCGCACGTGCGCCGGTTCGCCCGGACCCTGTGCGCGTCACCCGAGGACGCCGAGGACGCCGCGCAGGAAGCGTTGATCATCCTGTACCGCAAGATCGGTACGCTGCGGGCGTCCGGCGCGCTGGCGTCGTGGATGTTCCGCATCGTCCGCAACGAGTGCCTGCGGCGGGCGCGACTGAGGCCGCCGCACTACGACGAGGTTCCGGACGTCAGCGTGGTCTCGGCCGAGGACGAGGTCCTGCGACGCCTGGAGGCCGGCCGGATCGCGGCGGCGATCGCCGATCTGCCGGCGGACCAGCGACGCGTCCTCATCATGCGCGACATCCAGGGATACAGCGGGCGCATGGTCGCCGATGCTCTCGGTCTGAGCCTGCCCGCGATGAAGTCGCGGCTGCATCGCGCCCGCGCGTCGGTCCATCAGACGCTGCGGGGCGCACCCCACTCGGTTTCAGGAGACGGCGATGACTGACAAGCAGAGTTTCGCGAGCACGTCGCTTCCCCGGCACCTTCTCCGCGGTGCGACGGGCTTCGGGGCGTTGATCGGGGCGTTCGCGCTGCTGCCGGTGCTCGGACCCGGCAGCCTCCTGCTCGCGCCGATCGGCCTCCTCGCGCTGCGCGGGTGTCCGGCCTGCTGGGCGATCGGGCTGGTGCAGACCGTCTCCATGGGCCGGTTGCAGCGCTCCTGCAAGGACGGCGTGTGCGAACTGACCGTCGCCCGACCTGCGTCGCATCAGCACAGCGAAAGCCGGCCCGGTGACTCAGGTGTGCCAGTGGCCCACTAGGGCTGCGTAGGTTTGGCTGCGGGCCTGGAGGGTCTCGTGGGTGCCCAGGAGGGGGACGGGGCCGTCCAGGAGGAGGACCTGCTGGGCCCGTTCGGCCGAGGTCATGCGGTGGGCTATGACGATCAGCGTGCCGCCGCGGGTCGCCAGGGCCTGTTCGGCACGGGCCTCGGCCGCGGGGTCCAGGTGGCTGGTGGCCTCGTCCAGGACGATCACTCTGGCCGGGGACAGGTAGGCGCGGGCCAGGGTGATGAGCTGGCGTTCGCCCTGGGAGAGGTCACCGCCGCCGGGCGGGATGTCGGTCTCGTAGCCGCCCAGGCGTTCGACGAGGTCCGGGAGCCCGACGGCGGCCGCGGCCTCGTCCAGGTCGCGGGTGCCGGCCTCCGGGTTCAGGTAGGTCAGGTTGTCGCGGAGGCTGCCCGCGAAGACGTAGCTCTCCTGCGGGATCAGCGTGATCGAGGAGCGCAGGTCCGCCGGGTCCAGGTGGGGGAGGGGGACCTTGCCCAGGGTGATCTTGCCCTTCTGGGGTTCCAGGAGGCCGGTGAGCAGGTTCGCGAGAGTGGACTTGCCGGTGCCGCTGGGGCCGACGACGGCCAGGTGCGTGCCCTCGGGGAGGGGGAGCGAGAGGTCCTCGATGACGGGGGCGGCGTGCGGGGAGTAGGCGAAGGTGACGTGGTCGGCCTCGATGCCGGACGACTCGGCCGTCGCCGTGCCGGGCGGCGGGGCCTCGGGGACGGCGCAGACCTCGGCGAGGCGGCCCAGGACCACCGCGAGGCTGAGCAGGAGGGTGCCGCCCGCGTCGACCAGGACGGTGATGCCCGGCTGGAGTCCGGTCACCAGGTAGCCCGCGCCGCCCGCGATCTGCCCGGCGGTGAGCCCGTGGTGGGCGGTGAGGTAAGGCGACAGCACGAGCAGGGCGAGCAGGGGGAGGTGCACCCCCAGGGCCAGGACGGGGAGGCGGACCCAGCGGGTGCGGGCGTAGGCGCGCAGGGCCTCCGCCTGCGTGTCCACGACCTCGCCCACCGCGGCGGCGGCGCGGTCCTCGGCGCCGCAGGCGGCGACGTCGCGGACGCCGTGCACGACGGTGGCGGCGGCCTCCCCGATGCGCTCGGCCTGGCGGATGACCGCTCGGTAGCGGCGGATCTGCAAGCCCACGAACGCCGCGTACACCCCCAGGGCGAGCGCCACCGACAGGCAGATGACGAGGGCCAGGAGGGGCGACAGCAGCGCCAGGCCCACGAGGGCGGCGGCGCCGGCGGAGACCAGCTGGCGGACGTTGCGCAGCGCGGTCCCCACCAGGGCCCGGACGGCCTCGGCCTGCTCGGTGACCTGGGAGACGCCCGCGCCGGCCGCGTCCGGGGTCCGGTCGGCCATCCGGCGGAGGGCCGCCGCGACGACCTCGGTGACCAGGGAGTCGCGCAGCGGTTCGACGGTCGCGGCCAGCCATGGGTAGACCCGCCCGGTCGCGACCGCGCCGACGGCGTACAGGGCGGCGAGGACGGCGAGCCAGCCGAGGCCCGTCAGGGTGCGGCCCGCGAGGAACCCGTGGTCGACGGCGCGGGCCAGGAGCAGGCCGGACGCGAACATCGGCAGGGACTCCACGGCCGACCAGGCGGAGAGGCGGCGCATCGCGGGCCACTGGCCGCGCAGGTGGCGGTGCAGCAGGCGCGCGGCCGGCGGCGCCGTCATGAGGCCGCCCGGGTGGAGAACACGGCGCGGTAGGCCGGGTCCGCCCACAGGTCCGCGTGGGGGGCGAGCGCCCGCACGCGTCCGGCGTCCAGCCAGGCGACGAGGTCGGCGCGGGCGGCCGTGGCCGGGCGCCGCGCCACCACCAGGCTGGTCCGTCCGGCCAGGATCTGCCGGAGGGCCTGGGTCACCTTCAGCTCCGTGGCGGTGTCGAGGCTGCTGGTGGCGTCGTCGAGGAGGACGATCCGGGCGTCGGCGAGCGCGGCGCGGGCCAGGCCGAGCCGCTGCAGCTCGCCGCCGGACAGCGGGGCGCGGTCGAGCGGGGTGTCGTAGCCGTCCGGCAAGGCCCGGATGAAGGCGTCGGCGACGGCGTCGCGGGCGGCGCGGTGCACCTCGGCGCGCGTCGCGGCGGGGCGGGCGTAGGCGATCGTCTCGCGGACGGTCGCGCCGAGCAGCGCGGGGCGTTCGAAGGCGTAGGCGACGGCGCGGCGCAGCTCCGCGAGCGGGACCTCGGTGACGGGGACGCCGTCGAGTTCGACGACCCCCTCGTCGGGGTCGAGGAGCCGCCCGACGGTCGACATCAGCACGCTCTTGCCCGTGCCGGACGTGCCGACGACCGCGACGGTCGTCCCGGGCGGCACGTCGAGGTCGAGCCCGTCGAGGACGGCGCGGCCGCCGAGCCGGACGGTGACGCCGCGCAGCCGCAGCTCGCCGGGCCCGTCCGGCAGCCGCGACGGCCGCGCGGGGGGCCGCACCGCCGGGACGGCCGTGAGGATCTCGCCGATCCGCCCGGCGCCGACCTGGCAGTTGAGGAGCGCGACGACGGTGTCGAACACCGACGCCGACGCGGCGGCCATGGCGGCGTAGGACAGCGCGCCCACGAGCTGGCCGGTGGTGATCTCGCCGGCGGCCAGGCGGACGCCCGCGACGCCGACGACCAGGACCTGGGTGAGGGGGGCCAGCAGCGCGAGCCGCCGGCTGACCCTGCCCTGCACGGCCCAGGTCTCCCGGCCCGCCCGGCCGAGGCCGGGAAGCGGCGCGAGGATGCGGCGCACCTCGGCGGCAGCGGTCCCGCTCGCCCGGATCGTCCGGATGCCCTGCCGGGCGTCGAGCAGCCGCGTCGCGATCGCCGCCTGGCACGCCTGGTAGCGGGCGAACGGATCGGTGGCCCGGACGACGAACACGCGCAGCGCGACCAGCAGCGGCGGCATCCCGGCCGCGAACGCGGCGGCGAGCCACCAGTCGATCAGCGCCAGGCCGGCCAGCGCGCCCACGGTGGTGGCCAGCGTGGCGGCGGCCGACAGCAGCAGGACGGGGAACGCCGCCGGGCCCGCCGCGGACTCGGTGAGCCGCGACAGCACGTCCCCCGCGGGGAAGCGCCGCCGCCCCTCCGGGCCGAGGGCCAGCACGTGCCCGAGGAGCCGGTGCCGGAGCCAGGCGGTGATGTCGCTGCCGCAGTAGGAGCCGAGGACGTCCTCGGCCGTGGTGGCGGCGGCCGCCGCGGCCAGGACGAGCGCGAGCCACGCGGCGGCGGCGCCGGCGTCCTGCTGGGCGCGGGCCGCGTCGACCGCGCGGGCCAGCATGACCGGCGTCGCCAGCGTCGCGGCGACGCGGACGATCGTGAGCAGGACGAGCACGCCCATGGCCGGCCGGAAGCGGGCCATGGCGCCGCGCAGCAGCCGCCGGCCGCCGGCGCGCAGCGCCGCGGAGTCGCCCGGGGTGCCGGTGAGGGCCACGCGCCACGACTCCGTTCACGCTCGGGGGAAGTCTTCTACACTCGCGAGTGGGTCCGGTCACGGACCGGCTCGTGGCCGGTCCGTGACCGGGGTTCTGCGGGCCGGGGTTCTTCTCAGGGGTCCCGGGTACCGCATGGGATGCGCGGCATCAGGCGCAGGAGATGCCGATGCACACGGTGTTCAGCAGCGTGAGCAGACCGACGCAGGCGCAGGTACCGCCGAGCTGGATGCCGTCGATCTCCACGGGGTCGGTCTCGGGCAGCTCCTGCAGAGCGGCCACGAGGTCACCGTCGAACGTGTTCATGCGATTCACCTCCTTTCGTTGTCGAGGGCCAAGGTCCGCCCCGCCGTGAGGCAGAAGCGGACCACCGCTTGGCGGAGGACCGGGGACCATGCCTGGACGACCCCGTTGTGGTCGTCGGCGGTCTCCAGGTAGTCGAAGTCGACTCCTTCGGTCCTGCCGAGTTCGAGGAGGCGCCGGCGCAGCGCCCTGGACTGCTCGACCGGGACGGCCTCGTCCCGGACGCCGTGCGCCACCAGCAGCGGCGCCGTCAGCGTCTCGCACGCCCGCAGGACGTCGCGCCGGGCGTCCTCGTCGTCGCCGGCAGCGGCGAGGCCGAGCCGCGACACGCGGTCTCTGACCATCCCGGTGGTGGTGCGGTGGAGGCCGGAGGCCGAGGTGAACGGCGCGAGCGCGACGCACCCGGTCCACAGGTCCGGGGCGCGGCAGGCCGCGAGCAGCGCGAGGAACCCGCCGTAGCTGGCGCCGAGCACGACGGGGCGCGGCAGCGCGGTGCCGCGGCCGTGCGCGATCGCGTGCCCGAGGTGGACGACGTCGTCCAGGTCGGGGCCGCCCCAGTCGCCGAGGACGGGACGCAGGTGGTCGTCGCCGTATCCGGTGCTGCCCCGGTAGTTGGGGGCCACGACGGAGGCGCCAGCGGCGGCCAGGTACTGGAAGAGCGGCTCGAACTCGTACCGCCACGCCGACAGCGGCCCGCCGTGCAGGGCCAGCACCAGCCGGGGGCGGTCGCGCCAGCCGGGGCCGCCGTAGACGATCGCCTCGACGGGCCCCACCGGGCCGGGCAGCTCGACGAGCTCGGCGTGCCGCCAGGCCGCCGCGCCGTCGGAGGGGTGCGCGGCCATGTCCCAGCCGGAGCGCGCGGGACTCCGCACCGTCGCGAGGGTCGGCGGCTGGTGCGGGGCCGAGAAGCGGACGTGGATCCGGCCGTCCCCGGCCCAGTGGGCGGGCGGCCAGAGCATGCCGGGCGGGCCGGGGACCGGGGTGATCCGGTCGCTGCCGGTGGCGTACACGGCCAGGCGGGCGGTCGCGCCGGCGATCTCCCGGACGAGCAGCCGCTCGCCGGAGGCGTCGAAGGCCAGGGGCGTCCGGTGGGCGGCCGACCGGTTGAGGGCCTCGGGGAAGCGGACGGGCCCGCCGCCGGGCAGCCGCAGCCCGATCTGCGGCGCGCCCCGCTGCTGCGCGCCCGGCAGGGTGGTGGTCACCGCGAGGACGCCCGAGCGCGGGCTGTAGGCCGCGATCCGGTCGGCGGTGGTGTCGGAGACCGACCAGAAGGGCCGCCAGCCGCGTTCGCGCAGGTCGACCAGGATGCCCTCGGTGCGTTGGCCGGCGCCGTCGCGGTCGAGGGCGAGGACGCGGCCCTCGTCGGCCCAGACGCCCCCCGACAGCACGCCGGGGATCCGCAGCACCGGCTCCAGGACGGGGGACGCGGGCGAGACCCGCCAGATCCGCGAGTGCCGCTCGTTCTCGACGACCACGAGCACCGCGACCTGCGCCTGCCCCGGGGCGGCCAGCAGGAACCCGGCGAGCATCCGCGGCACCGGCCACGACCGGGTGATCCGGAGTCCGGCGGGGGTCGGCTCGGCGGCGGCGAGGGTTCCGTGGCCCGCGGGCTCCCCGTGCTCGCCGACCGCGGGCCGCACGACCAGGACGCGGCCGTCGTTCAGCGGCAGCGCCCCGGTGCCGCGATCGATGATCCGTTCCTCGGTCCGGCCCGGGAGGGCGGCGTCGTCGAGCGTCCGAAGGGACGGCCGCGGCCAGGTCAGGTCCCAGCGCTCCAGGACGACGCTGTCCTGCGCGGACCGCAGGCAGGTGGCCCAGCGGCCGTCGGCGGAGAAGGCGAAGCCGAAGCGGCTCGGCACGGGCGGAAGATCCGGAAGGGTCTCGGTCATGACACCCGCCCCGCGATCGACGGTTCGGCGCCATCGGCGGGGTGCGCGGCGGCGTCGTCGGCCGTCCACAGCCGCGACGTCCCGTGCTGGAGGCGCACCAGGAAGCCGAGGATGCCGCCCAGGCCGTCTCCCCAGGAGGTCGAGACGCCGCCCTGCTCGTCGGGGAACACCACCCGTCCGCCGCGGTGCGCCCGGTTGGCCAGGATGACCTGGGCCAGCCGCCACGCGTCGTCCCGGTACCGCTCGGCGCCGGTGAGCGCGGCCATGTCGAGCAGGAAGTCGCCGTTGCCGGCCAGGCCGTGGCACTGCCCGAGGATCGCGCGCCAGCGGTTGTCCATGACCGCGCGGGCGGACATCTCGGCGGCCCGCAGGAAGCGCCCGTCACCGGTCGCCCGGCCGAGGCGGCCGAGGAAGCCGCCGATGCCGGCCGAGCCGTGGCACCAGTACGGCGCGGTGGCGATGTCGCCGGAGCTGGCCGCCCACATCGCCGACCGCCCAGTGTCGATCATGGTGTCGAGCAGCGTCTCCCCGACCCGGGAGGCGAGCGCCCGGTGGGCGTCGCCGCCGACCGACCCGGCGCAGGCGAGCAGGAAGGATCCGACGCCCGAGACGCCGTGCGCGAACCCGTAGTAGCGCCGGCCGGCGAGCTTGGACTCGATCTCGGCGGGCGTGCTCCAGTCGAGCCCGCCCTCCTGCTCCTGGACGGTCTCGGCGAGGGCGTCGGCGGCGGCGCGGGCGCGCTCGGCGAACCGCGCCCGCCCGGTGCGGGACCACAGGTGCAGGGCCGTGAACCCGAGGCCCGCCGTCCCGTGCGTCACGTCCGGGCTGGGGACCGCCTCCGGAAGCCGGTCGGCGACGGCGAGAGCGCCCTCGACGAGGTCGGCGTCGGCCAGGGCGAGGCCGGCGTCCAGCACCGCCCACGTGGCGCCCGCCGTGCCGAAGTACAGCCCGGGGGGACGGCCGCCGTCCTCGTCCAGCCGCCGCAGGATCCAGTGGCCGGCGCCGGCGATGGCCTCGGCCAGGCGCGGTTCGGCCTCGACCTCGTAGCACCGGGTCAGGGCGCCCAGGGTTCCCGCGGCCCCGTGCTGGAGGCAGCACGGGTCGGGCGCGCCGTGGACGCACGAGGCGGGCCAGAGCGTCTCGGCCGACTCCGGGTCCATGGTGGTGATCAGCTGGTCGACGATCCCGGCGACGGACAGCCGGCACTGCTGCCGCAGCGACGGGGGGCGGGCGGCCCGCGATGCGCCGCCGTCCGGCTCCACCGGGCCGCGCTGCGTCCCGGGGCTCCCCGCCGCGTGATCCGGGCGCATCCGGGCCAGGGCCTCCCGTGCCCGGTGCGGGGTCCAGCGACGGCCGGGCTCGTCGGCCATCAGGCCGAGCAGGAGCGGGGCCAGCGAGCCGGGCAGGTCGAGGTCCAGGGTGCGGGCGGCCAGCCATTCCGCCAGGCGCTCGCTCAGCGGCCTGGCCGCGGGGCTCTCGTCCAGGAAGTAGGGCGGCCCGCCGGTGAGGACGTGGCAGAGCGTCGCGCCGAGGGCGAAGTAGTCCGCCGCCGGGTCCGGTGCGGCGCCGGACATCTGCTCCGGCGCGCTGTAGCCGGGGGTGCCCACCCGCATCCCCTCCCGCTCGCCGTCGTCGGCGGTGAGGGCCAGCTCCAGGTCGATCATCACCGGGGCGCCGTCCGGGCGCACCATGATGTTGCTCGGGTTGAAGTCGCGCACGATGAGCCCGGCCTCGTGCGCCTTCGCCATCAGATCGGCCAGGCGCCCGCACATCTCCAGGACGGGGGGCACGTGCGGGCCCCACCCGGCGTCGCCGATCACGTCGGCGATCCACTGCCGCAGGGAGGTGCCCGGGATCATCTCCTCCGCCAGGAAGAGGTGGCCCGCCTGGGCGAAGAGCGCCACCGGGCGCGGGGCGATGCCCAGGGCGTCGACAGCCTCCAGCACGCGGGCCTCCGTCCGCAGCCGGTCGCGGGTGTCGCGCCCCTTGGCGTCGACGTCCACGTGCGGGCGGCCCTCCTTGATGACGATCGCCTCGCCGGTCTCGGTGTCCGTCGCCCGGTACACGCCGCCCTTGTTGGTGTGGCGGATCGCCTCGTGGACGGTGAACCGCGACCCGATCCGAACGCCTTTTCCGTTTCGGACGGCGCCATTCTCGGTGGTGCTCTTCCGGGTGCTTTCGGTGCTATCGCCCGCGTCTGTGTCGTTCTGCTTTTCCGTCGGCGGGACGTCCTGGGGGAATGGGCAGGCGGCCCAGGGCGGCGGCGTGTACGTCGCACCGCGGCGGTCTTCCACGGGATTGCCGTCCGGGTCGAGAATCATCCACGCGTAGAATCCGTCGTTGGTGATGCGGCGCACCTCGACGAACGCTCCATAGCGGTAATGCACGAGGCTGCCCGGCCCGTAGGGGCGGTCGGACAGAATGCGCGGCCCGGGCAGGCCCGCGGTCGCCACGTGCAGTTCCGCCGCGAGGCGGACGGCCTCGTCGTCGTCGACCGGGTAGACGGTGATGAACTTCCCGGAATGGCCGCGCGAGGTGTTGCGCGCGTTCATGGCCGCGACATGGTCGCGGGTGGCGGCGAACTTGAACATGGAACGGCCCGCCAGCAGCACGGGCAGCGAGCGGGCCAGCACGTCCTGGGCCGAAGCCGGCGTCGCGGAGACGTGCAGCTTCCAGCCCTGCTGGGGACACTCGCCGTTCTCGGGGCGGACGTGGGCCCACATCCCGCTGCGCAGCGACTTCCAGCGGAGCGGGCCGGCCGCCGCGCCGAGCGCCCGGTCGAGGACGTCGAGCAGGCGGGTGTCGTCGCTCTCCGCGGCGGCCGCCCCGGACAGGACACTGAAATGGAAGTCCGCCATCCCCGCTCGCACTCTCCCTTTTCCGCCCCGGACCGCCTGGACCGCCCGGGCGGAGTTATTGATCGTTTTTGTCTTTTGGGGTCAAAAGTCAAAGAACGATCGGATGTTGCTTTCATTGAGCAAGGACACGGTAACCACGAATCCCCCGGAAACGCCAGTCAATCTCTTTAGTCGGACCTATTCGCGGCCGGTAGAAAAGTCTTACCTGGCGGGGGATGTACGCGTCGTCCCTGTGCGGAGAGTGACAATGATCGCCGCTCGTCATTCCACAATCTGGGGAAATGTCGAGTTTGTCGTCACTAGAAAACATGATCGCTTTGCCCATTGGGTCAAGGGCGTGGTTTGGCGTGTCATGTCCGATGGCTGCCACGTCGCCCGGTGGCGACCCGTCGCCCGGGTGTGCTAACGCCGCGTCGCGCACGAAAGCGCGGGCGCCCTTCCCGCACGGCCCGCGCTTCTCAGGCCCGTGCTTCAGGCCCGTGCTTCAGGCCTGGTGCTTCTCAGGCGCCGGCGGCGGCCGCGTCGACGGCGTCGGGGGACAGGATGCGATCCAGGACCATGGCGGCGCAGCCGGTCAGGCCCGCGCTCTCGCCCAGGCGGCTCGGTTCGATGCGCAGGTCCCGGGTCGCCAGCGCCGTGGCGCGCTGGTAGACGATCTCGCGCACGCCCGCGATCAGGGGCTCGTCCGCGCCCGCGAGGTCGCCGCCCAGGACGACGACCGCGGGGTTGAGGAGGTTCACGGCGGTGGCGACGACCTCGCCGATGCGGCGGCCGGCGTCGCGGAGCAGGGCGACGGTCGCCGGGTCGCCGGAGCGGGCCAGCGCCGCCAGGGCGGGCAGGTCCTCGGCGGGGGAGCGGGCCAGCAGGGCGGTGCCGCCGGCGACGGCCTCGACGCAGTTCACGTTGCCGCAGCGGCAGGGGGCCTCGCCGGGGACGGGCACGGGGATGTGGCCGATCTCCCCGGCCGCGCCGAGGGCGCCGCGCTGGATGCGGCCGCCCGCGATGATGCCCGCGCCGATCCCGGTCGAGACCTTCACGAACAGGAGGTCGCCGACGCCGGGGTGGGCCTGGTGCTCGCCGAGGGCGGCGGCGTTGACCTCGTTGTCGAGGTAGGCGGGGACGCCGAAGCGCTCGGAGATGGGGGCGCCGATCTCCATCGCGTCCCAGCTCCCGGCCACGTGCTCGACGGCGTCGGGGACGCCGAGCCCGACCCCGCGGATGCTCGACGCGTCGGCGCCGGACTCGGCGAGGAGGGCCTCCCACTGCTCGAACAGGCGCGGGAGCGTCCTGCCCGGGCTCACCTCCGCCGGGGGCCCGTCGGCGCGGGCGAGGGTCGTGCCGGCGAGGTCGCAGACGGCGAGCTGGCCCCGGGACTGGCCGAGGTTGGCGAGCAGGACGGAGCCTCCCGCCGCGTTGAACTCCAGCCGGGCCGGGGGGCGCCCGCCCGTGGAGGGCCCGTCGGCGCGCTCGACCACCAGGCCGCGCCGGATCAGGGCCGCGACGCGGGACGCCACGGCGGGCCGGGAGAGCCCGGTGATGCGGCCGAGCTCGGCGCGGGTGGCCACGCCGTCCTCGCGGATCAGGCGCAGCATGTCGCCGCCGGTGGCCGGGCGGGTGACGGGGCGGGGCATCCGGCCAGTCAAGCACCCGGGGCTTTCGTGCGTCCAGTTCGACGAACATCCGAACTTTTGTCATCTGAAGTTCATAAGTACGGTTGAACAGGTGACCGATGTCTCGCTAGTTTGGTGATCGAGCGATCCCCCCTGGTCTTGGAGCATCTGATGGCTGTGCATCCCGTGCTGGCGGCAGTGACCCGGCGCGTCGTCGAGCGGAGCGCCGGACCCCGCGGCGCGTACCTGAAGCGGATCGGCGAGGCCCGTTCCCAGGGCCCGGTGCGCAGCGGGATGGGGTGCGCGAACCTCGCGCACGGCTTCGCCGCCTGCGGCGTCCAGGACAAGCTGTGGCTGCGCGGCGACGCCACGCCGAACATCGCGATCGTGTCGGCGTACAACGACATGCTGTCCGCGCACCAGCCGCTCCAGGACTACCCCGACATCCTGAAGTCCGCGATCCGCGCGGGGGGCGGCACGGCCCAGTTCGCCGGGGGCGTCCCCGCCATGTGCGACGGCATCACCCAGGGCCGGGCCGGCATGGAGCTGTCGCTGTTCAGCCGGGACGTGGTGGCGATGGCGACGGCCGTGGCGCTGTCGCACGACATGTTCGACGGCGCGCTGCTGCTCGGCGTGTGCGACAAGATCGTGCCGGGGCTGGTGATCGGGGCCCTGTCGTTCGGGCACCTGCCGGCGATCCTGGTGCCCGCCGGTCCGATGGCCTCGGGGCTGCCGAACGCCGAGAAGGCCAAGGTCCGCAAGCGGTACGCGGCGGGGGAGATCGGGCGCGAGCAGCTGCTCGCCGCCGAGGCCGCGTCCTACCACTCGCCCGGCACCTGCACCTTCTACGGGACGGCCAACTCCAACCAGCTGCTCATGGAGGTCATGGGCCTGCACCTGCCGGGCGCCAGCTTCGTCCCGCCGGGCACGAAGCTGCGCGACGGCCTCACCGAGGCGGCGGGCCGGCGCATCCTCAAGATCACGGACCTGGGCGAGGGCTACACCCCGATCGGGGAGATGCTCGACGAGCGCGCGTTCGTCAACGGCGTCGTCGCGCTGCTCGCGACGGGCGGCTCGACCAACCACACGCTGCACCTGGTGGCCATGGCCGCCGCGGCGGGCATCGAGCTGACCTGGGACGACTTCGACGAGCTGTCCAAGGTCACGCCGCTGCTCACCCGCCTGTACCCGAACGGCACCGCCGACGTGAACCACTTCCACGCGGCGGGTGGCACCGCGTTCCTCATCGGCGAGCTGATCGACGCCGGGCTCCTGCACGAGGACGCGCGCACGGTCGGCGGCGACACCCTCGCGGCCTACCGGAACGTCCCCGAGCTCGCCGGCGGCAAGGTCGAGTGGCGGGAGGCGCCCGGGGTTTCCGGCGACACCGAGGTCCTGCGCCCGGCCGCCGAGCCGTTCGACACGCACGGCGGCCTGCACACCGTGCGCGGCAACCTCGGGCGAGCGGTCGTCAAGGTGTCGGCGGTCAGGCCCGAGCACCGGACCATCGAGGCCCCCGCGCGGGTGTTCGACTCGCAGGAGGCGCTCCAGGAGGCGTTCGCCGCCGGGGAGCTGGACCGCGACGTCGTGGCGGTCGTCCGCAACCAGGGGCCGCGCGCGAACGGCATGCCGGAGCTGCACCGGCTCACCCCGCCGCTGTCGGTGCTCCAGGACCGGGGGCACCGCGTCGCGCTGGTGACCGACGGCCGCATGTCGGGCGCGTCCGGCGCGGTGCCCGCCGCGATCCACGTGTCGCCGGAGGCCGCGGCCGGAGGTCCGCTCGCCCGCGTCCGCGACGGAGACGTCGTCCGGCTCGACGCGGACGCCGGGGTGCTGAAGGTGCTCGTCCCGGACGAGGAGCTCGCCGCCCGCGCGCCCGCCGAGGGGCCGCCCGACCAGACCTACGGCACGGGGCGGGAGCTGTTCCAGTCGTTCCGCGCCGCCGTGGGCCCGGCCGAACGCGGGGCGGGGGTCTTCTCGTCATGAGCGGAGCGGACCGGGGGGAGTGGGGGGTCGCACCCCCACAGGTATCACTGAGCGGAGCCGAGTGGCTGGTCGCGGACGTGGGCGGCACCAATGCCCGGTTCGCTCTGATCGACGGCCCGGACGGCGCCCTGTCGGAGGTCCGGGCGCTGCCGACCCGCGACTATCCGGGCCTCGCGGAGGCCGCGGCCGCCTACCTCGACGCGGTCGGCGCGCGCCCGGTGGCGGCGTGCCTGGCCGTGGCGGGCCCCGTCGTGAATGGCACGTTCCATCTGACCAACGCGGGCTGGCCCAAGGGCGACCCGGAGGCGGTGCGGGCCCATCTCGGCCTGGCGCATCTCGACGTCATCAACGACTTCGAGGCGCTCGCCCTGGCCCTGCCGCACCTCGGTGGCGACGACCTCGTTCCCATCGGGCGGGGCGACGCGGACCCCGGCGCGCCCCTCGCGGTGGTCGGGCCCGGCACGGGCCTCGGCGTCGCCGGGCTCGTCCGGACGCCGTCGGGCCCCGTGCCCCTGCCCGGCGAGGGCGGCCACGTCGACGTCCCGGCCGCGACCGACCGCGAGCTCCTGGTGGCGCGGCTGCTGCGCGCCGAGAAGGGCGCGGCCTCCGCCGAGTACCTGCTGTCGGGGGCGGGGCTGGCCCGCATCCGCCGGTACCTCGCCGCGATCGACGGCCGGCCCGCGCTGGACCTGACCCCGCGGCAGATCAGCGAGGACCGCGACGACCCCCTGAGCCGCGAGGCCGTGGAGATGTTCTGCGCGCTGCTCGGGTCGCACGCGGGCAACGTCGCCCTCACGCTCGGCGCGCGGGGCGGCGTCTATCTCGGCGGCGGGATCCTGCCGCGGATCGTGGACGTGCTGCGGGGCAGCGCGTTCCGGGCCCGGTTCGAGGGGAAGCCCCCCGTCGAGGACTACCTGCGCGCCATCCCGACCGCTCTCATCGTCCATCCCGGCCCGGCCCTCGTCGGCGCCGCCGCCCGGCTCGCGCAGAGCCTGCCCGACCTGGAGCCCGCATGATCGCCGAAGACCTGTTCGACCTCGCGCCCGTCATCCCCGTGGTGGTGCTGGACGACGCCGACGCCGCCGTCCCGCTGGCCCGCGCCCTGGTGGAGGGCGGCCTCCCCGTGATCGAGGTGACGCTGCGCACGCCGTCCGCGCTGGCGGCGATCACGCGGATCGCCGCCGAGGTCCCGGACGCCGTGGTGGGCGCGGGGACCGTCGTGCGCCCCGAGGACGCCGAGCGCTCGGCGGCCGCCGGGGCGAGGTTCCTCGTCAGCCCCGGCTGCACGTCCCGCCTCCAGGCGGCGATGGTCGCGACGGGCCTGCCGTTCCTGCCGGGCGTCGCCACCGCCTCCGAGGCGATCGCCCTGCTGGAGGGCGGGGTCACGGCGATGAAGTTCTTCCCGGCCGAGGCGGCGGGCGGCGCCGCCTACCTGAAGGCGCTCGGCGGGCCGCTTCCGCAGATCCGGTTCTGCCCCACGGGCGGGATCGGCCTGCGCAACGCCGCCGAGTACCTCGCGCTCGGCAACGTCGGCTGCGTCGGCGGCTCCTGGCTCACCCCCGCGGACGCCGTCCGCGAGGGCGACTGGGACCGCGTCCGCGAGCTCGCCTCCGAGGCGGCGGCGCTCCGCACGGGATGACCTCGGTGCGCGGTGATGTCACATCCCGGGACGGCGCTCCCGTCTCCCGGGTATGGACACCACATCGACGCTTGAGAAGCTGAAGAAGCAGCGCACGGTCCTGCTGACCAGCTACCGCAAGGACGGGACGCCGGTCGGGACGCCCGTGAACGTCGTCGTCCGCGGCGACCGCGCCTACTTCCGCACCTACGACAAGGCGTTCAAGGCCAGGCGGCTGGCGCGCAATCCGGAGGTGGAGCTCGCGCCGAGCACCTTCCGGGGCAGGGTCACCGGCCCGGAGGCGCGCGGCCGCGTCCGCCTGCTCAGCGAGCAGGAGGCGCGGCCGATCCGCCGGCTGCTCGCCCGCAAGCATCCGCTCCTGCAGGGGGTGGCGGTGCCGCTGGCCCACAAGCTGAAGGGCTACCGGACGCTGCACTACGAGCTCACGCTCGACGGGTCCTGACCGCGGTGCGGGCACGGGCCCGCGGCCAGGCCCCGCCCGCCGCCCGCGGGGACGAGGTCCATCCGCAGCCGCCCGCAGGCGCAGCGCGTCCAGGTGACGACGCCGTCGCTGGTGAGGTGCCGGGAAACGAGAGTGGTCGGTTCGCTCATGGCAGCAGTCTGCGACGGGGCGAACGTTTCCGTCCATTTCAGATTTCCGCAGGGAATCGTGCAAGATGCTTGCATGATCGACCTGCGCCGGCTGCACATGCTGAGGCTCGTCCACCAGTACGGGACCGTCACGTCCGCGGCGGAGGCGATGCACCTGACGCCCTCGGCGGTCTCCCACCACCTGCGCGAGCTGGCGCGGGAGCTGAAGGTGCCGCTGCTGGAGCCGCAGGGCCGCCGGGTGCGGCTGACCCCGGCCGCGCACCTGCTGATCGGGCACGCCGACGGCCTCCTCGCCCGGTGGGAGGAGGCCCTGGCCGACCTGGAGTCGCACCGCGCCGGGGCGGCGGGGCCGCTGCGCATGTGCGGGTTCACCACGGCCGTCTCGGGGCTCGTCGCCCCCGCCGCCGGCGCCCTGCTGCGGGACGACCCGGACCTCGTGGTCGAGGTCCGCGAGTGCGACACCGACGAGGCCGTCGGGCTGCTCGCGGCGGGGGAGACCGACATCGCGGTGATCGAGCCGACCCCCGGCGCGCCGCCGGCGGGCGATCCGCGCTTCGACCGCGAGCCGCTGCTGGAGGAGGCGCTCGACCTCATCGTCCCGGCGGGACATCCGCTGGCGCTGCGCGACCGCGTCCGGCTGGAGGACGCCGCGGGCGAGCCGTGGATCAGCGTCCACGGCTGCGCCCACCACCAGCAGGTCATGGCCTACTGCGCCGCCGCCGGGTTCACGCCGCGGATCGCGCACAACGTCACGACCTGGTCGGTGATCTGGGCCCTGGTCGCCAACGGCCTCGGGGTCTCCCTCGTGCCGCGGCTGGCCGGCGGGCAGGCCGACCAGCCGGTCGTGCGGGTGCCGCTCATCGGGGACGGCGTCCCGAAGCGGCGCGTGCTGACCTGCGTGCGGCGCGGCGGCCGAGGCCACCCGCTGGTCGCGCGCGGCCTGCGGGCCCTCCGCGACGCCGTCCCCGACCGCTGCGTCCCGGCGGCCGCCTGAACCGCCCCCGCGTCAGGAGCCGGGGGCGTGGCGGCGGGCCCGGCGGACGCCGAACGCCAGCAGGACCGCGCGCACGACCCAGACGGCCAGCGCGATCTGCAGGACGACCAGGAACCCCGTGCCGGGCCCGGCCGTGAAGGCGAGCACCATGAACGCCGCGAACAGGAGCGGGAACGCCGGGAAGAGAGGCCCGGGCCGGCGGCGGTGGGCCATGTGCCGCTGACGGCGGTGCCAGGCAGGGTGCCCCGGGCCGCCGAACCCGACCGCCGTGCCCGGCCCCCACGCGTGCCCGAGCGGGGACCCCCACGGGGCCTCCTTCGCGGGTTCGGGCAGCCCGGTCGGGGACGGCAGGTCCCGGACGAGGGCGCGCAGGTCGCCGTGCGTCTTGGCGGCCAGCACGGACTCCAGCCGCTCGTCGAGCTCGGGCCGGTCGAGCCTGCCCTCGGCGAAGTGGTCGTGCAGGGCGACCATGACGGCGTCGCGCTCGGCGTCGCCGACGCGGATCTCGTCGTGCCGGACCATGATCACTCCTCGGTGTCGTCGGCCGTCGGCCCGGGGCCGTCCAGGTCGTCGGCCAGGATGCGGTACAGGCTGCGGCGGGTCTCCGACAGGACGTCGCGCGCCTGCGCGACCTGCTCGGGCGAGCCGGAGTGGACGATCTGCATCACCGCGGCCCCGGTCTGCGCGGCCTGCTTGAACAGCTCCGGGACGCCCTCGCCGAACTCGGGCGTCATCTCCGCCCACGGCTCGGCCAGCCGCTCGGCGTTCTCCTCCGTGTAGGCGCGGCCCTCGTCGGTGAGACGGAAGGTGCGGCGGCCGCCGGACTCGTCGCCCGCGATCAGCCCCTCGTCCGCGAGCTGCTGCAGCGCCGGGTAGACCGCGCCGGGGCTCGGCTTCCAGGCCCCGTCGCTGCGCTCGTTGATCTCCTGGATGATCTGGTAGCCGTTGCGCGGCTCCTCGGCCAGCAGGACGAGGATCGCCGCCCGGACGTTGCCCTTGCGGGCCTTGGCGCTCCGGCCCCACGGGCCGCCGCGCCCCCGCGCCCACGGCGGGCGCGGACCGGGCCCGTGGCCGAATCCGCCGGGCGGGCCCCAGGGGCCCGGCCCGCCGCCGAACAGGGCGCCGAAGTTCGGGAAGTCGCCGCGGCCCCAGGGCCCGCGGCCGTGCATGTGCCCCATGTTCTGCACCACCTTCTGAGAGCTCTCTATGACCTCTCGCGATACGACAACGATATATCGAAGACGTACGGATCGGCCAGATGGTTCCCCGGATTCGGATCGATGCGCGACCGCGGTCGCGGGACAAACCGGCCAAAGCCTCCGAATGCGGCCAAGGCCGTCTGATCGCGCGCGTCCGTGGGTACCACCGTGAGCGAGGGGGACGATGGGCACACAGGAAGCGGTCGCCGCGCAGGACGCGGTCTTCACCCCGGGCGCCACGGGCGTCAGGAGGCTCCGCGCCAGGAACGAGCTCGCGCTCGGCCTGGCGGTTTTCGCGCTCTACTCGGTGGTGACGATGCTGCCCGAGCAGGCGAGGAAGGCGGCGGCCCGCGAGCACGGGGAGTCGCTGTACGCGCTGGAACGGGCCCTGCACATCGACGTGGAGCCCGCCCTCAACGGCTGGCTTTCCGGCCAGCCCGTCCTGCGGGTCCTCGCCAACTACGAGTACGCCATCACCTACGTCGCCAGCGCGCTCGCCCTGCTGGTCTGGCTGTTCCTGCGCCACCCCGAGCGCTACCGCACGGCCCGCAACGCCTTCGTCATGCTCAACCTCGCCGGCCTCACGTGCTTCGCGCTGTACCCCGTCATGCCGCCCAGGCTCATGCCCGCCGGCCTCGGCTTCGTCGACACCGTCACCAACGGCCGCACCTGGGGGTCGTGGGGGTCCCCGCTGGTGAAGCACGCCGACGAGTTCGCCGCCGTCCCGTCCCTGCACATGGCCTGGACACTGTGGGTCGGCGTCGAGCTCGCGCGCGTGAAGGCCAGGCGCTGGGTGCAGGGGCTGAACACCGTGCACATCCTGGTCACCCTCTACGTCATCCTGGCGACCGCGAACCACTACCTGCTCGACGCCCTGGCCGCCGTGCCGTTCGTCGTCGTGCCGGTGTACCTGGCCGAGCGCTTCGCGCGGCCGAAGGCGTCGCGCGTCCAGGGGCCGGACGCGTTCTTCCTCGCGGTGGAGACGCCCGAGGCCCCGCAGCATCCCGGCGGCGTCATCATGCTCGACACCTCGCGGGAGGACGTCGGCCGCGCCGACCTCGTCCGGGTGATCGAGGAGCGCCTCGACGGGCTGCCCCGCTTCCGGCAGCGGCTCGTCCACCGGGGCCGCTGGCGCCGCCCCGTCTGGCGCGACCTCGACCGGATCGACTGGGAGTGGCACGTCGTCGAGAAGCGGGTCGACGGGATGGCCGGGCTGCGCGCCGAGGTGGCCGGGCTCCAGTCCGAGGCCCTGCCGCTGGACCGGCCGCCCTGGCGGATGGTCGTGCTGAAGGGCGCCGAGCCGGGCCGTACGGCGGTCGTCTACATGATGCACCACGTGGTCGCCGACGGCGTCGGCATCGTGGCGCAGGCCGTGTACCTGATGGAGCCGCCGCCCGAGCCGGTCGCCGCGCCTCCCCGGGCGCCGCTGCGCAAGGCGCTGGCCACCGTGGTCGGCCTCGGCCAGCTCGCCACCGCCGTCGGCAGGCCGGAGCCGCTGCCCGCCGCAGGGACGAGCGAGCGCCGGTTCGGCACCATGGTCCTCCCGCTCGGCACGGTGCGCGACGTCGCCCGCCGCCACGGCGCCCGCGTCACCGACGTCGTGCTGTGCGCGGTCGCGGGCGCCCTGAACCGGAGCGTCAGCGAGGAGGACGGCCGGCCCGGCACGTGCCGCGTCGCGGTCCCGCTGATGATGCGGCCGCCGGGCAGCGCGATGGTGGGCAACCACACCACCGCGGTGATGGTGGACCTGCCGATCGGGAAGATGGCCGAGGTCGACCGGCTCGCCCTGATCGCCCGGCGCAGCCGGGTGCTGCGGTCCGGGACGCGGGCGCAGGCGGCGTGGTTCGTCATGTGGCAGGCCGGGCGGCTGATGCCGCCGCCGCTGCACGCCCGCTTCGCGCGCATGTCCTACAGCGGCCGGTTCCTGCAGGGCACCGTGTCGAGCCTTCCGGGGCCCGACCGGCTTCTGCGCCTGTGCGGCGCCCCGCTCACCGCCGTCTACCCGATCGTCCCGCTCGCCCCCGGCACGCCCCTGGCGATCGCCGGGCTCGGCGTCCACCGCGACCTGTGCTTCGGCCTCTCCGCCGACCCCGGTCTGACGGACGACGCCGACGCGCTGATGGACGCCGTCCGCGACGTCTTCGAGGAACTGCGCAAAGGGCCGGAGTGATCGGACGCCGCGGGCTCAGATGCTCCGCATGGCGCGCAGCGACTCCTTGAGCGAGCCCATGGTCGCGAACACGGCGGTGGGCTCGTAGCCGCAGTGCGCCATGCAGTTCGCGCACCGCTCGTCGCGTCCCCGCCCGTAGGCGTCCCAGTCGGTGGTGTCGAGGAGCTCCTGGTAGGTCGCGGTGTAGCCGTCGTCCATCAGGTAGCAGGGCCGCTGCCAGCCCTTCAGCGAGTACGACGGGATGGCCCACGCCGTGCACGGGAAGTCGACCTTCCCCTCCAGGAAGTCCAGGAACAGTGGCGAGTGGTTGAACCGCCACCGCTCGCGGCGCCCGTCGGCGAACGTCTTGCGGAACAGGGCGCGGGTCTCCTGCACGCCGAGGAAGTGGTCCTGGTCGGGCGCCTTCTCGTAGGCGTACGCGGGCGAGATCATCATCTGGTCGACGCGGAGCTCGTCGTTGAGGTAGTCGAGCACCTCGATGACGGTCTGCGGGGTGTCGGTGTTGAACACGGTCGTGTTCGTCGTGACCCGGAACCCCCGCTCCCGGCACATCCGGATCGCGTCCACCGCCTGGTCGAACACGCCCTCCTTGCAGACGGACGCGTCGTGCCGCTCGCGCAGCCCGTCGACGTGCACCGCCCACGCGAAGTAGCGGGACGGCCGGAACAGATCGATCTTCTTCGGGATCAGCGCGGCGTTCGTGCACAGGAACACGTACCGCTTCATCCGCACCAGCTCGGCGACCAGCTCGCCGATCCGCGGATGCATCAGCGGCTCGCCGCCCGCGATCGACACCATCGGCGCACCGCACTCGCGGACCGCCGCGACCGCCTGCTCGACCGGCATCCGCTGCTTGAGCACGTCCGCCGGATGCTGGATCTTGCCGCATCCCGCGCACGCCAGGTTGCACGCGAACAGCGGCTCCAGCTCCATGATCAGGGGGTATCTCGTCCGCCCCGCCAGCTTGTTGCGCAGGACGTACCCGCCGACGCGCAGGCTCTGGCGCAGTGGCATCGCCATTTAGGAGATCTCCTTCAGGTACCGGCCGAGCGCCGACAGCGGGAACACGAGCCGGTACAGGTGGTAGTTGATGTAGAAGTCGCCCGGGAAGCCGGTGCCGGTGAAGTGGTCCTCGTCCCACGTGCCGTCCGGCCGCTGGTGCTCGACGAGCCAGCGGACCCCGCGCTCGACGGCCGGTCCGTGCTCGCCGGCGGCCAGCAGGGCGAGCAGCGCCCACGCGGTCTGCGAGGGCGTGGAGGCGCCGTGCCCGATCCACGTCCGGTCCCGGTAGGAGCGCAGGTCCTCGCCCCACCCGCCGTCGTCGCGCTGGTGGCGCTCGAGCCAGGCGACCGCGTCGCGGATCGCCGGCTTGCCCGGCCGCACGCCCGCCGCGATGAGGGCGGGCACGACGCTGCCGGTCCCGTACACGTGGTTGGCGCCCCAGCGGCCGAACCAGGACCCGTCCGGCTCCTGCGCCTTCAGCAGCCACACGACGGCCCGCTTGACCACCTGCGAGTCGGCCATGCCGCGGTGGGACATCGCCTCCACCACGTGCGCGGTGACGTCGGCGGACGGCGGGTCGATCACCTCGCCGAAGTCGCAGAACGGCAGCCTGCGGCACAGGGCGCGGGTGTTGTCGGCGTCGAACGCGCCGAACCCGCCGTCCCGGGAGGCCATCCCCGCCATCCAGCGCACGCCCCGCTCGATCGCCGGCTCGGCCATCGGATGCCCGGCGCGGCCGAGCGCGAGGACGACCTCGGCGGTGTCGTCGGTGTCGGGGTAGCAGTCGTTGTCGAACTCGAACGCCCAGCCGCCCGGGGGGAGGTCGGGGCGCCGCACCGACCAGTCGCCGGGGCCCCTCACCTCCTCGCCGATCAGCCATTCGGCGGCCCGGTCCAGGGCGGGGTGCCGGGCGGGCAGGCCCGCGTCGGCCAGGGCGTTCATCGCGAGCGCCGTGTCCCAGACGGGGGACTGGCACGCCTCCAGGCGCCGCCCCCGGTCGTCGCGGATCGTGAACCGCTCCAGCCCGTCCAGGCCCCGCCGGACGATCGGGTGGTCGAGGCCGTAGCCGAGCAGGTGCAGCGCGAGCAGCGAGTACACCCAGGGCGGCTGGATCCCGCCCCAGGACCCGTCGCGTTCCTGCCGCGCGATGATCCAGTCGGCGGCGCGGCGCAGCGCGGCCCTGCGCACCCCCTTCGCCGGGCGCCGCTCGTACGCGTGCAGGGCCAGGTCGAGCGCCCCGAACGCCGCGTCCCACCCCGACAGGCCCCGGCGGCGCGCCGGGGGGACGTCGTAGCCGGGATACAGCTCGTCGAGCGAGAACGGCAGCGGCCGGACGGGGCGCAGCGCGGCCACCACCGTCAGCGGGACGATCGTCTGCCGCGCCCAGCACGCCCAGTCGTAGACGTTCAGCGGGAACCAGCGCGGCAGGAACATCATCTCCGGCGGCAGCACCGGCAGCCTCTCCCACGGCCAGCGGCCGAACATCGCCAGCCAGAACCGCGTGAAGACGCGGGTCGCGGGGATGCCGCCGCCGCCGCGGACGAAGGCGGCGGCGCGGACCATGTGGCCCGCGTCGGGCGGGTCGCCCGCGAGCCGCAGCGCGACGTACGCCTCGGCGGTCGTGGACAGGTCCGGCGGGCCGTCGTGGAAGTTCGCCCAGGTGCCGTCCGCGGCCTGCTGGGACCTGATCCAGCGCGCTGTCTCGCGGGTGTCCGCCTCGTCGCGGATGCCGAGGAACTCGCGCAGCAGCAGGTCCTCGGCGTCCATCGTCACGTTGGTCTGCAGCTCGCCCTTCCACCAGCCCTCCGGCGACTGGAGCATGAGCAGGTGGTCGCGGGCGGCCTCCAGCGCCTCGGCGGCCGACCTGGTCCGGGCCGCCCCGCCGGCGGCCGGCGGCTCCACGGTGACGGGCGCTCCCGCGGCGGGCGCCGTCCCGGGGGCCGGCTCTGTGGCGGGCTCTGGAGCGGGCTCTGTGGTGGGCTCTGTCGTCGTCATCAGTGGTCCCGGCAGGTGACGAAGTCGGCGATGTGCAGGAACTCGGCGCGGACGGCGTCCGGCAGCCGCGCGTTGAGCAGGTGCTCGGCGGCGCGCTGGATGCGGCTCTCCGCCTCCATCTCGGCCCAGGCGCGCCCGCCCGCCGCGTCCACCAGCCCGGCGGCCTCGGCCAGTTCCTCCGCGGCCGCCTCCTCCTCGGCGGGCAGGGGCCGCGCGTACAGCTCGGCCAGCCGCGCGGCCTCCGGCGACCCGGAGTTCAGCGCGGCGACGACCGGCAGCGACATCTTGCGGGACCGCAGGTCCGACAGCGCGGGCTTGCCGGTGGACTCCGGGTCGCCCCAGATGCCGAGCAGGTCGTCCACCAGCTGGAAGGCGATGCCGAGGTCCTCGCCGAACGCCTCCAGCGCGGCGCACAGCCGGTCCGGCGCGCCGTCCAGGACCGCCCCGATCGCGCACGAGCACGCGAGCAGCGCGGCGGTCTTGCCGGACGCCATCGTGAGGCACTCGTCCACGCCGATCTGCCTGCGCGTCTCGAAGTCCATGTCGAGGGACTGCCCGGCGACGAGGCGGCGGACGGCGGCCGCCAGCGCGCGGGCCGCCCTCGCCGACCCCTGGCCGGGCGCCTCCAGCAGGACCTCGCCGGCGAGGGCCAGCAGCGCGTCGCCCGCCAGGATCGCGGACGCGTCGCCGAACACGGTCCACGCCGCCGGGCGGTGCCTGCGCGTCCGGTCGCGGTCCATGATGTCGTCGTGCAGGAGGGAGAACGCGTGGGCCAGCTCGACGGCGACGGCGCCCGGCAGCCCGCTCTCCGGGGGAGCCAGCGCGGCCCGCGCTGACAGCAGCGCCAGGGCCGGGCGCAGCGCCTTGCCCGCCGGGGCCCTGCGCGGGTGGCCCTCCTCGTCGGTCCAGCCGAGATGGTAGGCCGCGACCCGGTAGGTGCGCGGATCGAGCCGCCCGACCGCGGCGCGCAGCGCCCCGTCGACCAGCTCACGGACATCGGTCAGCGAAACGGGCACGGCCGTCATCGGTCCTTCACCTTCTCCAGGTGGCGGCGGACCAGGCGGGCGGCGGTGAGACCACTGCGCACTGCTCCCTCCATGGTGTCGGGCCAGCCCGTGTCGGTCCACGCGCCGGCCAGGTACAGGCCCGGCGCGCGCGTCGCCGCGCCGGGGCGGGCGGCCGCGCTGCCGGGGCGCTGCCGGAACGTCGCGCGCCGCTCCCGCGTCACGAACACCTCCCGGACCTGCGCGCCCCACGCGGCGGGCAGCAGCCGCCGCAACTCGGGCACGAACCGCGAGCGCAGCTCGGCGGTCGGCATGTCGATCCACGGGTCGGCGGCCGACAGCGACACCGCGAGGTACTGGCCGCGGCGCAGCCCGCTGACCGCCGTCCGGTCGAAGACCCACTGGACGGGCGAGCCGACCGCGGCGGCGAACGGCGCGTCCATGACCCTGCGGTCGTAGACGACGTGCACGTTCACGATCGGGCTGGCGTCCAGCTCGGGCCAGCGCAGCGGGTCCGGCAGCGCCTCGGCGGGCAGCAGCCGCGCCGCCGCCTCGTGCGGCACCGCGATGACCACCGCGTCGGCGGCGATCGGCGTCCCGTCCACGACCACCTTCGGGTCGGCGGTGACGGACTCCACCCGGGCCTTCAGCCGGACGGTCCCGCCCATCTCCGCGATGCGCCGCAGCGCCGGGCCGCCGTGCAGCTCCTCCAGCGGGACGAGCGGCACCCCGATGTCGGCCGCGTCGGGGCGTCCGAACAGGGCCCGCCGGCACACCATCGCCGACAGGCCGAGCGCCGCGTCGTCCACCTCGGCGTTCAGCGCGGACGTGAGGAACAGGCCCCACAGGGCCTCCCGCGCCCACGGCCGCTGCCCGCGCTGCGCCAGCCACGCCCCGGCGGAGACCTGGTCGAGGACGGGGTCGGCGGGGTCCAGGCGCGCCAGCCCCAGCGCGGCGCGCACGGCCCTCAGCCGGTCGGCGGCCGACAGCGGCGCGTACCGGGCCAGCGAGGGCAGCAGGTGCAGCGGGCTCGGCAGGCCCGAGCGGCGCAGCCGCGCCGGCGGCGTGCCCGCCCGCAGGACGGGCACGTCGAACCGGTCCTGCACCTCGACGAGGTGGTCGGCGCGCAGCCGGTGCAGCAGCCCCTGGTACGCCGTGCAGCACCGCAGGAAGACGTGCTGGCCGTTGTCGACGCTCAGCTCGCCCCGCCCGAACGAGTGGGTGGCGCCGCCGAGCCACGGCCGGGACTCCAGCAGCGTGACCGCGACGCCTGCCTCTTGCAGCGCGATCGCCGCGCTGATGCCCGCGAGGCCCCCGCCCACGATGACGACGCTCACCGCTCCACCCCCGACAGCGCGCGCGCCGCCACCACGGCCTTCTGCCAGGTCGGCAGCGACATCCGCGCGTCCAGCGCGATCTGCGGGCGCGCGGCGATGTTCTCCAGCAGCCGCCGGTAGATCCCGGCCATCGCCGCCGTGCACGCCGCGCTGCGCCGGTCCAGCAGCGGCAGGAGCCGCAGCCCCTCGGCGTACCAGGCCCGCGCCCGCTCCGCCTGGAAGCCGATCAGCTCGTTCAGCCGCCACGGCGGGTCGATGAACGCGCCCGACTCGTCCAGCTTCAGCGTGCAGCCGAACCGCGCGAGGTCCTCGGCCGGGATGTAGGTCCGCCCCGCCAGCCGGTCCTCGCGCAGGTCGCGCAGGATGTTGGTGAGCTGGAGCGCGACGCCGAGCGAGTCGGCGAGGCCCTCGGCGCGCTGCCGGCCGTCGGACCCGAACACCCCGAGCGACAGCCGCCCGACCGAGCCCGCGACCCGCTGGCAGTAGCGCAGCAGGTCGTCGAAGGTCTCGTAGTCGGCGCCGCGCACGTCGTCCTCGCAGCCGTCGATGAGCTCCTCGAACGCCTCCAGGGGGATCGGGAACCGGCCCGCCGCGTCCGCCAGCGCGGTCAGCACCGGATGCCCCTCCAGCGCCCGGACGTCCACCCGCCGCCGCAGCACCTCCTGCACGGTCGTCAGCCGCTGCCGCGTCCGGTCCAGCAGGTCGAGCCGGACGCACGCCGGCTCCGGGCCGTCGCCGATGTCGTCGATGCCGCGCGCGAACGCGTACACCGCGCTCATCGCCCGGCGCTTCGGGGCCGGCATCAGCCGGATCCCGTAGGAGAAGTTGCGGGCCTCCTCGCGCACCACCCGCTCGCAGTGCCGGTACGCCCCGACCACCCGCTCGGAACTCTCGCACGTCTCCGAAACCGTCATCGCCCCCTCCTTCCAAGGGCGCGCGCCCACCCGGCCGGCAGTGCGGCCCGCCGTGGACGCAGCGCATGAGCGAGCACGTCGTACCGCCCGCGCTCCAGAGCCGACAGCGCGGCGCGCCCGCCGGCCACGTAGCCCGCCACGGCGATGCGCGCCCATCCCGTCAGGTCCGCCAGCAGCGGCGCGGCGCCCCCGTCCAGCAGCTCGCGGGCGCGGCCGGCCTGCAGCGCCAGGACACCGCGCAGCCGGGTCGGCGTCACCGGCCGCGCGAGGTCCTCCTCGGCGCAGCCGAACCGGCGCAGGTCCTCGCCGGGCAGGTAGATCCGGCCGGCCCGGTAGTCCTGCCCGGCGTCCTGGCAGTGCTCGACGATCTGCAGCGCCGTGCAGACGTCGTCGGACGCGGCCGCGAGGCGCGGGGTGTGCGCGCGGAACAGATGCAGGACGATCCGTCCCACCGGCGCGGCGGACAGCGCGCAGTACCCCTTCAGGTCGGCGAACGTCTCGTACCGGTGGACGGTCTGGTCCTGCCGGTTCGCCTGCACGAGGTCGCGGAACGGCTCCTCGGGGATCCGGTGCGCGTGCACCGTCTCCGCCAGCCTCCGCAGCTGCGGCAGGGCGGGCGTCCGCCCGGCGAACACGCGGTCCAGGTCGTCGTCCACGAGTCCGAGCAGTTTGGGCCGCTGCTCCGGCGGGGCCTCGTCGCCGATGTCGTCGACGAGCCGCGCGAAGCCGTAGACGGCCCGCAGGGCGGCGCGGTGCCGGGCGGGCAGGACCCGCGCGGCCACCGGGAAGTTCTCCCGGGCGGCGAGCCGGTCCAGCGCGCGATCGTGCTCCTCGGCGCTCCAGGGCGGTTCAATGATCACCTAGAGGAGATCGACCGGTCCGGCACGAGAGAAACTCTGGCCCAGGTATGGACTTATTTAAACGGGCCCGTGTCCGAGGCTGAACCGTTCCAGGGACCACGGCGTCGCGCGGGCCGCTCGGTAGCCTCGGAACATGCCGACCCATGAGCGCGAGATCACCGAGCCCGTCGACCTGTGCACGCCGGACGGGCGGCTCGATCCGCGGGCGGTCGGCTGGACGCGGCGCCCGCTGCACCGCGCGAACCTGCGCGGGTGGGGGCGGGCCAAGCGCTGGGAGTACTGGGGCCTCGTCACGCCCCGGCACATCGTCGGGCTGGTCGCCTCGTCGCTCGACTACGCCGCGGTCCACGGCGTGTACGTGCTGGACCGCGGGACGGGCGAGGAGATCTCCCGGGACGGGGTGGTCCCCTTCGCGCGCGGCGCGGTGTTCCCCGACCGCAGCGGCTCCGGGGAGGCGTCGGTGCGCGGGGCGGGCTTCGCGGTCGGCGTCCGGCAGGACCCGTCCGGCTCGCGGCTGCGGGCGCTGGTCCCCGGGGTGGTGGACCTGGACGTCCGGGTCCCGCTGCCGGACGGCCACGAGTCGCTCGGCGTGGTGGTCCCCTGGAGCGACCGGCGCTTCCAGTACACGGTCAAGGACGTCGGGCGCCCCGTGCACGGGCGGCTGCGGCTCCCGTCCGGCGACCACGAGATCGGGGACGGCGCGTTCGCCGTCCTCGACCACGGGCGCGGCAAGTGGCCGTACCGCATGACGTGGAACTGGGCGGCGGCGAGCGGCCCCGGCCTGGCCCTGCAGCTCGGCGGCACATGGACCGACGGCACCGGCATGACGGAGAACGCGCTGTTCATCGGCGGCCGGCTGCACAAGATCGGCGACGAGCTCGACTGGTCCTACGACCGCGGCGACCGGCTGCGCCCCTGGACGATCCGCGGGCCCCGCGTCGAGGCCGAGTTCCGGCCCTTCCACGAGAAGGTCGCGCGGACGGAGCTCGGCGTCGTCGGCAGCGAGACCCATCAGTGCTTCGGCCACTTCAGCGGCCGCGCCCAGGCCGACGACGGCACCTGGCTCGACTTCGACGGCCTCACCGGCTGGGCGGAGGAGGCCCGCCAGCGGTGGTGAGCCGCGCCGCGTCCCCCCGCCGCGACCATGTCCGGAATTTGCAGATCGTGTCGTAGACGAACACGTTGGCCACTCGCGTCCTTTTCGAGATCAAGCGCTGATGTGATGCGAAGAGATCGGCCGTTCGGGGGGTGTCAGAAAGAGTCACGCTGAAAGGGGACCCTGTGAGACTCACCGCCATCGCGCTGCTCGCATCCGCTCTCGTCTTAGGAGGGACGGCTCCGGCCGCGGCCCAGCACCGGGCACCGGACTCGTCCGCCGTCGTCCGCACCGACCTGGGGTTGGTGCGAGGCCAGGTGCGGCAGGACCACCGCCTGTTCCAGGGCATCCCGTTCGCCGCGCCGCCGACGGGGGACCGGCGCTTCAGGCCGCCGCAGCCGGCGCGGCCGTGGCAGGGCGTGCGCGACGCCACCTCCCCGCGCGGCCAGTGCGCGCAGCTTCCCGCGCCTTACGGGGGTGAGACGAGCTACGAGGAAGACTGCCTCTATCTGAACGTCACCACGCCGGACCGTGCGCAACGCAAGCACGGACTGCCCGTCATGGTGTGGGTGCACGGCGGCGGCAACACGACCGGTACCGCGAGCATCTACAACGCCGCCAAACTGGCCGTGGAAGGCGGCGTCGTGGTCGTCACGATCAACTACCGCCTCGGCGCGTTCGGCTGGCTCGCGCACCCCGGCCTGGAGTCCGGCGCCGACCGGCGCTACCAGACGGGCAACTACGGCCTGCTCGACCAGCAGGCGGCCCTGCGCTGGGTCCAGCGCAACGCCGAGGCCTTCGGCGGGAACCCCGGAAACGTCACGCTGTTCGGCGAGTCCGCGGGTTCGTGGAACGCCTGCGCCAACCTCGCCTCTCCCGCCGCCGCGGGCCTGTTCCACAAGGTCATCGCGCAGAGCTACTCCTGTACCGCGCCCGCCCGTACGGAGTCCTCGGCCGAGGCCGAAGGGGTGACGATCGCCAAGGCCATGGGATGCGACAAGGGCTCGGACGCGGCCGACGCCGCGTGCCTGCGCGCGACGCCCGTCAAGACGGTGCTGGAGACCTTCGAGGCCAAGGCCACGGACGCGGGTCCTGTGGCGGGCGGCGACCGCGTCCTTCCCCTGCAGCCTGAGCAGGCGATCGAACGGGGCCGCTTCAACCGGGTCCCCGTGATGCACGGCAACACGCTGGACGAGATGCGCCTGTTCGTCTCCCTCTCCTACCCGGACCCCATCACCGCCGCTCAGTACGAGGACATCGTCCGCTCCGTCTACGGCGCCGACGCCGGCAAGGTACTGGCCCGCTACCCGGCGGGGGCCTACCCGGAGCCCAGGATCGCGCTGGCGACGCTCCAGACGGACTCCAACGAAGTGCTCTCGGCGTGCGTGCACCAGAACGCGTTCCGCCTGCTCGACCGCGCGGGCGTCCCGGTGTACGCGTACCAGTTCGCCGACCGGGGCGCTCCGCCGCTGCTCGACGTCCCCGGCTTCGAGGAGGGCGCCGAGCACGCCAGCGAGCTGACGTTCCTGTTCCCGGGGCTGATCGGCACGCTGACCCCGGCGCAGCAGCGGCTCTCCACCGCCATGGTGGGCTACTGGACGTCCTTCGCCCGCGACGGCAGGCCGCAGGCCCGTCAGGCGCCGCACTGGCCGCGCTTCCGCTCCTCGGGCGACGTCCTGTCCGTGGCGCCTGACGCCGTTCACCGCACCGACACCGCCACGACCGCGAACTGCTCTTTCTGGAACTCTCTCTGACCCGGCGCGCGGCCGCCCTCGGCCGTCCGGGCACGAACGACCTCGGCCCCCCGCCGTGGATCTTCTGGCTCAGGTAGAGCCCGCACCCCCTGAGGACGGGTGCGGCCGGTGGAACCCCCTCCGGCCGCACCCGTCCTGCTTGTCGTGCCCGGGGCCGCCCCGCCGGGGACAAGTAGCTTGATGTCGAGATAAAATGAAGATAGCTTGACGTCGAGAGAAAACCGGCGGAAGTTAGGCGGCCCTGATTCCCGGTCAGGAGTCCGACTAAGGCAGGATCAAGGGAGACGAAGCTCCCGTCCCGCCGCGCGCCGTCCCGCGTCGGCCTCGGGGACGGGCCTTACTGAAGATCAACCCAGCGCCGCGCGCTCATGTCCCGGACCGGACGCGCGGTGGCGACGGAGGAGGAGTCCGTGTCCGCGAACAGCTTCGGCAGTCTCGACAAGCTGCAGGTCGGCGACAGGTCGTACGACATCTACCGGCTGGACGCCGTCGAGGGCTCGGCCCGTCTCCCGTACAGCCTCAAGGTGCTGCTGGAGAACCTGCTGCGCACCGAGGACGGCGCCAACGTCACCGCCGACCACATCCGCGCGCTCGCCCAGTGGGACGCGAAGGCCAAGCCGAGCAAGGAGATCCAGTTCACCCCCGCCCGGGTGATCATGCAGGACTTCACCGGCGTGCCGTGCGTGGTCGACCTGGCCACGATGCGCGAGGCGGTGCGCGACCTCGGCGGCGACCCGACCAGGATCAACCCGCTGGCGCCGGCCGAGATGGTGATCGACCACTCGGTGATCGTCGACTACTTCGGCTCGCCGGACGCCTTCGAGCGCAACGTGCAGCGCGAGTACGAGCGCAACAAGGAGCGCTACCAGTTCCTGCGCTGGGGGCAGACGGCGTTCGACGAGTTCAAGGTCGTCCCGCCCGGCACCGGCATCGTCCACCAGGTGAACATCGAGCACCTGGCCCGCGTGGTGTTCGACCGGGGCGGGGTCGCCTACCCCGACACCTGCGTCGGCACCGACTCCCACACGACGATGGAGAACGGCATCGGCGTGCTCGGCTGGGGCGTCGGCGGCATCGAGGCGGAGGCCGCGATGCTCGGCCAGCCGATCTCCATGCTCATCCCGCGCGTCGTCGGCTTCAAGCTGACCGGCGAGATGCCCGCCGGGACGACCGCCACCGACCTGGTGCTCACCATCACCGAGATGCTGCGCGAGCACGGCGTCGTCGGCAAGTTCGTCGAGTTCTACGGCGAGGGCGTGCAGGCGCTGCCGCTGGCGAACCGCGCCACGATCGGCAACATGAGCCCCGAGTTCGGCTCCACCTGCGCGATCTTCCCGATCGACGACGAAACGCTGAAGTACCTGCGCCTCACCGGCCGCGACGAGGAGCAGATCGCGCTCGTCGAGGCCTACGCCAAGGCGCAGGGCCTGTGGCTCGACCCGTCGGTGGAGCCGGAGTTCTCCGAGTACATGGAGCTGGACCTCGCGACGGTCGTCCCGTCGCTGGCCGGCCCGAAGCGCCCGCAGGACCGCATCTCCCTGTCCGAGGCCAAGCAGACCTGGCGGCGGGACGTGCTGAACTACGCCGAGAGCATCCAGGGCCCGGCCGACGAGGCCTCCAGCGAGTCGTTCCCGGCCTCGGACTCCCCGGCGATCAGCGGCGACACCGACGGCGACAAGCCGCGGCAGCACGGCTCCAACGGGTCCGAGCGCCCGCACAACCCCGTCCCGGTCACCCTGGACGACGGGACGTCCTTCGAGCTCGACCACGGGCACGTCGCCGTCGCGGCCATCACCTCCTGCACCAACACCTCCAACCCGTACGTGATGATCGGGGCGGCGCTGCTGGCGAAGAACGCGGTGGACAAGGGCCTGACCCGCAAGCCGTGGGTGAAGACCTCCCTCGCGCCCGGATCCCAGGTCGTCACCGACTACCTGGAGCGCGCCGGCCTCACCCCGTACCTCGACAAGATCGGCTTCAACCTGGTCGGGTACGGCTGCACCACCTGCATCGGCAACACCGGCCCGCTGCAGCCGGAGATCTCCAAGGCGGTCAACGACAACGACCTCGCGGTCACCGCTGTCCTGTCGGGCAACCGCAACTTCGAGGGCCGCATCAGCCCCGACGTGAAGATGAACTACCTGGCCTCGCCGCCGCTGGTCATCGCCTACGCGCTCGCCGGGACGATGGACATCGACATCCTGAACGACCCGATCGCCGAGGGCGACGACGGCCCGGTCCGCCTGGCCGACATCTGGCCCGCGCCGGAGGAGGTCGCCGCGATCGTCGAGTCGTCCATCGGGCAGGAGATGTTCACCGAGAGCTACGCCGACGTCTTCAAGGGCGACGACCGCTGGCGGAACCTCGACATCCCGACCGGCGACCTGTTCGAGTGGGACGCCGCGTCGACCTACGTCCGCAAGGCGCCGTACTTCGACGGCATGGGCGCCGAGCCGGAGCCGGTCGCCGACATCCACGGCGCCCGCGTCCTGGCCAAGCTCGGCGACTCGGTCACCACCGACCACATCTCCCCGGCCGGGTCCATCAAGGCCGGCACGCCCGCCGCGCGGTACCTGGAGGACAACGGCGTCGCGGTCAAGGACTTCAACTCCTACGGCTCGCGCCGCGGCAACCACGAGGTCATGATCCGCGGGACGTTCGCCAACATCCGGCTGCGCAACCAGCTCCTGGACGGCGTCGAGGGCGGCTACACCCGCGACTTCACCCAGGAGGGCGCGCCGCAGGCGTTCATCTACGACGCCGCGCAGAACTACGCGGCGCAGGGCACCCCGCTCGTGGTCGTCGCGGGCAAGGAGTACGGCTCCGGCTCGTCGCGCGACTGGGCGGCCAAGGGCACCGCGCTGCTCGGCGTCCGCGCCGTCATCGCCCAGTCCTACGAGCGCATCCACCGCTCGAACCTGATCGGCCTCGGCGTCCTGCCGCTGCAGTTCAGGGACGGGGAGTCGGCCGAGTCCCTCGGCCTCACCGGCACCGAGACGTTCGACATCACCGGCGTCACCGCGCTCAACGAGGGCGGGATCCCGGAGGAGGTCACCGTCAGGGCCGACGGCAAGGAGTTCGCCGCGGTCGTCCGCATCGACACCCCCGGCGAGGCCGACTACTACCGCAACGGCGGCATCCTCCAGTACGTCCTGCGGAACCTGCTCCGCAAGTAGTCCGCACCCCGAAACGGGCCGCCTCCCCACCGGGGGGCGGCCCGTTCCGTACGGTCGGCAGGATCGCCTGCGCCACGTCCTCGGGACGCCCGACGCGCTCGCCCGCGCGCTCGCCGCCCAGGTCGCGGCTAGCGCGGCCGGCACGGGGTAGTGGTCCCTGGAACCCCTTCCGCGATCGACGACAAGGAAGCCATGCACAAGATCGGTGAACTGGACGTCTTCCCGCTCTGCCTGGGCGGCAACGTCTTCGGCTGGACGGCGGACCGGGAGCGCTCGTTCGAGATCCTGGACGCCTACGCGGCGGCCGGCGGCGACTTCCTCGACACCGCCGACTCCTACTCGGCGTGGGTGGAGGGCAACCGCGGCGGCGAGTCCGAATCGATCATCGGGGAGTGGGCCGAGTCGCGGGGCAACCGCGACGACCTCGTGATCGCGACCAAGGGGGGCAGGCACCCCGAGCACCAGGGCCTGTCCGCGGCGACGATGAGGGCGGCCGTGGACGACTCGCTGCGGCGGCTGCGCACCGACCGCATCGACCTGTACTTCACCCACTTCGACGACCCGTCGGTGCCCGTCGAGGAGATCATGACGACGCTGGACGCCCTGGTCGCCGCCGGCAAGATCCGGCAGATCGGGGTGTCGAACATCGAGCTGGACCGGCTCCAGGCCTCCCTGGAGTTCGCCGAACGCGAGGGGACGGCCCGCTACGTCGCCATCCAGCCCGAGTACAACCTCGTCTCCCGCGGCTCCTACGAGGGACCGCGACGCGACCTGGCCGAGAAGTACGGGCTCGCCGCCGTCCCGTACTACGGGCTGGCGTCCGGCTTCCTCACCGGGAAGTACCGCCCCGGGTCCACGGTGGACAGCGCGCGCGCCGGAGGCGCGGCGCGGCACCTGGAGACCGAGCGCGGGCGCGCCGTCCTGGCGGCGCTGGACATCGTCGCCGAGGAGCAGGGCGTCCCGGTCGCGACGGTCGCCCTCGCCTGGCTCGCCGCCCAGCCGACCGTCGCCGCGCCCATCGCGAGCGCCCGCACCCTGGAGCAGCTCCCGCCGCTCGTGGAGGCCGCCCGCACGACGCTCACCGCCGACCAGCTCGACCGCCTGACCGCCGCGTCCGCCTGACCGCGGTGTCCGGCTGACCGGGCGGTAGGCTCACTCGGCGTGCCACCTGTCGATTTCGTCCTGATCGGCGGCCTTGCCGCGCTGGCCGGCGCGATCGTGCAGGGCAGCGTCGGCCTCGGCGTCGGGCTGGTCGCGACGCCGATCGTGACGATGCTGTACCCGTCCCTGATGCCGGGCGCGATCCTCGTCATCGCGCTCGTGCTGCCGTTCGCGACGCTCGCCCAGGAACTGCGGCACGCGGACCTGCGCGGGCTCGG
The DNA here is from genome assembly GCF_039540335.1 of Actinomadura verrucosospora. Classification (NCBI taxonomy): domain Bacteria; kingdom Bacillati; phylum Actinomycetota; class Actinomycetes; order Streptosporangiales; family Thermomonosporaceae; genus Actinomadura; species Actinomadura verrucosospora. The sequence goes on along the minus strand of NZ_BAABEV010000013.1, from coordinate 90,507 downwards.
CTGGGCGTTCGCCGGCCGCCTCGCCGGCACGCCGGCCGGCGTGTGGCTGGTGGCGGCCGCCCCGGACCGCGTCCTCGGCGTCGTGATCGGCGTGGTCGTCCTCGCCGCGCTCGCCCTGACCGCCTGGACCGCGGACCTGCCGCGCAACCGCCGCACGCTCGCCACCGCCGGCGTCATCTCCGGGACGACCGGCACCGCCTCCGGCATCGGCGGCCCGCCGATCGCGCTGCTCTACCAGCGCGAGAGCGGCCCCCGCGTCCGCGCGACCCTGGCGGTCTTCTTCATCGTCGGCGCCCTGCTGTCGCTCCTCACCCTCGCCGCCGCCGGCCGCCTCCCGGCCCGGCAGGTCGTCGCGGGCGCGGAGCTGGTCCCGTTCGTGTTCGCCGGGTTCCTCGCCGCCGGCCCGCTGCGCCGCTACCTGGACGCCGGGCGCCTGCGCGTCGCGCTCCTCGCCGTCGTCGGGACGTCCGCGGTGGCGCTCATCGTCCGTAACCTGATCTGATGCGCCCCACCAAGGCCGACCTGGAGGCCGCCCGCGACCGCGTCATCCCCGACGTCCTGCCCGAGGCCCCCGGGACGCTCCGTGTCCTGTTCTGCGGCATCAACCCGGGCCTGTACTCGGGGGCGACCGGCCGCCACTTCGCCCGTCCCGGCAACCGCTTCTGGCCCGCGCTGCACCTGTCCGGCTTCACCGACCGGCGGCTGCACCCGTCCGAGCAGGACCTCCTGCCCGGCTACGGCCTCGGCATCACCAACCTGGCGCCGCGCACCACCGCCCGCGCCGACGAGCTGACCGAGGCGGAGCTCCGCGAGGGCGGGCGCCGCCTGGCCGCCCTCGTCGAACGCCACCGCCCGGCCTACCTGGCCGTCGCGGGCGTCACCGCCTACCGCACCGCCTTCGCCCGCCCCCGGACGCGGATCGGCCCGCAGGACGAGGACTTCGGCCCCGCGCGCCTGTGGGTCCTGCCCAACCCGAGCGGCCTCAACGCGAGCTGGCCCCTCGACCGCATCGCCGCCGAGTTCGCCCGCCTCCGCGAAGCCGCCGAAGCCCTCAGAGCCTCCTGAGGATCCTTCTTCCGCTCAGGTGGCGTTGTGCAGGGCGGCGCTCGCGAACATCGTCTCGACCTCTTTGAGGAGGCTGGGGGTGGGCTGCCACAGGTCCGTGCGGCCCAGGGCGACGATGGGGCGGGGGAGGGCCCGGATGCCGGACAGGAGCCAGTGGTGGGAGGCCGAGTCGGCCCAGGGGCCGCAGTCGCAGGAGGCGCCGCGGACGGCGGCGGAGCAGACGTCGTCGAGTTCGGCGACCGCGATGACGGCGCCGATCGTGGCGAGCGGGTCGCGCGGGTCCCAGCCGGCCGCCTGGACCAGCGGGGAGTCGCACGCCTTCAGGTCGACGCGCATCGAGGCGTGGATGAGGAGGGGACCGCGGTAGGCGGTCGGGAAGCTCTGGTTCGCCACGCTCTTGCCACCACGCGCGATCGCGAACGCCCAGGGCTGCTGAACACTCATCGCCTGCACGCGGTCACCTCCGTTGTCCGCCCGGTCCGTTCGCCCCCGGGATCGCCGGGACGCCCGGCGACGGACGCCGGGTGTCGTACGACGATGCCCGAGAGGCTAGGCGCATCCCGCAGGAATTGCCAACGCACAAGGCGAAAGGGTCCTTGTCCGTCATGGGCCTTTCAACCCATGAGGTGGTTGATCACCCATGTGACGCTTGAGGTCGATATGCGGTTGACGCGCCGGTGGAATTCTCAGCCCTTCAACGCGCCCGCCATGAGGCCGCGCATGAAGAACCGTCCGAGGAGCAGGTAGACCAGGAGGGTCGGCAGGGACGCGAGGAGCGCCTCGGCCATCTGCTGGTTGTACTGGACGGCCACGGCCCCCGAGCCGGCCGTGTTGTTCAGCATCACCGTGACCGGCCAGCTGTCGGGGGCGCCGAGGAACACCGCGAACAGGAAGTCGTTCCACATCGAGGTGAACTGCCAGATCAGCGTCACCGCGAACGCCGGCGCCGACACGGGCAGGACGACCGACCAGTAGGTGCGGAGCATCCCGGCGCCGTCGACGCGGGCCGCCTCGACCAGCTCGTCCGGGATCGTCACGTAGTAGTTCCGGAAGATCAGCGTGCAGATCGGGATGCCGTACACGACGTGCGCGAGGACGAGGCCGCGGATCGTGCCCACCAGTTCCATGTCGGTGAGCAGGCCCGCCAGCGGGATCATCACCGCCTGGTACGGGATGAACATGCCGAACAGGAACAGCGTGAAGACGACGTCCGCGCCCGGGAACCGCCATTTGGACAGCACGTAGCCGTTCAGCGAGCCGAGCACCGCCGAGATCAGCGACCCCGAGACGGCGATCTTGACGCTGTTCACCAGGCCGGGCTTCAGCGCGTCCCACGCCGAGCTCCAGCCGGACGTGCTCCACTGGCCCGGCAGGTTCCACGCGCTGCTCGGGTCCGCCTCGTCCAGCGGCTTGAAGCTCGTGACCACCAGCACGTACACGGGGATCAGGAAGAGCACGACGAACGCCAGCAGGACGGCCAGCTTGACGGCCCGCCAGGCGCCGGACGACCTCCCCGGCTCCGCCGCCGCGCCGCGCCGCCCGCCCGCCGCCCGGCGCCGCGCCGGCGCCGGGGACGCCTCCACGCCCGTCATCGCGTCCGCTCCGTCCGCACCGACCAGACCAGATAGGGGATCACCAGCACGGCCACCGCGAGCAGCAGGTAGGTGGCGATCGTGGCGCCGTTCGCCGGGTCGTGCCGGTCGAAGATCTCGACATAGGCGGCCACGGCCGGCACATAGGTGATGATCTGCTTGCCCGCGATCGCCATGATCAGGTCGAACACCTTCAGCGAGATGTGCCCGAGGATGATCAGTGCGGACAGCGTCACCGGACGGAGCTGCGGGAACACCACGTACCGGTACACCTTCCACTCGGACGCGCCGTCCACCCGCGCCGCCTCCCGCAGCTCGCCGGGGACGCCGCGGAAGCCGGCGAGGTACAGCGCCATGACGTACCCGGACATCTGCCAGATCGCGGGCAGGGCCATGGCCGCCATGCCCCAGTCCGGGTCCTGCCACCAGCTGTTCGCCAGCGCGCCGAGGTGCAGCTTGCCGAACAGCTGGTTCAGGCCGACCGCGCGCTCCGGCGGCGCCGGGTTCATCAGCCAGCGCCACACGACGCCGCTGGCGATGAACGACACCGCCATGGGGAACAGGTAGACGACGCGGAAAGACGCCTCGCCCCTGATGCCCTTGTCCATCAGGAACGCCAGGAACGCGCCGAGCACCAGGGCGCCGACGACGAAGACCGCCGTGAACAGCAGCGCGTGCTTCACCGCGCCGGGCCAGCTGGGCTGGTCCCACAGGTCGACGAAGTTCCTTCCCTTGTCGAACCCGTACTCGGTGACCTCGTCGTGCTTGCCGCTCACCGCGACCCGCGTGTTCCAGAAGATGAGCCCGTAGACGAACAGGCCGATCGCGACGATGGACGGCGAGACCAGCAGCAGCCCGGGCAGCCACCTGCGGCTACGGGCCCACCTGGAGCCGGAGGGCCTCACTGGCCGCTGTTCTTGGCCGCGCTCACCAGCCCCTGCTGCAGCTTGGCGACGTCCTTGTTCTGCAGGAAGAGGCCCACCGCCGTGTCGATGTCGGTGTGCTGCTTCTTACTGGCGTTGACGCCGTGCCAGAACGAGCCCGCCAGCTTGATGCCGGGCTTGTTCCACTGCTCGAACGCGTACTGGAGGTAGCCCTTGTAGAGGCTCTTGTCGGCGTCCTTGCGGGCGGGGACGGATCCCTTCTTCGGGTTGAACAGGTCCTGCCCCTCCTTGCTGGACACCTCCTTCAGCCACGCGAGGGCCCCGCCGCGGTGAGGCGCGTTCTTGGGCAGGGTGAAGCTGTCCGACAGCCACAGGTAGGTGCCGTCGGTGCCGGGGGAGGGCGCGTACTTGAAGTCGGTGTCGAGCTTCTTGCCGAGCCCGTTGGGGGCGCTCCCGGTGAAGTACCCGTACGCCCAGTCGCCCATGATGTTGAACGCGGCCTTGCCGTCGACGACGGCCTTCGCGGCGCCCTGCCAGTCCGTGGACGCGGCCTCCAGCGTCGTGTACTTCATGATTTCGGCGTAGTCGGTGAGCGCCTTGGTGACGGCCGGGCTGCCCCAGTCGGCGCCCGGCTTCCACAGCGCGTTGTAGGCGTCGGTGCCGAGGTCGCCCAGCAGGACGTTCTCCAGCAGGTGGTCGGCCGTCCACTGCGCGCCGAGCGACAGCGGGACCTTCTTGGTCTTGTCCTTGACGGCCTTCAGCGCGGTGATGAAGTCGGCGATCGTCGCGGGCGGCCCCGAGATCCCGGCGTCCCTGAGGATGCCCGGGTTGTACCAGAGCATGTTCGACCGGTGGATGTTCACCGGCACCGAGTAGATCTTCCCCTGGTAGCTGATCTGGTCGAGGAGCTGCTGCGGGTAGACCGACTTCAGGTTGTTCTCGTCGTAGAAGGAGTCGAGCGGCTCGATCTGCCCGGCCTTGATGTAGTCGAGCAGCTCGGCGCCCGCGTGGCCCTGGAAGGAGTCCGGCGGCTTGCGGTTCTGCAGCCGGCTCGCCAGCACGGCCTGGGCCTGGGTGCCGGATCCGCCGGCGATGGCCGCGTTGACGAACTTGGTTCCGGCGTTCTTCTTCTCGAAGTCGGCCTGCATCGCGGCGAGCCCGTCCGCTTCGCCCGGACCGGTCCACCAGGAGAAGACCTCGACCTGGGATGTGTCGTTGGAGCCCTTGTCGTCGCTGCCGCCGCAGGCCGACACGGCGACGGCGGCCGTCATGGTCAACGCCGCGACCGCCGTCCAGCGGCGCCGGGGAGCACGTACTCGCATCGTCCGTCCCTTCGGTTGCACCGAGAAACAAGCGTCTGCTTGGACGGACGGACGGTCAACACCGGACGCCGAATAGTGATCTTTCGGTGATGCGCGCCACACCGGCCCGGCCCGCGCCCCGCCGGGCGCGGCCCGGGCGCGGCCGCCCCCGGCTACCAGCCGAGGGCGGGCGGCAGGCCGGCGCGGCCCGCGTCCGGCCAGTCGAGCGGCGTGCCGAGCGGCGCCAGTTCGGCCAGCTGGAGCCGGTACCAGGGAGAGGACTCGGGCTTTCCGGTCAGCTCCAGGCACTGCTCCCACGTCCACCACTCGGCCCGCTCCACCTCCTCGGGATTCGGGTGGACGGCCTCGCCCGCGGGGACGACGGCGCGCACGACCGGGCAGCGCTCGTGCTCGACCGTCCCGTCGTCGGCCACGGCCCGGTACTGGAACCGCGGCAGGACCGGGGTCAGCGTCGCGTCCTGGATGTCCAGCTCGTCCTGCAATCGCCGGAGCACGGCGTCGCGCAGCTTCTCGCCGGGGCCCGGATGGCCGCAGCAGCTGCCCGTCCAGACGCCGGGGAAGGTGCGCTTCCCGAGGGCGCGCTGAGTGATCAGCACACGACCCTCCGTGTCTGTGACATAGCAGGAGAAGGCCAGGTGGTACGGCGTGTCTCTATGGTGGCTGGCGCTCTTGGGCGCGGTTCCGACGGCCTCGTCGTCCGCGTTGAGCAGCACAATCTCTTCGACGCCCATGCTCTTTTCCTACCTCATCCCTCGCACCGGGGTCAGTCTTTTCACACCCCCCGGGCGGGTGGTCTGCGGCGCGTCGCGGGCGAACCGGGATTAAACTCGGAACGGCCCGAGCCAGGGGAGACCGAATCCCCGACGGAGGAGTTGAAACGAGTGAGCTTGCTGGAGTCGATCACGGGTCCCGACGACCTCAAGCGACTGGACGCCGCTCAGCTGTCTCGGCTCGCGGAGGAGATCCGCGAGTTCCTCGTCCAGGCGGTCTCCAAGACCGGGGGGCACCTGGGGCCCAACCTGGGCGCGGTCGAGCTGACGATCGCGCTGCACCGCGTCTTCGACTCGCCGCACGACAAGATTCTCTTCGACACGGGCCACCAGGCCTACGTGCACAAGATTCTCACCGGCCGGCACGACTTCGAGCTGCTGCGCCAGCGCGGCGGCCTGTCGGGCTACCCGAGCCGCGCCGAGTCCGAGCACGACATCATCGAGAACTCGCACGCCTCGACGGCCCTGTCCTACGCCGACGGGTTCGCCAAGGCGTTCCAGCTGCGCGGCGAGGACGACCGCGCCGTCGTCGCGGTCGTCGGTGACGGCGCGCTGACCGGCGGCATGTGCTGGGAGGCGCTGAACAACATCGCCGCCGGCGTCGACCGCCCCGTCATCGTCGTCGTCAACGACAACGGCCGCTCCTACTCGCCGACCATCGGCGGCCTCGCCTCGCACCTGGCCGACCTGCGCGTCACCCAGGGCTACGAGAACGCGCTCGACCTGATCAAGAAGACGGTGCCGCGGGCGCCCGTGGTCGGCAACGTCGCCTACGAGGCGCTGCACGGCATCAAGAAGGGCCTCAAGGACGTCCTCCAGCCGCAGGCCATGTTCGAGGACCTCGGCATGAAGTACGTCGGCCCGATCGACGGCCACGACGAGGACGCCGTCGAGCGGGCGCTGCGCCGCGCCCGCGGGTTCGGCCGCCCGGTGATCGTGCACTGCATCACCACCAAGGGCCGCGGCTACGCCCCCGCCGAGAACGACACCGAGGACTGCATGCACGGCGGCGGCGCGTTCGACCCCGCCACCGGCAAGTTCGTCACCGGCAAGGGCGGCCCCGACTGGACGAAGGTCTTCGGCGAGGAGATGGTGGCGATCGGGCGCGAGCGCCGCGACGTCGTCGGCATCACCGCCGCGATGCTCTACCCGGTCGGGCTCGCGCCGTTCGCCGAGGCCTTCCCCGACCGCATCTTCGACGTGGGCATCGCCGAGCAGCACGCGGTCACCTCCGCCACCGGCCTCGCGATGGGCGGGCTGCACCCGGTCGTGGCGCTGTACGCCACGTTCCTCAACCGCGCCTTCGACCAGGTCCTGATGGACGCGGCGCTGCACCGCCAGCCCGTCACCTTCGCCCTGGACCGCTCCGGCGTGACCGGCAGCGACGGCGCCAGCCACAACGGCATGTGGGACCTGTCGATCCTGCAGCTCGTCCCGGGCCTGCGCATCGCCGTCCCGCGCGACGGCGCCCGGCTCCGCGAGCTGCTGCGCGAGTGCGTGGCGGTCTCCGACGGCCCGACCGCGATCCGCTACCCCAAGGGCCCGGCCGCCGCCGACGTCGAGGCGGTCGGCAAGGCCGGCGGCATGGACGTGCTGGCCCGCCACGACGGCTCCAACGGCGCCCGCGTCCTCATGGTCGCGGCCGGTTCGATGGCGACACCGGCGGTCGAGGCGGCGGAGCTGATCGCCGCGCAGGGCATCGGCGTCACCGTCGTCGACCCCCGGTGGGTCAAGCCGCTCGACCCGGCGCTGCTCGACCTCGCCCGCGAGCACACGCTCGTCGCCGTCGCCGAGGACAACGGCCGCACCGGCGCCGTCGGCGACGCGGTGGCCCGGCTGCTGCGCGACGCCGGCGTCGACGCGCCCCTGCGCACCTTCGGCATCCCGCAGGAGTTCCTCGACCACGCGTCCCGGGGGCAGATCCTCGCCGACATCGGCCTCACGCCGCAGGCGCTGGCGCGCGACGTGACCGAGTCGGTGGCCCGCCTCACCGCCGAGGCCGACGAGCCCGCCACCTCCGACGAGCGCTCCTAGCCGCCCTCGGCGGACAGCAGCCGCCACGCGTGGGTGATGGACGCGCCGGACGTGCCGAGGTCGCGTCCGAAGTACGTCCATCGCCCGCGCAGGCACCAGGGGCGCCCCGCGCCGTCCTGGACGTAGACCTGGAGCGGGAAGCACGCGTCGTGCGCGCGGATGACCCCCGCCGGGTCGACCGAGGGCGCCAGCCGGGGCATGCCCTCGCAGCGCACGCCCATGACGGACGTGCGCGGATCCTGGCGCAGGAGACCTCGCGTCAGGTCGTACACGAGTACGGAGACGTAGTCGGGTCCTAGCCACCTGAGGTCGGGGACCGTCTCGGGTGGGGGGAACCCGTGCAGTTCAGGACCGCCGGTCACACGCGCACCGTAGCGTCCGGGTCACCTTTGCGTCACTAGTTTCCCGGCGGGGACTTCGGAAGGATCACGCGGAACCCCGGCAGGCGGACCGCATCGCCTCCCAGCGGGCGAGCTTGACGCGCTCCCCGCGGTCGAGGCTGCGGGCGAGGGCGACCTCGGCGGCGTCCAGGTTGAGCCAGTCGTCGTAGGTGACGACGGGCAGCCCGCGCGACTCCAGCAGCTCCTCGATGGTGCGCTCGGGCGCCGTCCCGGCGTCCGCGAGGTCCTCCAGCAGGTTGCGGACGGTCTCGGCGGCGTCGGACTTGTTGGTCCCGACGACGCCGGACGGCCCGCGCTTGATCCAGCCGGCGACGTACTCGCGGGGCACGAAGGCGCCGTCCGGGCCGACGATGCGGCCGCCCTCGTTCGGGACGACGAAGGAGCGCTCGTCGAACGGGACGCCCTCCAGCGGGACGCTCTGGTAGCCGACGGAGCGCAGCACCATGCCGACCGGAAGCGTCTCGAACTCGCCGGTGCCGGTGACGCGGCCCGACTCGTCCAGCCGGGTCTTCTCCAGCTTGAGGCCCTCGACGCGGTCGGTGCCGAGGATCTCGACGGGGGCGCGCCAGAACCGCACGTCGATGTGGCGGGCGCGGCCGGGGGCGGGCTCGTCCGTCCAGGCGCTCAGCGCCTTGATGTTGCCGCGGACGTGCCGGTCGCTCTCGGCCAGTTCCACGCTCGCCGGGTCGAGCTCCATGTCCCGCGGGCTGACGTGGATGCTCGCGTTGGGCAGCTCGCCCAGCTCGCGAGCCTCCTTCGTGGTGAACTTCGCCTGCGCCGGCCCGCGCCGCCCGATCATGTGGACGCGCCGGACCCGGCTGCGCGACAGCGCCTCGATCACCTGCTCGGGGACGTCGGTGGCGCGCAGTTCGGCGGCCGTCTTGGCCAGGATCCGCACGACGTCCACGGCGACGTTCCCGACCCCGACCACCGCGACCTCCTCGACCGACAGGTCGAACGCGTGGTCGGCGGCGTCGGGGTGCCCGCAGTACCAGTTGACGAAGTCGGTGGCGGCGATGCTGCCGGGCAGGTCCTCGCCGGGGATCCGCATGTGCCGGTCGATCATCGCGCCGGTGGAGTAGACGACGGCGTCGTAGCATCCGAGCAGGTCGTCGCGGGTGACGTCGCGGCCCAGCTCGACGCACCCGAAGAACCGGACGGCCGGGTTCTCCAGCACCCGCTGCAGGTACCGGGCGATCGACTTGATCGAGGTGTGGTCGGGCGCGACGCCGTAGCGCACCAGCCCGTACGGCGTCGGGAGCCGGTCGAAGACGTCCACCCGCACGTCGTCGCCGGCCTGCTTCACCAGGGCCTCGGCGGCGTAGATCCCCGCCGGCCCCGACCCGATCACCGCGACGCGCGCTGGAGGTGCCATGCGCGCCATTGTGCACACCCGTCGGTCGAAAGGACACCGTGACTCCCGTCACGGCGGGGCGGTGTCAGGACTTGGAGGGAATCTGCTCCGCCCGACGGCCCACCCTGCTGTTGCGGTACCCGTAGGCGGCGTAGACGACACCGCCCACGACCATCCAGGCGAGGAACCGCAGCCAGGTCTCCACCGGCAGGTTGATCATCACGAACAGGCAGGCCAGCACCGACAGGATCGGGATCACCGGCACCCAGGGCGTGCGGAACGCGCGGGGCAGGTCGGGGCGGGTGCGGCGCAGGATCATCACGGCGATCGAGACGACGAGGAACGCGAACAGCGTGCCGATGTTGACCAGTTCGGCCAGCTCGGCGAGCGGGATGAACCCGGCGAGCACCGCGACGATCACGCCCATGATGATGGTCGCGCGGTAGGGGGTGCCGAAGCGCGGGTGGACGGCCGAGAGCCAGGGCGGCAGCAGGCCGTCGCGGCCCATCGCGAAGAAGATGCGGCTCTGCCCGAGGAGCAGGATGAGAACGACGGTGGTGAGCCCGACGACCGCGCCGATGCTGATGATCGTGGCGAAGACGGGATGGCCGACGGCCTTGAACGCGTCCGCGAGCGGCGCGGCGACGCTCAGCTCCGTGTACTTCTGCATGCCGACGACGACGCTCGCCACGGCCGCGTACAGGACGGCGGTGATGATGAGGGAGCCGATGAGCCCGATCGGCAGGTCCCGCTGCGGGCGCCGCGCCTCCTCGGCCGCGGTCGCGACGATGTCGAAGCCGATGTAGGCGAAGAACACGATGGCGACGGCCGAGAAGATGCCGAGCCAGCCGTAGCTGACCGGCGCGTGGCCGGTCATGACCTGGATCAGCGGCGCCTTGAGGCCCTCCACGCTCGGCGTCGGCTGGGACGGCGGGATGAAGGGGTGGTAGTTGGCGCCCTTGACGAAGAACAGCCCGGCGAAGATCACCAGCAGCACGATGGCCACCTTGATCGAGACGACCACCGCGTTCACCCGCGAGGAGATCTTGACGCCGAGGACGAGCAGCGCGGTCACCACCAGCACGAGGCAGATGGCCGGGATGTTCACCGTCCCGCCCTCGCCCGGCGGGGCCGCGAGCGCCGTCGGGATCGTGACCCCCGCGTCGTCCAGCAGCGAGGCGAAGTATCCCGACCAGCCGACCGACACCACGGCCGCGCCGAGGGCCATCTCCAGGATGAGGTCCCAGCCGATGATCCAGGCGGGGAACTCGCCGATCGTGGCGTAGGAGAAGGTGTAGGCCGAGCCGGCGACCGGGACGGTGGAGGCGAACTCGGCGTAGCAGAGCGCCGCGAGGCCGCACACGACGGCCGCGAGGATGAACGACAGCGCGACCGCCGGACCGGCCTTGTCCTTGGCGACCTCGCCGGTGAGCACGAAGATGCCGGTTCCGATGATCACGCCGATCCCGAAGACCGTCAGGTCGAACGCCGACAGGTCACGGCGGAGCCGGTGCTCGGGCTCCTCGGTGTCCCTGATCGACTGCTCGACCGACTTCGTGCGCAGCACGTTCAATTTCGGCGCCCCCCTCGTCTCCGGTGCACGGCATACGACCGTCAGCCGTATGCCCATTTGTGCGCGGGTTATGATCCGCCGAAACTCGCGCATGTCCGTGACAAGGGGAAACGCCGGAAAAGAGGCGTTCCAAAGGCGGTTCGGAACGCCCCTTCTTCCGGGATGGGCCGTGGTCGAGGAGGGCCGGGATCAGGAGGGCAGGGAGGCGACCCCCGGCTCCAGGAAGCGGCCGCCCGCGGCGCGCTCGGCGACGCCGGACCTGTCCAGGTACGGGGTGATGCCGCCGAGATGGAACGGCCAGCCGGCGCCGAGGATCATGCACAGGTCGATGTCCTGCGGCGCCGCGACGACGCCCTCGTCCAGCATGATCCGGATCTCGTCGGCGAGGGCCGCGAGCGCCCGGTCGAGGACCTGCTCCTCGGTGGAGGGGCTCGACCCGCCGGAGAAGATCTCCACGACCTCGGGGTCGAGGGTGAGGTCGGGCAGGTACACGCCGCTCTTGCCCGCCGCGACCATCGCCGCCAGGTTGTCCGACAGCGGGAACCGGTCCGGGAACGCCGCGTGCAGCGTCTCGTTGACGTGCAGCGCGATCGCCGGGCCGACCAGGCCCATCAGCACGAACGGCGGCATCGGCAGGCCGAGCGGGGCGGCGGCGCGCTCGGCGACCTCGATCGGCGTGCCCTCGTCCACCGTCCTGACGATCTCGGCGAGCAGCCGCAGCAGGACGCGGTTGACGACGAAGGCCGGGGCGTCCTTGACCAGGACGCAGGACTTCTTCAGCGCCTTGCCCGCAGCGAACGCGGTGGCGAGGGCCGCGTCGTCGGTCCGCTCGCCCCGGACGATCTCCAGCAGCGGCAGCACCGCGACCGGGTTGAAGAAGTGGAACCCGACCACCCGCTCGGGGTGGGCGAGCCCGGAGGCCATCTCGGTGACCGACAGCGAGGAGGTGTTGGTCGCGAGGACGCACTCGGCGGAGACGTACTCCTCGACCTCGGCGAACACCTTCTGCTTGACCGACATCTCCTCGAAGACGGCCTCGATGACGAAGTCGGCGTCGGCGAACGCGTCCTTGGTGAGCGAGCCGGTGATGAGCCCCTTGAGGCGGTTGGCCTTGTCGGGGGACAGCCGCCCCTTGCCGAGCAGCTTGTCGATCTCGCCGTGCGCGTAGCCGACGCCCTTGTCCAGGCGCTCCTGGTCGAGGTCGGTCAGCACGACCGGCACCTCCAGGCGCCGCGCGAACAGCAGGGCGAGCTGCGAGGCCATCAGCCCGGCGCCGACGACGCCGACCTTGGTGACCTTGCGGGCGAGCTCCCTGTCCGGCGCCCCGGCGGGCCGCTTCGCGCGCTTCTGGGTGAGGTCGAACGCGTAGAGCCCGGCGCGCAGCTCGTCGCTCATGATGAGGTCGGCCAGGGCCTCGTCCTCGGCGGCGAAGCCCTCGTCGCGGGTGCGGTCCTTGGCCGCGGCGACCAGGTCCAGCGCCCGGGTGAAGGACGGCGCCGCGCCGTGGAGCCTGCCCTCCATGTTCCAGCGGGCCATGGCGACGGCGTCGTCCCACGCCTTGCCCTTGTCGACCTCCGGGCGGCCCACGATGATCTCGCCCTTGAGCACCCGGGCCGTCCAGGCGAGGGACTCCTCCAGGAAGTCGGCCGAGTCGAAGATCGCGTCGGCGATGCCGAGCTCGTGGGCCTGCGCGCCCTTGAGCATCCGGTTCTGGGCCAGGGGGTTGTCGATGACGACCTTGAGCGCCTTCTCGGCGCCGATCAGGTTCGGCAGCAGGTAGGTGCCGCCCCAGCCGGGGACGAGGCCGAGGAACGCCTCGGGCAGCGCGAACGCCGGGACGCCGCGCGAGATCGTCCGGTAGGTGCAGTGCAGGCCGATCTCGACTCCGCCGCCCATCGCCGCGCCGTTGTAGTAGGCGAAGGACGGGACGCCCAGCTCGCCGAGGCGGCGGAACACGTCGTGCCCGAGCCTGCCGATGGCGGCGGCGTCCTCGCGCCGCCGGATCATCGGGACGCCCTTGAGGTCGGCGCCCACCGCGAAGACGAACGGCTTGCCGATGACGCCGACGGCCGCGATGTCGTCGCGCCCGGCGACCTCGTCCAGCGCGGCGTTCAGCTCGGCGAGGCCGCCGGGGCCGAACGTGTTGGGCTTGGTGTGGTCGAAGCCGTTGTCGAGCGTGATCAGCGCGAGCGTGCCCGCGCCGTAGGGCAGCGTCACGTCGCGTACGCGCGCGTGCGTGACGACCTCGTCCTTGAAGATGTCGGGGTTCACTTGGCGCCCTCCCAGTTCGCGTTCTCCCAGAGGACGGTTCCGCCCATGCCCATGCCGACGCACATCGTGGTCAGCCCGAACCGGACGTCCGTGCGCTCCTCGAAAAGACGGGACAGCTGGTTCATCAGCCGCACGCCGGACGAGGCGAGGGGGTGGCCGAGGGCGATCGCGCCGCCCCACGGGTTCACCCGCGCGTCGTCGTCGGCGATCTTGAAGTGCTCCAGGAACGCGAGCACCTGCACGGCGAAGGCCTCGTTGATCTCGATGAGGCCGATGTCGTCCATGGTCAGCGCGTTGCGGGCGAGGAGCTTCTCGGTCGCGGGGACCGGCCCGACGCCCATCACCTCCGGCTCGACGCCCGCGAAGGCGAAGTCGACGAGCCGCATCCGCGGCGCGAGGCCGAGCTCGCGCGCGACGTCCTCGGCCGCGAGCAGGCAGGCGGTGGCGCCGTCGTTGAGGCCGGCGGCGTTGCCCGCCGTGACGTTGCCGTGCACGCGGAACGGCGTCTTCAGCGAGGCCAGGCTCTCCATCGTCGTGCCGGGCCGCGGCGGCTCGTCCTCGGTGGCCAGGCCCCAGCCCAGCTCGGCGGAGCGGACCGCGGTCGGCACCAGGTCGGGCTGGATCCTCCTGGCCGCGTAGGCCTCGGCGACCTTCCGCTGGCTGCGCACGGCGTAGGCGTCGGCGCGCTCCTTGGTGATGCCGGGGAACCGGTCGTGCAGGTTCTCCGCGGTCGACCCCATGACCAGGGCGGACGGGTCGACCAGCTTGTCGGCGAGGAACCGCGGGTTCGGGTCCACGCCCTCGCCCATCGGGTGCCGGCCCATGTGCTCGACGCCGCCCGCGATGGCGACGTCGTAGGAGCCGAACGCGATCCCGGCGCCGGTGGTGGTGACGGCGGTCATGGCCCCCGCGCACATCCGGTCGACGGCGAAGCCGGGGACGCTCTTCGGCAGCCCGGCCAGCACGGCGGCGGACCGCCCGATGGTCAGGCCCTGGTCCCCGGTCTGGGTGGTGGCGGCGACGGCGACCTCGTCCACCCGCTCGGGCGGGAGGGACGGGTTGCGGCGCATCAGCTCGCGGATCGCGCGGACGACCATGTCGTCGGCGCGGGTCTGCGCGTAGAGGCCCTTGGGGCCGGCCTTGCCGAACGGCGTGCGGACGCCGTCGACGAACACGACGTCGCGTGCGGTGCGAGGCACGGGTCGTCCTCCCTGCGATGGACTCGGGTGAAGGTGTCGAGCCTCGCGCCGCCCCTGCCGGCGGCACGAGGACCCGCGTCAGCGATGCTACTTGCTGGTAACCCTTAATGCTACTCGTCAGTAACCACTGACGCGCCGCTCAGCGCGCTGATGCCCCGGGTCGGGGTTCTCATGCCCTTGTCCGGCTCATGACTGATGGGTAACGTGACCGGAAATCACCGGAGGAGGGCACGGTGACCCACGCGAGGCCCGCTTACCGGCCGGGGATGCGCCGGCGGCTCGGGCACATCCGCGACCTCGCCGCCCTCCTGCTCGGCACCGGCCTGCTGTTCTCCGGCGGGCCCCGTGGGACGGTCCGCCAGTTCGGCACGCTGCGGCGCTGGGGCACGACGCTCGCCGGGCTGGTCGCCTCCGCCGCCGCCCGCTCCCCGTCCCGCGCCGCCCTGATCGACGACGAGGGCGAGCTGACGTTCGCCGAACTGGACGAGCTCGCCGCCCGCCTCGCCGCGGGCCTGCCGCTGCAGGGCCCCCGCCCGCGCGTCGGCGTCCTGTGCCGCAACCACCGCGGCATGGCCCTGACCCTCGTCGCCTGCTCCCGGCGCGGCGCGGAGGTCGTGCTGCTCAACACCGGTTTCGGAACCGGCCAGATCCGCGCCGTGCTCGGCGAGCTGCGCCCCACCCTGCTCGTCGCGGACGCCGAGTTCGCGCCGCTGCTGGCGAACGTCCCGATCGCCCTGCGCCGGAAGGTGGTGTGGGCCGACCGGCGGCCGCCCGCCGCCGCCCCGCTGTCGGCCCCCGTCCCCGCCGCGACGCTGCCGCGGCCCCGCCCCGCCCCGGACGCCGTGCCCGCCGACCCCGGGCCGAGCATCGAGGAGATCATCCGGTCGGCCCCGGCGCCCGCCGCCGGGCCGCCGCAGATCCAAAGCCGGACGATCATGCTGAGCTCGGGCACCACCGGCCGCCCGAAGGGAGCCCGCCGCCCGCCCCGGCCCGGCCTGTGGCCGCTGGCCTCGATGACGTCCCGGATCCCGCTGCGCGCCCGGCAGACCATGATCATCGAAGCGCCGCTGTTCCACACCTGGGGCTACGCCGCGCTGCAGATGGCCTGGGCGCTGCGGGCGCCGGTCGTCCTGCACCGCCGGTTCGACCCCGAGCGGACGCTGCGGGCCGTCGCCTCCCACCGGGACGCCGCCCTGTTCGCCGTCCCGGTCATGCTGCAGCGGATCCTCGAACTGGCCCCCGAGGTCCGCGAGCGGTACGACACGTCCTCGCTGCGGATCGCGGCGCTGAGCGGCGCCGCGCTGCCCGGCGACCTCGCGACCCGGTTCATGGACGCGTTCGGCGACCGGCTCTACAACGTCTACGGCTCCACCGAGGCGTCCTGGGTGTCCATCGCGACGCCGCGCGACCTGCGGCTCGACCCGCGCACCGCCGGCCGCCCGCCGCGCAACACCGCCCTGGCGATCCTCGACGAGCAGGGCCGCCGCCTCGGCCGCTCCACCCGCGGGCAGATCTTCGCCGCGAACGAGCTGCTGTTCGAGGGCTACACCGGCGGCGAGCCGATGGAGGTCCGCGACGGCATGCTCGCCACCGGCGACCTCGGCCACGTCGACCACCGCGGGCTGCTGTTCGTGGACGGCCGCAACGACGGCATGGTCGTGTCCGGGGGCGAGAACATCGTCCCCGGCGACGTGGAGGACGCGCTGATGCGGATGCCGGAGATCCGCGAGGTCGCGGTCACCGGCGTGCCCGACCCCGAGTGGGGGCAGCGCCTCGCCGCGTACGTCGTCCTGCGGCCCGGCGCCCGCCTCGACGCCGACGCCGTCCGCGCCTACGTGCACGCCCAGGTCGCCCGATACGCGGTTCCCCGCGACGTGTACTTCATCCCCGAGCTGCCCCGCAACGCGACCGGCAAGGTGGTGCACCGCTGGCTCACCGCCCGCCCCGGCGGGTCCGAGCCCGAGGGCCGCGTCCTGTGGCCGCAGCCGCCGCTGTGTTGATCTAGCCCCGGCCCACGTCGCTCGCCTTGCGGCTCGCTCCGTGACCGGGCCTGGGCGAACGCGGCATCGCTTCGCGATCTGCCCGGTTCCGCTCGCCTGCGGCTTCGCTCCACCGGCCAGGTCACGCGTTCGCGCGTGGCCTGGCCGATTCGAGCAGGGCCTAGGCGGCGGGCTCGGCGGCCACCGGCAGCCGGACCGTGATCGACAGGCCGCCGTCCGGCCGCGGGACGGTGTCGATCGAGCCGCCGTGCGCCGTGACCACCGCCCGCACGATCGACAGCCCGAGTCCCGCGCCGTCCCGGGACCCCGTCCGGTCCGCGCGCAGCCGCCGGAACGGCTCGAAGATCGTCGCGACCTCGTAGGACGGGACGGGCCGCCCGGTGTTGACCACCCGCAGGAACGCCTCGCCGTCCCGGACGCCCGTGCGCACCCAGACCCGCCCGTCCCGCACGTTGTACTTCACGGCGTTCTCCACCAGGTTCACGGCGCACCGCTCCAGCAGCACCGGGTCACCGGCCACCGCCGCCGGGCCGAGCCGGGCCTCGACGTCCACGCCCGCCTCCTCCGCCCGGCCGTCGAGCTGGTCGAGGGCGCTGCGCACCACGTCCGGCAGCGGCGTGCCGACACGCGCGTCCGGCTCCCGCTCGGACTTCGCCAGCAGCAGCAGTCCCTCGATGAGCCGCTCGTGGCGCGCGGTGTTGCCGAGCAGGACGTCCGCGAGCGCCCTCGTCTCCGGCGGGCTCCGCCGGCTCGCCAGCGCGACCTCCAGCACCGTTCGGTTGATGGTCAGCGGTGTGCGCAGCTCGTGCGAGGCGTTCGCGACGAACCGGCGCTGGGCGTCGAACGCGCGGTTCAGCCGGTCCAGCATCCGGTCGAAGGTGTCGGCCAGGTCCTTGATCTCGTCCTGCGGGCCGTCCAGCGCGATCCGCTCGTGCAGGTTGCTCTCCGACAGCCGCCGCGCCGTCGCGGTCACCGTGTGCAGCGGCCGCAGCATCCGCCCCGCCACCACGTACCCGATCACCACGCCCAGGACGCCCAGCACCAGCATCGTCACCAGGGAGCTCTGCAGGAGCTGCGCCAGGACCTCGTGCTTCTGCCGCGCCAGCTCCCGGTCGGCGTCGGCCTTCAACTTCACCAGCTGGGTGACGTCCCCGTTGACGGCCAGCGCCCGCAGCCGGGTGACGGTCGTCGCGTCCACGTTCTGGCGCGAGGTGAACCGGGCGTCCATCGTCCGGACGGTCAGCAGGTACGTCACCGCGACCAGCGCCGCCGACGTGACGAGGAACAGCGACCCGTACACCAGCGTGAGCCGCGTCCTGACGCTCAGCCTCTTCACCGCGCCTCCAGCCGGTACCCGGACCCCGTCACCGTCTCGATCACCGGCGGCTGCCCGAGCTTGCGCCGCAGCGTCGCCATCGTGACCCGGACGATGTTGCTGAACGGGTCGATGTTCTCGTCCCACGCCCGCTCCAGCAGCCGCTCGGCGCTCACCACGCCGCCCTCCGCCCGCAGCAGCTCCTCCAGCACGGCGAACTCCTTGTTGGTGAGCCGCAGCTCCCGCCCGTCCCGCGCCGCCCTGCGCCGGTGCGGATCGAGCCGGATGCCCCGCCCCTCCAGGACGGGCGGCACCGGCGGCCCCGACCTGCGCGCCAGCGCCCGCACCCGCGCCACCAGCTCGCCGAACACGAACGGCTTGGGCAGGTAGTCGTCGGCGCCGAGCGTCAGCCCGTCCACCCGGTCGTCGACGTCCCCGGACGCGGTCAGCATCAGGATCCGGGTGGGACTCTGCCGCCCCACCAGCTCCCGGCACACGTCGTCCCCGTGGACGGTCGGCAGATCCCGGTCGAGGACGACCACGTCGTACTCGTTGTAGGAGGCGCGCTCCAGCGCGTCGTCGCCGTCGTACACCACGTCCACGGCCATCGCCTCGTCCCGCAGGCCCTCGGCGATCGTGTCCGCGAGCACCCGCTCGTCCTCGACGATCAGTACACGCATGCCGCCGAGCATGACGCGAGGAGGGTTAAACCCCGATAAGGGCGGCGGTCACAGGCCGGCGTGGCTCCAGATCCTGCTCACCGGCTTCGAGAGGAAGAGCAGCAGCAGGGCGTAGTACGAGACGCCGGGGAGCACCGCGACCACGGCGAGGCTCAGTCCGAGCAGCACCACGGCCGACAGGGCGCCGCGGACCGACTCGATCCCGGCCGGATCCGTCTTCGACGCGACGTCCGGGTCCCGGTAGGAGAGCACGGTCAGCGCGGCCTGGCAGGCGGTCGCGACGAGGACGTTCCCGATGTAGAGCATCACGGTGAAGCGGTCGTCCCCCGGATAGGAGGCGACCATCTCCGTGGGGAACGGCAGGACCACGATGGCGAACAGCCATCCCGTGTTCAGCGCCATCAAGCCGCGCGTGTAGCCGCCGATGTGCTCGAACACCCGGTGGTGCACGAACCACAACCGGGTGATCACCACGAAGCTGAGCGCGAACGCCCAGATCTGCGGGAGGTGCCCGGTGACGACCTCCACCGACCGCCGGTGCGCGTGCACCGCCTCCGGCACCACCTCGACCAGCGGCAGCACAAGGAGCGTCACGGCGATCGCGACGACCGCATCAGTGAACAGGACCAGCCGATCAGGATCCCGAGACACCGCCCGTCCCACACCCGGACCCTACCCCGGCGCCTCGACCTCGTGTCGCCCCAGCTCAGCCGAGCAGCAGGACGGGCTTGCCGCGCGCGTGCCCGTGCTTCTTCTGACCGGCTCGGTGGACGCCGCCGTCAGGGGGCGTCGAGCCTGGCCTGGAGGCCGTCGAGGAAGCGGTCGAGCCCGTAGGCGAAGGTGGTGTCGCGCACCACGCGCGGATCGGCGTCGCGGCGGGCGGCGAACCCCTCCCGCAACCGGGGGTGGTCGTCCAGGGCCCGCTCGGCGGCGGGGCGCAGGCCCTCGGCCCACTCCTGCTCGGTCCGGCCGCTGCGGGCGATCATCGACAGGTACGCCGCCTCGCTGATGCTCATGCCGATCACGTACGCGAGCAGCCCGTTCATCGCCTGCTCCGCCTCGCCCGGCGGGAATCCGGCGGCATGGAACAGGGCGAGCTGGCGCTCGGACCGGTCGATCAGGTTGGGGCCGAGTTCGGCGAGCCCGACCTGGCCAAGCGCAGGCGCGACCCACGGGTGGCGCAGGATCATCGAGCGCAGGCTCTGGGCGCACCGCTCCAGCGGCGCCCGCCAGCCGGGCGCGCCGGCGGGGCCGGGCACCTCCAGCTCGCCGTACAGCTCGTCGACGACCAGTTCGATCAGTTCGTCCTTGTTGGCCACGTGGCGGTAGAGCGAGGTGGCCGCCGTCCCCAGTCGGACGGCGAGACCGCGCATGCTGAGCGCCTCCATGCCCTCCTCGTCCAGGAGCCGGACGGCTTCGGCGACGATCCGCTCGCGGCTGAGCGCCGGCTGCACCCGCTTCGCGGGTGGACGTGCCCACACCGAGGGGATGGGCGGCTTGTCGACTGGCATGCCCCCACCATAGGGCACCGTTCGCGGACGCGTACAAGTCACGCTATTGCGTACGCTGAGCCATTGTGCGTACAGTGTTCGCACATTGAGTACGGTGTTCACAGCGGCGGGAGGAACCTCTCGCCCTTCTCGCCCCGCCCCTGCGGAGGCTCGCGGCCCGGGAACGGGCGCCACCTCCGCCGAAAGGAATCGATCATGTCCGAGCAACTGAACTGGAACTCCGACGGCGACTGGAAGGCGCGGGGAGACTGGGGCGCGCGCGACTCGACGGGCCGCCGCTTCGACCTGGCCCACTGGCAGTCGCGGCTCGACGCGCTGCGCGCCGCCCACCACGTTCCGGGGGCCGGCCTGGCCGTGGTGATCGACGGCCAGGTGCACGAACTGGCCAGCGGGGTGCTGCACCGCGGCACCGGCGTTGAGGTGACGACCGACTCGGTCTTCCTGTCGGGCTCGATCGCCAAGGTCTACACGGCCACACTCGTGATGCTGCTCGTGGACGAGGGAAGGCTCGACCTCGACGCGCCGGTCGTCGAGGTGCTGCCCGAGTTCGCCACCCCGGACCCGGCGGCCACCGAGGCGATCACCATCCGGCGGCTGCTGTCCCACACGGGCGGGGTGACCAATGACTTCAACTTCGACGGCGGCCGGGGCGACGACTGCGTCGCCAACTACGTCGAGGCCGCCCGCCGCGTCCCGCTGGACTGCCGTCCCGGCACGGCGATCTCCTACGGCGGCCTCGGCTACGTCGTCCTCGGCCGGGTCGTCGAGAAGGTCACCGGACTGACCTGGGACCAGGCCCTCAAGGACCTCGTCTTCCGGCCGCTCGGCCTGGAGCGGTCGATGACGCTGCCGGAGGAGGCCGTGAGCCACCGCGTCGCCATGAGCCACCTCGGCGAGCCCGGCACCGACCCCGAGCCGGCCCCCTCCTGGGACCCGATGCCCCGCTCGGTCGGACCGGCCGGACGCGTCATCGTCTCCGCGGGCGACATGGCCCGCTTCGCCCGCATGCACCTGGAGAGCGGCGCGGCACCCGGCGGCGGCCGCGTCCTGACCCCGGGGGCGGTGGCCGCCATGCAGCGCCGGGAGGTGGACGTCCCGGACAAGTGGACCGTCAGCGCGGACGGCTGGGGCCTCGGCTGGACGCTCTACGACTGGGACGGCGTCCCCGGCTACGGCCACGACGGTGCCGCCATCGGCCAGTACGCCTACCTGCGCGTCGTCCCGGGCGCGAACGTGGCCCTCGTTCTGATGACGAACGGCGGCGCTGCCCGCCTGCTGTACGCCGACCTGTTCCGCGAACTGCTCGCCGAACTAGCCGGTGTCGCCATGCCCGCACCGTTCGCCCCTGCGGATCCGGCCCCCGCGGTCGACCTTGCTCCGCTCCTCGGCACGTACAGGCGCGAGGGCGTCGTCATCACCGTCTCCCAGGAACCCGACGGCTCCCCGCACATGCGGTACGAGTTCGTCGACGACATGAAGGACCTGTCCCCGCCCCTGGAGATGGGCCTGGAACCGGTCACCGGCACAGTGTTCGCCGCCTCCGGCGCGGGTCCGTCCTTCAGCGAGGACTACATGCCGGTGGTCTTCTCCACCCTCGCCGACGGCAGCAAGGTCTGCTACGTCGGGATGAGGGCCACCCCCAAGATCTCGCTCTAGCCTCAAGGCATGATCGAGGCCGTGCTGTGGGACGTCGATGACACGATCTTCGATTTCACCGGCTCGGAACGGACCGGACTGCTGCGCCACTTCGAGGCGGAGGGCCTCCCCTCCGACGAGGCCGCCCTGGAGCGCTGGCACCGGATCGCCGAGGCCGCACTTCTGCGCCTCACAGCGGGCCGGCTGACGTACGAGGAGTACCGCCGCGTCAGAGTCCGCACGTTCGTCGACCGTCCGCTGAGCGACATCGAAGCGGACGCCTGGCACGAGCGATACGAGGCGCTGTTCGCAGCGGCATGGTCGGCGTTCCCCGACGCGGCATCGGCGCTGGCCGCGCTTCCTTACCGCCAAGGAATCCTGTCCAACTCCAGCACCGTCCATCAGGAGCGCCGGCTGACGGCCCTGGGCCTCCGCCACCACTTCGAAGTGCTCCTCTGCTCTGACCGGCTCGGCTGCGAGAAACCCGACCCCAGGGCCTTCCAGGCCGCGTGCGCCGCCCTGAAGTTGCCGCCCGCTCGCATCGCCTACGTCGGCGACAAGCTGGACGTGGACGCCGAAGGCGCGCGCAACGCGGGCCTCCACGCCATCTGGCTCGACCGGGCGGAAACGGCGACCCCGCCGGCCGGGATACATCGGATCTCGACCCTGACCGAGGTCTCCACGCTCTTGGCAGCCTGCTGAGCCCCGGGCCCGGGTGGCCGGACACGGCGCGATGCCGCCGGCGCCTACTTCAGCGCGAGCGGGTTCACGGGCGAGCCGACGGCGCCGGTGACCTTCAGCGGCGGTGCGGCGAAGAAGAACTCGTGCACGCCGTCGCCCGCGCAGTCCTCCGCGAGGGCCTCCAGGTCGAAGATCTCCCCGAGTGGGATCCCGACGTCGCGAAGCAGCACGCAGTGCACGGGGCTGGTGACGGCGGGGTCCTCTCCGGGCGCCACCTCGATGCCCCAGTTGTCCATGCCCAGCGCCGCGAGGTCGTGGTCGCGGATCCACCGCACGCAGTCGAGGCCGAGCCCGGGTTCGGTGCTCATCCACCCGGCGGCGTCCCGCTCGACCGCGAACTTCCTCCACCACCCGGTCCGGACCAGCAGGACGTCACCCGCGCGGATCTCGGTGCCCTGCCGTTCCGCGACGGCGTCGAGCGTCTCCGGGCCGATCACGTGGCCACCCTCCAGCCAGTCGACACCGGCGTGCCGGGCGACGTCGAGCAGGACGCCCCGCCCGGCGATCCCGCCGCCGAGGGCGTCGATCGAGCACCGCGCCGCGCCGTGCGGGCCGACCTCGTCCTCGCCGAACCCGTTGTAGAGCCGACCGTCGTACCAGACGTGCGCGAACGCGTCCCACTGCGTTCCGGCCTGCAGCGGCATGACGACGTAGTCGTCCGACCACTTCGCACCGCCGGGGTAGTCCTGACCCGCTCCGGTCTCGGTCATCATGTGCAGCGGGTTGATACGGCCGGGGAACGCCTGCGGGCCGTCGGCTCCGAGCGGGATCCCGAGGTCGAACACCGCGCCCTTGCGCACGAGCCGCGCCGCCTCCACGATCTCCCGCGACGTGATGAGGTTGGTGGTGCCGCGCTCGTCGCCGGCGCCCCAGCGGCCCCAGTTGCTGACCTCGGCGCCGATCCGGCGGAAGTCCTCGGAGGTCATCGCGGCGCCCGCTCGCGCTCGTGCAGCGCGACCGCCACGACCAGGTCCTCCCAGGCCATGCCGACGCTCTTGAAGACCCTCGGTCTCGCGTCGTCCATGAGGGCCTCCCCGCGGACGAGGTCGGCCAGTTCGATCAGGCCGGTCTCCTCGATCGCCCCGTGGCCGAGCGCCTGGACCACGTCGCCGGCCTCGGTCGTCGCGACCGTCCGCGACTCGACCACGACGTGTGCGCCCGCCATGACGTCGTCGCCCAGCTCGCGGGCGTCGGGGTGGTGAGAGCCGACGGCGACGACCACGGTCCGCGGGGCCAGCAGCTCCGCCTCGAACAGCGGTTCGCGGGCGCTGGTGCAGCAGAGCACGACGTCGGCCCCGCGCACGTCGCGGGCCGAGCCCGCGCGGGCGCGCAGGCCCTCGTCGGCGCAGCGGCGGACGAGCCGCCCGGTCCGTTCGGGATCACGTCCGGCGACGACCACGTCGCTCAGGCCGTGCAGCGCGTGGAACGTCTCGATGTGGGCGAGCGCCTGCGGCCCGCTGCCGAACACCACGGCCGTGCGGATCGGCCGGGCCGCCATGTGCCGCGCGGCGAGGGCGGACACGGCCGGGGTCCGCAGGAGGGTGAGCTCCCCGCCGTCCAGCGTGGCCACCAGCCGCAGCGTCCGGGCGTCCATCAGCAGGTACAGCCCGGAGATGGTCGGGAGCCCCTGGGCCGGGTTGCCCGGTGCCAGGCCGAGCACCTTGACGCCGACGTGGCCGCTGACCTCCGACGGCATCAGCAGCAGTTCGCCGTGGCTCGTCGGCCGGGAGACGCGTCCCTGCTCGTCCGCGGGCCGGAGGCCGCCGAGCAGCGCCCGCTCCAGCGCGTCGACCAGGTGCCGCGCGTCGGCGAGCCGCCGCATCCGCTCGGGGCCGATCCCATCGATGCTCATCGCCGTCCCGCCTCCTCGATCCGTACCTCGGCGCTCTCGTCCGTCGCCGCCACCGTCACCGTGCCCGTGCGCGGGAGCGCGTCGAAGTCGCCGGCGGACAGCACGACGACGGGCATCTCGATCGCGTAGAGCTCGCGGGCCACGATCGCCGCGAGCGCCACGATCGCGTCCGGGCGGCGGAGCAGGACGGCCGCCGGGGCGGCACCGCGCCTGATCTGCTCGGCGAGCACCGTGGAGCTCGAACTCGACCCGCGGCTCGCGGCGAAGGCCAGCACACGGCCGGCGGCGCGCGCCCCGCGCTGCGGATGGTGGACGTCGGTGATCTCGCCGGTCGCCACGTCGCTGCCGCCCCAGAACGACAGCGGCTCGTCCAGCAGCAGCAGGGCAGCGGTCGCCCGCCCCGGGCTGAGCGGTGTCCCGATCACGACGCCTCCCAGAGCGCGGGGTCGCGCACCACGCGGCCCGCGCGGGCGGACAGCACGCACTCGGCGAGCGAGGCGAAGACCACGTCGATGCCGAGATTGGTCGGCGCGTACCACGCCCACTTCGCGGAGTTCGTCATCACCACGCGCGCCGACGCCCGCAGGACCGGGGCGATGTAGGTGCAGGTGTCGACCAGGATCCGTGCTCCGGCGCGGCGGCAGACCGCCGCGTCGCCGGTGCGTTCGGCCTCGGCGAGGACGGCCCGGCTCGTCGAGATCCAGAACTCGACGCCCGCGTCGAACGGCGGCCCGCCGGACAGCAGCGCGGCGAGCGCGCGGAACTCGGCCGCCGAGAAGTGCGGGGTGCCGACGCTGATCGCGTCGAGCCGCCCGTCCGGCGCCGTGGTGAGCTCGTCGCGCGCCGTGCGCAGGTCCGCCGCGGTCACCTCGAAGCGCCGCTCGGCGGCGCGGCCGCGGAACGCGGTCGCGGCGTCGGGCGCCTCCGGCGTCAGGCCGACCGCGTGGAACAGGGCCACGCCCCCGGCCGAGGCCGCCGCGGCGCCGAACGCCTTCAGCCGGTCCTCGTCCGCGCCGCCGGGCAGCCCGGTCAGCACCGGGACCCGGGTCCCCGACCGGCGGCCGACCAGGTGGCCGAGCGCCGCCCAGGCGACGTCCGTCTCGAACGTCCCGGCGGGCACCCCCGAGCAGTCGAACAGGTCCTGACCGGCGCGGTTCTCGTCCAGGTGCAGGCCCACGAGCGGGGCGAAGCCCGTGACGGCGGCGCAGATGTCGGCGAAGTCGCCGTAGCGGTCGGTACGGGCCCCGAGGACCGAGTTGGCGAACACGATGGCGTTCGACTCCGCCCACGCCACGTGCCGGCCGTACGCCGGCCGCTCCGGGAGCTGGTACGGGGCGCAGGTCCATGTGGGCTCCGCGCCGAGGGCGACGTAGCCGTCCATCAGCCGCCGGGCGTCCGCCCGCTCGCCGGGTTCGCCGCGCACCACGCCCGGGTGCAGCAGGTCCAGCGAGCCGACGTTGAGCGTCGCCCGGACGGCGGTCCGCGCGCCCCCGGCGATCAGCCGTTCGACCAGGTCGATCCCCACCTGCCCGTGGAAGAGGCAGCCGTCGACGTGCGCCGAGTCGATCGGGATCAGCCGGTCGGCGCCGAGCGCGCGGGCGAGCCGGACGATCACCCGCATGGCCAGCGCGGCGCCGTCGCCGCGGTCGCCCGCGAGCATCGCCCGCTGCTCGCCCGTCAGCGCCGGATCGCGGATCGCGCGCGTCATGATGCCTCACCCACCCGTGCGCCTACGCCCGCCCGTGCGCCTACGCCCGCCTCCGCGCTCTCGTGAACGATCCGGCCGTCCTTGACGACCAGCCGGATCCGCGCCAGCGCGCCGATGTCGGCGGCGGGATCGCCCTCGACCAGCACCAGGTCGGCGAGCTTGCCCACGTCCACCGTGCCGGTGTCGTGCAGGACGTCCATGTTCTCCGCGGCGTTGCGGGTGGCCGCGCGGATCACCTCGGGCGGGGTCAGCCCGTACCGGACCATGAGCTCCAGCTCGCGGACCAGGTCCGTGTGCGGGTTGTACGGGGTGCCCGCGTCGGTGCCGGCCGCGATCTTCAGGCCGGAGCGGACCGCGGCGACGAAGCTCTCGCGGTGCCGTTCCGCCTCGCGGGCGGCCTTCTCGTGCACCCAGGGCGGCATGCCCGCGCCGGTCCCGGCCGTCACGATCGAGGCCACCGCGAGCAGCGTCGGCACGAGGTAGACGCCCCGCGCGACGGCGAGTTCGAGCGCCTCGTCGTCGAGCCGGATGCCGTGCTCGATCGAGTCGACGCCCGCGCGCAGGGCGTTCTTGATCCCCTGGTTGCCGATGGCGTGCACGGTGATCTTCCGCCCCGCGTTGTGCGCCTCCTGCGCCGCGACCGCCAGCTCCTCCTGGACCAGAGCGGTGTTCCCGGGATCCACCCCCGAGGTCAGGACGCCGCCGGTCGCCATCGCCTTGATGAAGTGCGCGCCCGCCTTGAGCTCGGCGCGGGTCGCCGCCCGGACGCCGTCCACCCCGTCGGCCTCGCGCCCGATGAAGTGGCCGTGCCCGCCGGTCATCGTGATCACCCGCCCGGCGGCCCTGACGCGCGGCCCGGGGATCAGGCCGTCGTCGATCCCCTTGGCGACCTCGATCACGACCCCATCGGCGGCGCCGCAGTCGCGGACGCCGGTCACCCCGGTCCGCAGGGTGAGCGCGGCCGTCGCCGCGCTCTTCAGCGCGGCGAGCGGCAGGGAGTCGGACTCGATCTGCCGGGTGAAGTCCGGCCCGGCGTCGGCGGACAGGTGGACGTGCGAGTTGATCAGCCCCGGCAGCAGGCTGTGGCCGGCGCCGTGGACGATCGCGTGCGCCGGGAACGACGGCGCGGACTCCGCCGGGCCGACCCACGCGATCCGCCTGCGGTCGACGACCACGGCGAGGCCGGGGCGGCCGGGCCCGCCGTGCCCGTCGATCAGGTTCACGTCCCGGATCAGGAAGGCCGCCGGGCCCGCGGGCAGGCGCTCACTCACCGCGACCGTCCTCGGCAGGGTCCTGCGAGGCACGGTTCTGCGAGGCCGGCCCGATGGGGTAGTGGCACGCCGTCCTGCGCGCGTGCGGTGCGACGTCCCGGAGGACCGGCGGCTCCACCGCGCAGCGGCCGCGGTCCCCGTTGGTCCGCGGCCCGTACCGGCAGCGCGGGTGGAACACGCAGCCGGACGGCGGATTCGCCGGGTCGGCGACGTCCTCGCTCGTGAGCCCGCCGGCCGGCGCCGTCAGCGACCGGCCGCTCGGATCGGGACGGCTGTCGCGCAGCAGTTCGGTGTAGGGGTGGCCCGGGCGGGACAGGACGTCGGTCGCCCCCTGCTCGACCAGTGTGCCGAGGTACAGCACGCTCAGGTCGGTGCACATGTACTGCGCGACCGCCAGGTCGTGGGTGATGAAGACGTAGGTCAGCCCCAGCCGTCTCTGCAGGTCGAGCAGCAGCTCCAGGATCTCGGCCTGCACCGAGGTGTCGAGCGAGGAGGTCACCTCGTCGGCGATCACCACCCGGGGCTCGGCGGCCAGGGCGCGCGCGATGACGATGCGCTGGCGCTGGCCGCCGGAGAACTCGTGCGGCAGCCGCCGCGCGGCGGAGGCGTCGAGCGCGACCGACTCCAGCAGCTCGGCGATGCGCTCCCGGTGCCTGCCGGTGCGCAGCCGCCCGCGCGGATCGATCGCCTCGGCCAGCGCCCGCCCGACGGACATGCGGGGATCCAGCGAGGAGTACGGGTCCTGCGGGACCAGCTGGATCCGGCGGCGGGCCGCGAAGCGCTCCCCGCGCGGCAGCCGGTGGACGTCCGCCCCGTCGAGGCGGACCACGCCGCGCGCCGGGGCGAGCTGCCCCACCAGCACCCGGGCCAGCGTCGACTTGCCGGAGCCGGACTCGCCCACGACCCCCATCGTGCGGCCGCGGGCGATCGCGACGCTCACGTCGTGCAGGACGTTGCGGGAGCGCGCGCCGTAACCGGCCGAAACCCCCTCGGCGCTCAGCACGGTGTCGCCCGGTTCGTCGGTGTGGGTCATGTCCGGACCTCCGGGGTCGGTGTCTCGGCGTGGCAGGCGACCGCGTTGCCCGAGGGCTCGGCGACCAGCGCGGGAACGACCTCGGCGCAGACGGGCGTGGCCAGCGGGCACCGGGGCGCGAAGGCGCAGCCCGCGCCCCGGGCCTCGGCCGACGGGGCGCGTCCGGGAAGCGGCACGAGCCGGGCGCCGTCCAGGTCCGTCGCCGCGTCGGGCGAGGCGGCCAGGAGGGCGCGGGTGTAGGGGTGCCGTACGTCGCGCCGGCGGAGGTCCTCCACCGACACCTCCTCCACGACGCGCCCGGCGTACATCACGCAGACCCGGTCGCAGAGCGCGGACACCACGCCGATGTCGTGCGAGATGAGCAGGATCGCCGTGCCGTGCGCGAGGTTGATCTGCTTCAGCAGGCGCAGCACGTCGGCCTGCACGGTGACGTCCAGCGCGGTGGTCGGCTCGTCGGCGATGATCAGTTTCGGCTCGTGCATGATCGCCGCGGCGATCATCGCGCGCTGCCGCATCCCGCCGGAGAGCTCGTGCGGATACTGGCGCATCCGCAGCTCGGGCGAGGACACCCGCGTCTCGGTCAGCCGGGCGACCGCGAGCGCGTCCGCCTGCCGCCGGGACGTCTTCGTGTGCGCCCGGAGGACCTCGGTGAGCTGGGTGCCGATCCGCAGCGCGGGGTTGAAGCTGCTCGACGGGTCCTGGAAGACGATCCCGACTTCGGTGGCCAGCCGCGCGGGCGGGGCCTTCGCCGGGTCGGCCAGATCGATGCCGCCGACGTCGAGGCGCTCCGCCGACCAGTCCAGCTCGCGGGGGAGGAGCCGCGCGAGCGCGAGCGCGGTCAGGCTCTTGCCGGAGCCGGACTCGCCGACGATGCCGACGATCTCTCCGGCGCCGACGGTCAGCGAGACCTCGTGGATCAGCTCCCGGCCGTCGGGCCGGCGGACCGACAGGCCCTGGACGGACGCCGCCGCGGCGCGTTCCGGCTCGGCGGCGCCGGACGGTGCCCGGCCCGCCGGTGCTCGGCGCGGCGGTGCGGGGGCGGGCGCGGTCCGCCCGGGCGGTGGCGCCCCGCGCGGATCCAGGTGCCGGACGAGCCCGTCGCCCACGAGGCCGGCGGCGAGTCCGGTGACCAGGATCGCCAGGGCGGGACCGAGCGCCTCGCCCGGGTTGTCGTAGATGTTGCGCAGCCCGCTCGCCAGCAGGCTGCCCCAGTCGTACGCCGGCGGCTGGACGCTCAGCCCGAGGAAGCTGAGCCCGGAGACCGTCAGCACGCTGGTCGCGAACCCCACCGAGACGAGCACGAGCAGGGGCGCGGCGATGTTCGGCACCACGTGCCGGGTCAGGGCGCGGACCCGGCCGACGCCCAGCAGGCGCGCGACCGCGACGTAGTCCCGCTGGTTCACCGACAGCGCGAGCCGGTTCGTCAGCCGCGCGAACTGCGGGCAGAACGCCAGGCCGAGCGCGCCGACCACGGAGGCGCGCCCCGGCGAGAGGATCGCGGTGAACGTCAGCGCGATGATGATCGGCGGGAACGACAGCAGCAGGTCGATGACCCGGTCGCCCACCGCGCGGACGGCCGTTCCGGCGGCCGCGATCCCCGCCCCGAGCAGCGTGCCGAGCACCGCGGCGATCGCGGTGGCGGCGGTCGCCATCTCGACCGTCAGCCGCGTCGCGACGACGGTCCGCCAGAACACGTCGCGCCCCAGCGCGTCGGTGCCCAGCCAGTGCGCGCCGGAGGGACCCTGGCGGATGTCGGCGGTCAGCGCGTCGGCGCGTCCCTGCCACAGCATCGGCGCGACGACGGCGACCACCAGGATCAGGGCGGCCAGGACGAGGCCGGCGACGAGCGGCGCCGGCAGCCGGTTGCGTCTCATGAGCGTGTCCTCGTCAGCACTCGCGGATCGAGCAGGCCCAGCGCGACGTCGACGATCAGGTTGATCAGGACGGCGACCAGCCCGAGGACGAGGATGATCCCCTGGACCTCCGGATAGTCGCGCTTGACGATCGCGCGGACGATCTCCGAGCCGATGCCGGGCATGTTGAAGACGTTCTCGGCGACGACCGTCCCCCCGAGCAGCGCGACGAGGATGAGGCCGCCGAGCGTCAGCGTGCTGGTCACGACGTTGGGGACCACATGCCGCAGCAGCAGTCGCGTGTTCGTCAGCCGCTTGCTCATCGCCATCGTGATGTAGTCCTGGGACAGCACCGTCGCGGTCTCGTTGCGCACCAGACGGGTGAGCACCGCGGCCGGCGCGATGGCGATGGACAGGGCGGGCAGGATCATCGAGGTGAACCCCGCGCCGCCCTGCACGGGAAGCCAGCGCAGGGTCAGCGCGAACACGAAGACCAGCAGGGTCCCGGCGACGTACTCCGGCATGGCGCCGAGGACCGAGGCGCCGACGCCGAACGACGACGTCGCGGCGCGGGCGCGTCCGCGCTGCTGCGCGACCCCGACGGCGGTGCCGAGCGGTATCGCCACGGCCAGCACGACGACCAGCGCGCTCGTCGCCAGCGCGATCGTGAGCGGCAGCCGCTGGGCGAGCATCGCCGACACCGGCTGGCCGGTGGTGAAGGAGGCGCCGAGGTCGCCGTGCGCCAGCCCGCCGAGGTAGGAGCCGAACTGCCGCCACCAGGGCTCGGTCAGCCCGAGCCGCTCGCGGACCTGCCGCACCTCCTCCTCGCCGGCGGTCAGCCCGACGATCTGCCGGGCCGGATCGCCCGGCACCCAGCGGACGATCATGAAGGTCACGACGACGAGGAAGGCGAGCACGGCGGCGACGCCGCCGAGACGCCGGGCGAGGTAGCCGGTCCACGGGGAACCGGCCACCCGCCGGGCGAGACCGCGGCTCGCCACCGACGCGCCGGCGGCGGTCGGCACCATCAGCCGCCCGCCTTGGCGACGCGGATCGAGGCCGGCACCGCGAACCCGTTGACGACGCTGCCGCTCGTGCCGCCCGCGAACAGGACGTGCACCGGCGCGGTGGCCAGCGGCAGGACGTCGACGTTGCGCAGCAGCGACTGCTGGAAGGTCGTCAGCGCGGCGCACTTCTCCTCGGCCGAGCCGGTCGCGGCCCGGTCGTAGGCCCGCGCCGCCTCCGGGTTGTTCGTCGCGCCGATGTTGAGGCCCTTCGGCGGCGCGTCGTGCACGAAGAACTGCCCGACGGGCAGGAAGCTCGACAGCCGGTTGCCGTACACGAAGATCGTGACGTCCCAGTCGTTCTTGCCGCTGAACAGGTCGGACACCCACGCCTGGTTGTCCATGGTGCGGACCGTCGCGGAGGCGCCGGCGGCCTGCAGCGCGGACATGACCTGGTCGTTGGCCGCGCCGCCGGCCAGGATGTTGGTGCCGATGACCTGGAGCTTCACGCCCTTGAGGGCCTTGGCCGCCGCGGCCGCGTCGTACTTGGGGACCAGGGCGTTCGAGCCGTTGTCGAAGCACTCGTAGGTGGGGCGGCCGAGGCTGGAGATCAGCGTGCCGGAGCCGAAGCTCTGCACCTTGTTCAGAACGGAACGATCCAAGGCCTGGGCGATCGCGAGCCGGACGTCGCGCTCGGCGGTCGGATGGCCGGCGGTCTCGTTGAAGACGAGCATCGTGTCGGACTGCGGCGACGTGCGGACGGTGATCCCGCCGGTCGACTTGAACCGGTCCCACGCGTTGGAGGTGAACGAGGGGATCTGGAGTTCGCCGGTGGAGGTCAGGTTGGCCCGGGTGTTCTCGTCGTCCACGACCTTGAGCACCAGCTTCTTCGGCGGCTCGCCCGCCGTCTGGCCGGCGTACGCCGGGCCCCACGCGTACTGCGGCCGCCGGGTCAGCGTGTAGCTGGAGCCGGTGACCTGCGACTCGGAGACGAAGGCGCCCGTGCCGGCGGACCTCGTCCGCAGGCTCGACGGGTCCTTCATGCCGGACGGGCAGACGATGCCGGCGAACGGCCCCGTCATCCCGGGCACCAGGTCCGACCACGCCTTCGCCAGTGTGATCGTCACCGAGTCCGCGGTCGACGTCGCCTTCGCCGAGTTGCCCGGGCCGATCGCCTGGCGCACGAGCGGCGCCTTGGTCGCCGGATCGAAGAGCCGGTTCAGCGACGCCGCCACCATCGCGCCGGTCAGCGCCGTGCCGTCCGAGCAGGTGACGCCGCTCCGGAGGTGGAAGGTGGCGGTCTTCGGGGTGGACTTCCAGGTGTCCGACAGCCCGGGGACGAGCTTCCCGGACGGGTCGAAGGCGACCAGCGTGTCGTACAGCGCGGCGAGGGCGACGGAGTCCTGGAACGTGCTCGCCTGGGTCGGGTCGTAGCTGCTGACCGGGCCGTCGAGGGTCATGGAGACGACGCCGTTCGTGACGTTCGGCGGCGCCTTGGCGGCGGAGTCCGAGGCTCCGCCGCAACCGGCGGCGAGGGCCGCGCTGACGGAGACACTCGCGACGACTGCCCGATGCCCCATTCGAATTCTCATGGTGGTCCTTCGGTGATGTGCCGGATGGGAGGTGCGGTGCCCCGGGAGCCGGGCGCCTGGCCGTGTTCATCAAAGTGAACTTGTGTCGGCCATGGTGACGATCCGGCTATCCGATGTCAATATGTTGAACGCACGAATCAGGCGCAGCCGGAACGGCTGCGCCTGGGTGTTCCGTCTGTCAGAACGACGGTGGGGTCATTGCGCCGACGAGCACGGCGTTGCGGTCGGTGGCGTTGCGGTACCAGTGCGACAGGCCGGAGTCGTAGGTGATCGAGTCGCCCTCGTAGAGCGTGTGGACGGTGCCCGCGATGGACACCATCAGCTCGCCCTCGGTGATCAGGATGCACTCCTCGCCGGGGTGCTCGAACGGCGCGCTCTCGTTGCTCCACCCGGCGGCGACCTGCGCCTTGATCATGCCGAGCCGTCCGTTCATGTGCGGCGTGATCAGGGTGTACTCGAGGTTCTCGTCGGCCAGCAGCAGGCGCCGGTGGGTGCCCGCGCGGACCAGGGCGCCGGCCTCGGTGTCGGCGAGGAAGAACCGGCCGACCGGCACGTCGAGCGCCTGCGACAGCTTGACGAGCGTCGTGAAGGAGGGGTTTCCCTGGCCGCGCTCGATCTGGCTCAGCAGGCCGGGGCTCAGGTCGGAGGCCTGGGCGAGGGCGGCGATGCTGAGGCCGGCGGCGCGGCGCAGCTCGCGTACGAGGTTGCCCACGACCGCCATGGACGGCGTCGGCGGCGTCGGGTCGCCCGGTCTACCGGCCTCTGTCGGCCTTGCGCTGCGCGGCATGGTGACAGCCTGCCCGACCCGGGCAGGTGGGGTCAATATATTGAACAGCGTGAAGCGTCGGCGTCGGGAACGAGTTCGTCCTTGACGCCCTTCTCGACGTAAGTATAGCTTACGCCCCCTAAGTGACAGTAACGATGTGGTGAACCGCCACGACGAGCGAGGGGGCGCTGACCAGCGTGTTCGAAACCTCCCTGAGCGGTCTGCTCACCGGCCGGGTCGCCCTGGTCACCGGTGCGGCGGGCGCGCTCGGCGAATCGATCTGCCGCGCCCTCACCCGGGCGGGCGCCGAGGTCGTCGGCGTCGACCTGGCCGAGGGCGGCGCCTGCGACTTCGTCGCGGACGTGGCGACGGCCGAGGGCAACCGGCTCATGGTCGCCGAGGCCCTGCGCCGCCACGGGCGCCTCGACGTGCTGGTCCTCAACGCCGGGGTGCAGTTCGTCGCGCCGATCCCCGAGTTCCCCGAGGAGCAGTGGGACCGGCTCATGGACGTGATGGTCAAGGGCCCGTTCCTGGCCATGAAGGCCGCCTGGGCGGAGCTGACCGGCCGCCCGGCGTCGCGCGTCCTCATCACTTCCTCCGTCTCCGGCCTGGTGGCCGAGCCGTTCAAGGCCGCCTACGTCTCGGCCAAGCACGCGGTCAACGGCCTCACCAAGGTCGCCGCGCTGGAGGGGGCGCCGCACGGACTGACCGTCAACGCGGTCGCCCCCGGCTGGATGTCGACGCCGATGGTCGAGCGCCAGCTGCCGGAGCAGATGGCGCTGCGCGGCCTCACCCGGGAGCAGGTGCTGGAGCTGATGCTCGACCGCCAGCCCGTCAAACGCCTGATCGGCACGGACGAGGTCGCCGCCCTCTTCGCGTTCCTCGCCAGTGATCTTTCCTCCGCGGTGACCGGCGTCTGCCTACCGGCGGACCTCGGCACGCTCGCGTCCTGAAGTACCCACCGTTACCGAAGGGATCAGCCATGTTGCGCGACAAGTACGAGCCGTGCGTCCTCACCGCCGCCGTGACCGGCGGCGACGTCCTCCCGAGCCAGAGCCCGCACATCCCGTGCGGCGCGGAGGCCATCATCGAGGAGGCCGTCGCCGCCGCCGAGGCGGGCGCCACGTGCGTCCACCTCCACGCCCGCGAGCCCGACGGCCGCCCCTCCGGCGACCCCGGCCTGTTCCGCGAGATCGTGGCCGGCGTCCGCGAGCGGTCCGACGCCGTCATCAACATCAGCACCGGCGGCACCCCGGGGATGCCCGAGGAGCAGCGCCTGGCCGGCATCCGCGCCTGCCGGCCGGAGATCGGCACCCTGAACCTCGGGACGATGAACTACGAGGGCTTCCCGGACAGGGCGCGCTGGCCGAAGGTGCGGCACGCCTGGGAGCAGGAGGTCCTGGACAAGTCCGGCGAGGGCGTGTTCACCAACACGCTCGGCACCATCCGCCGCTTCGCCGCCGAGTTCCGCGACCTGGGCGTGACGCCGGAGCTGGAGGCCTACGACCTCGGGCACCTGTCCATGATCCGCTTCCTGCTCGACGAGGGCACCCTCGAGGGGCCCGTGCGGATCCAGCTCGTGCTGGGCGTGCTCGGCGGCGCCGGCAACGCCCTCGACGACTTCTTCATGCTGTCCCAGGCGGCCGCCCGTATCCTCGGACCCGACGCTGCGAGCCTCAGCGTGGCCGCGACCGGTTTCCCGGGCGAGTTCCGCCATGTCGCGACCGCGCTGTCGTGGGGCGCCGACTGCCGGGTGGGCCTGGAGGACAACATCCGGGTCCGCCGCGACCGGCAGGCGGAGAGCAACGCGGAACTCGTCCACGTCGCCACCGGCCTCGCCGATCTGCTGGCCAGGCCGATCGCGACGCCCGACGCGCTGCGCAGCGAGCTCGGACCCTGGTACAAGGCCTCATAGAGGAGTGGAAGCGCATTGGCTGCTCGACCGCCGGCACATCACCAGAGCGGCAACAAGCGCCCCGGCCACTTCGGCGGTCCGCCCGCCGAGGGGGCCCGCGGCGACGAGGCGCCGGACGGTGACGCCGACGCCGTCAAGACGCTGCTCGGCCGCAACATCAACAGCCTGCGGACCCAGCGCGGAATGGCGGTCCGCGACCTGGCCGAGCAGGCCGGCGTGTCGGCGGCGTTCATCTCGCAGGTCGAGCACGGAACGGCGTCGCCCTCGGTGCCGACCCTGGTCCGCATCGCCCAGGCGCTGCGGGCCCACATCGGCGACCTGTTCCAGGCGACGCTGTCGCGCAGCCAGATCGTCCGGCACGACGAACGCGCCGCGTACGAGTACCCGGACCGCGGCATCACCGAGGCCCAGGTCAGTTCGGACGCCAGCGGATGCCTGGAAGTGCTGTGGGTGAAGCTCGAACCCGGCGGCGGGACCGGCCCGGAGCTGTTCGCCCACGGCGCGGACACCGAGTTCGTGTTCGTCCTCAAGGGGCAGGTCGCCATCACCGTCGGGTCGGAGACCCACCGCCTGTCCGCCGGGGACAGCCTCACCTTCCCCGGCAAGGACGTCCACGGCAGCCAGAACCTGTCCCGCGGTTCGTCGGAACTGCTCTGGGTGCAGACGCCCGCCTCGTACTAGAAGAGGTTTCGGCGCGCACCCTTCACCCTGTCCCTACGGTCGTCGGGAAACGCCAGTGAACCTCTCCGAGAAGCCGACCGGCTTCGTCTCCATGCCGCAGGGCTCCGTCGCGTACTGGCGCGCCGGCACCCCCGGCCGGACCCCGATCGTGTGCCTGCACGGCGGGCCCGGCCTGCCGCACTCCTACCTGGCGCCGCTCGCCCGGCTGGGCGCCGACCGGGAAGTCGTCTTCTACGACCAGGCGGGCTGCGGGGAGTCCGGCCGGCGGCCGCCGGGGCCGTCGTGGACGATCCCGTACTTCGTCGAGGAGCTTCGGGCGGTCGTTGCGGCCCTGGGCCTGGAGGAGTTCCACCTCTTCGGCAACTCCTGGGGCGGATGGCTCGCCCTGGAGTACGCGCTCGGCGACCCGCCCGTGCCGCCGGTTTCTCTCCTGCTCAACAGCTCTCCGCCGAGCGTGGCGAGCTGGATCGGCGGGGTGCGCGCGCTGCGCGCCCGGCTTCCCGAGGACGTGGTCCGGACGCTCGACGAGCACGAGCGGGCCGGCACGGTCCGTTCGCGCGAGTACCGGGACGCCCTCGCCGTCTTCAACCGCCGGCACATGTGCCGGACGCGGCCGTGGCCCGCACCGCTCAAGGACGCGCTCGGCGGCTTCGGCGACGAGGTGTACGCGGCCCTGTGGGGGACGAGCGAGTTCGGCCCGGTCACCGGCGCGCTCGCGGACTGGGACGTCACACCGCGCCTGCCGCGGATACGCGTGCCCACCCTCGTCACCTGCGGGCGCCACGACGAGGCCGCACCGGAGCACATGGCCGTGCTGGCGGACGGCATCGCGGGCGCCAGGTTCCGGGTCTTCGACGACAGCTCGCACATGGCGTTCCTCGAAGAGCCGGACGCCTTCATCGCCGAGACCTCGGCGTTCCTGACCGACGTCGAGGCGCGGCGCCGGTGAACCCTCTCTCGACAAGGACGGGACGATGAGCGAAACCAAGGTCGGCCGGATCGGCCCCAAAACGACGGCGCGAAGCCGGGAGGCGGTGTGCTCCAGCGCGCACCCGCTGGTGACCGACGCGATGCTCGACATCCTGCGCGAGGGCGGCAACGCCATCGATGCGGCCATCGTCGGAAGCCTGCTCAACGCGACGATCCAGCAGGACATGACCGGCCACGCGGGAACGGTCACGATGCTGTTCTGGAACGCCGAGCAGGGCCGGTGCCACGAGCTCAACAGCATGGGCACGATCGTGCCCGGGCTCGCGCCGTTCCGCCCGGTCGCCATCTCGTCGGGGCCGTACACCGCGATCCCGGAGGGCCCCTGCGCGGTCATCCCCGGCTTCATGCCGGGGCTCAAGGCGATGCACGAGCGGTTCGGGTCGCGGCCGTGGGACCGGCTGTGCGCGCCGTCGATCCACTGGGCCGAGGAGGGCCACGAGGTCGACTCCTTCGAACACCTGGTCCTCGGCCACAGCGCCGAGCTGTACATGAACACCGCGTCCGGGCGGCGCCACTTCACCCCCGACGGGCACCTTCCGCAGGCCGGGCAGCGGTGGCCGAAGCCGGAGCTGGCCCGGACGCTGACGAAGCTGGCCGCCGAGGGGCCGGACCTGTTCATCGACGGTGAGTGGGCGCGGCTGTTCGTCGAGCGGGCGAACGAGGTCGGCTGGCCGATCGAGATGCGGCACATGCGCCAGGACGAGCCCCGGTGGGGAGACGGCCTGCGCTACCGGCACGGCGGCGTCGAGGTCGTCCAGCAGGCGCCGCCGGAGCGCCAGGCCGTCATGTCGGCGATGGTCCTCGGCATCCTGCACGAGCTGGGCGTCGCCGAGCTCGGGCACTACGCCGAGTCGCCCGAGTCGCTGTACTACATGGCGCACGCGCTGCGCCGCGCCGCGTACGAGACCGGGTTCATCAACGACCCGGAGGTCTTCGAGGACCCGAGCAGCGTGCTGATGTCGCGGGAGTACCACCGCGCGCTCGCCGCCGTTCTCCGGATGAGCCGCACCAAAGTGGACCTCACCGAGCACGTCCGGCTCACCTCGGCGCCGGGCGCGCTGGGCGAGGCGACCGGCCGGTCGGGCGAGTCCGTCGGCAGCTGCGAGCTGAGCGTCGTCGACGCCCAGGGCAACTGGGTCCAGCTCGTCAACACGGTGCAGGGCGGAGGCGTCCCGGGCCAGGTCATCGGCGGCGTCCCGATGATCGGCAGCACCATGACGAGCAGCCTGACCGCCATGCTCGGCGGCTGGCTGACCGGCGGCGGGCGGATCCGCTCGGTCATCGGCAACACGCTGCTCCTGCGGGACGGCCGCCCGTGGCTCGCCCTCGGCACGCCCGGCATCCCGCACATCACGGTGCCGCAGGTCATGACGAGCATCCTGGAACACGGCCTGGACCCGTACGCGGCCGACGACGCGCCCCGCATGCTGCCGCTCGCCGACGACTACTCCGTGACGGTCGAGAGCCGCCTGCCCGCCGAGGTCGTCGCGGAGGTCGCCCGCATGGGGATCCTCGTCCGCCCGATGGCGCCGTACCAGTACCAGATGGGCAGCTTCCACATGACCTGGCGCGACGACACCGGGACGCTCCACGCGTCCGCCGGCCCCCGCCGCGCCGGCCAGGCCGCAGGCCTCTGACCGGCACGGCCGCAGGCCTCTGACCGGCACGCGCACGCCTGGCGCGGTCCCACCGCACCAGGCGTGCGCCGCCGGCCGCACCCGCGGCCGGCGGGGTCAGGCGTGCCGCGGGGCGGGCGACGCCGGAGCGGCCGCGCCCCTGCGGGTCTCGCGCATGATCAGCAGGCCGTTGACCACCATCAGCGTCGCGGTCAGGCAGTGGACGCCGAGCGCGGTGGCCACGGAGCCGTGGTGGCCCAGCACGGTGGCCATGTCGCCGTACGCGGCGAGGGCCCCCACCAGCAGCGCCCAGCCCAGCGCCCGGCGCTGGCCCGTCACCAGCAGGACGCCGAAGACCAGGGCCAGGACGACGTCGCGGATCCCCTTGATGATCAGGAAGCCGCCGCCGTCGCCGGACGGCCAGGTCGGCAGGCCGAAGCTCGGCGCGGTGGTCTCCGGGCTCAGGATGAACTCCGTCCCGAACCAGAGGATGAAGAGGACGAAGGCGGCGGCCAGGGCGGTGTTGATGTTCTTCAGCGACATCGTTCTTCTCCTTGCGGGTCTTCGGTGAGCTTGCTGGGTGGTGCGTGGGTCTGGTCAGGCGGCGCGGACGCGGCGGATGTGGCGGGCGTAGCGGGGGCGGCCGATGACGTGCCAGATGCCGCGTACCGGTCTGGGGAGGGCGGAGAGGAGGATGGCCCGTTCGGCCGGGTCCGCGTCCTCCAGGACGAGACCGAAGAGCGTGAGCAGGGTGAGCTTGGGCGTGTGGGCCACCAGGTGGTCACCCAGGGCGGCCCACTCCTGCTCGGTGATGTGCTCGGCCGCGAGCGGAAGGAGGGTGGCCTCCTCGTCGTCGAGGTGTTCGAGCAGGACCGCGCGGTGCTCGGCGAGGGCCGCCACGAGGGTGTCGCGCTCGTCGGCTCCGGCGGCGGCCTCCCACGCCGGGACGGCGGCGTCCAGCCTCGTCATCGTGGCCGCGACGCGCTCGTGCTGCGCCTCCATGCGCAGAACGACGTCCGCCTCCAGATCCACCCGGGACAGGAGCGGCGGCCACAGCAGCTCGTCCTCGCCCTCGTGGTGGTTCTTCAGCCCGAGCCGGTAGTCGCGGAAGTGGTCGGCGATCACCTTGGCGCGAGCGGTGTCACCCGGGGCGACCGCCGCGACGAGCTCCATGAGCAGCCGCGACTCGCGGCGGAAGGCGCGGTGGACGATCTCCATGTCCTGGGTGTCGACGCTCATCCTGTCCTGCCCTTCATCCGTCCTGTTCGACGTGCTCAAGGCTGCTCCCGGACGTTTGGAAGGCACTTGGAGCCGACTTGGAACGCCTCCGCCGGGCGCGCGTACGATGTGTGGCCTCATGGTCTTGATCAGGGTGCTGGGCTCGTTCGCGGCCGAGGCGGGGGGCGAGCCCGTTCCGCTCGGCGGACCGCGGCAGCGGGGCGTCCTGGCCCTGCTCCTGGCCGCGCGCGGGCACGTCGTGCCGGTCGACCGGATGGTCGAGGACCTGTGGCGCGGCGAAGCGCCGTCCCGCGCCCTGGCGTCGTTGCAGGCGTACGTCTCCAACCTGCGCCGCCTGCTGGAGCCCGGCCGCCCGCCGCGGGCCCCGGCGCGCCTTCTGGTGAGCGCGGCGCCCGGCTACGCGCTGCGGCTGCCGCCGAGGTCGGTGGACGCGTGGCGCTTCGAGGAGATGCTCGACGAGGCCCGCGCGCTCGCCGATCCCCGTGACGCCCGCGCCCGGCTGGACGAGGCGCTGGCGCTGTGGCGCGGACCCGCGTTCGCCGAGGTCGCCGACGAGCCGTGGGCCGCGGCCGAGACCGCCCGGCTGAACGAGCTGCGGGTGGTCGCCCGCGAACTGCGCGTCGCCGCGGGGCTGCGGCTCGGCGACCCCGCGGCGGTGGTGCCCGAGGCCGAGGGCCTCACCCGCGACGAGCCCCTGCGCGAGGAGGGCTGGCGCATGCACGCTCTCGCGCTGTGGAGCAGCGGGCGCCAGGCCGACGCCCTGGCCGCCCTCCGCCGCGCCCGCGCCGTCTTCGCCGACGAACTGGGCCTCGACCCCGGCCCGGACCTGGTGACCCTGGAAGAGGCGATCCTCACCCAGCGCACGGAGGTCCTCCGCTCGGCTGTTCCCGCCCCAGCGTCCCGTTCCCAGGCGACCGCGCCGCCGCCTCCGGAGAACGGGCCCGGCGCGACAACGTTCGTGGGACGTGAGGGCGAGCTCGCGGCGCTGGTGGCGGCCGCCGGGGAGGCCACCGCCGATGGGGCGCGGGTCGTGCTCGTCACCGGGGAGGCGGGTCTCGGCAAGTCGACGCTCCTTGAGCACTTCGGGGCGCGGCTCGGACGGGACGGGTGGCTCGTGGCCGCCGGGCGCTGTCCCGAGGTGGACGGCGCGCCGCCCGCGTGGGCGTGGGTCGAGGCACTGCGGACGGTGGCGTCGAGCGTCCCGCCGGGAGAGTTCGCGGACGACCTGGCGCCGCTGCTCTCCGACTCCGCGACGATGGACGACGACGCGGCGGCCGGACGGTTCCGGCTGCGGCGGGCCGTGTGGAACTGGCTCGCGGCGGTCGCCGCCGACCGGCCGGTAGCCGTCGTCCTGGACGACCTCCACTGGGCGGACGCCGCCACGCTGGAGCTTCTCCGCGGTTGCGTCGGCGCACGGGCCCCGATCCTGGTCGTCGCGGCGTACCGCGCGGACGAGAGCGAGCGCCTCACCGACACTCTCGGGTCCCTCGCCCGCGCCGAGCCGCTCCGGCTGGACCTGCCCGGACTGGAAGGCGACGCCGTCGCGGAACTCGTCCGCGCCGAGTGCGAGGCCGACGACGCGACCGTGGCCGGGATCGCGGAGCGAACCGGCGGGAACCCGTTCTACGTGCGGGAAAGCGCGCGGCTGCTGAACGGCGAGGGCGCGCTGGTCGCGCTCTCCGAGGTACCCGACGGTGTACGGGACGTGCTGCGGCGCCGGCTCGCGCGCCTCCCGCAGAGCGGCGTGTCCGTGTTGCGGCTGGCGGCCGTGGCCGGCCGGGAGAGCTCGGTGGACGTGCTCGTGCGGGCCGCCGACTCCGACGAGGACGGCGTGCTGGACGCCCTGGACGCGGGCGTCATCGCCGGGCTGCTCGACGAGCCCGGGCCCGGGCGCGTCCGGTTCGTTCACGCGCTGGTCAGGGACACACTGGTCGCCGACGTCACCCGGTTGCGGGCCACCAGGATGCACGCCCGGATCGCGGCCGCCCTGGAGGGCACCGGCGACGTCGCGGCGCTCGCCCACCACTACGCGCGGGCGGGATCGCCGAAGGCCGTCGGCTACTGCGTCCGGGCCGCCGAGCTGGCCGAGGCGCGCTACGCCCACGACGTGGCGGTCGCGCTCCTCACCGACGCCGTCGCCAACTCCAGCGAACCGGACGAGCGCGCCGACCTGTTCGGCAGGCTGCTGCGCGCGCAGGTCAGGGCCGGGGCCGTCGCCGCGGCGCGGGCCACGCGCGAGCGGGCCGCGGAGTACGCCGAATCGATCGGCCGCGACGATCTGGTGATCGCCGCGTTCACCGCCTGGACCGAGCCGACCCCCTGGCAGGCCCGCACGTACGGCACGGTCGACCGTCCCGTCGTCGACCGCCTCGTCCGCCTGCTCGAGCGGACCGACCTCGCCGCCGACGTGCGGTCACGCCTCCTCACCGCGTACGCCGCCGAGCTGGCGGGCGAGGACGACCCGACGGCCATGGCGGCGGCGGGGGAGGCGCTCGAACTCGCCACCGACCCCCGCCTCCGGGCCGCGGCGCTCGTGATCCTGGCCGGCGGCCCCGGCGGGGAGGAGCACGCCCGCGAACTGGTGGAGATCGGCGTCGAGCACGACCTGCCCGTCTACCGCGTGACCGGGCTGCTCGACCAGGCCGCGATCGCCGCCGCGGCCAACGACCCCGCGACCATGCGCCGCGCGACGGAGGAGGCGCTCGACCTCGCCCGCGCCTACCGGATGCCGGAGGCGATCAGCGCCGCCGAGATCGCGCTGGCGACCCTGGTGCTCATCGAAGGCCGGTTCACCGACGCCCGGCGCCTCTACACCGAGGCCACCGAACGCATGGAGCGCGCCGGATCGGTGCACGCGGGCTTCCTCGGCCTCGCCCTGGCGGTGATCTGGCTGAACGAGGGCACGCTCGGCGACCACCTGGACGACGTGCGCCTTCTCCACGAGGCGCTCGGCCCGATGGTCACCGACCTGCTCGCGCTCGCCCTCCACGCCGCCGGCCTCACCGGCGAGGCGCGCCGAACCCGCACGTCACCGCCCCCGATCCGGCCCGACTTCTTCTTCACCTTCCTGACGAGCCTGCGCGCGATGGCGATCGTCGCCCTGAACGACCGCGACGCCGCCGAGGAGATCTACGCGGACCTGCTGCCCCACCGCGACGGCCCCCCGGCCGGTGCGGAGAGCGTCTCGCTGGCCCTGCGCCCGGTCGCCCACACCCTCGGCGAACTCGCCCTCCTCCTCGGCCGCGACGACGAGGCCGCCGCCCACTTCGCCCAGGCCGCCGCCATAGCCGCCCACTGGAACGCCCCCCACTGGTCCGCCGCCGCCCGCACCCACGCCCCGCCCCCAGGCACTCACAACAGCCGCTAATGCGGGTTCCGCCGTGATCTTGCGTCTTGCCTGCTCAGCGGGTCGGACGTCCTCAGGGGGAGTCGGTGGGGGAGTCCCTCGTCAGGCTGACCTGGACTTATCGTCTTTGAAGATGGTGTTCATGTGCTCGGCGCCCGTAGTGATGACGGGGCGGAGTTCGTGCCGGTAGACGGTCTGAGTGGTGCGGGTGTCGGAGTGCCCCACGAGGTCGCTGATCTTCTCCAGGGCTACGCCCTGGTCGCTCATGATGGACACGAACGTGTGCCGCAACTCGCGCGGCACCCACGTGGCGCCGATGCTGGCCGCCTGGGTGATGCGCTGGAACCGGCGTAGGACGTCGTCACTCGTGTAGGGGCGTCCGTCCTCCTTGCAGAAGACGAGGTTGTGGCCTTGCCAGAGGTCGCCGGCTTGTAGCTTCTCGGCGGCTTGGCGCTTGCGGAGGGCGGTGAGCGCGTCAACGGCGATGTCCGCCACGGCGATGCCCCGACGGCTCTTCTTGGTCTTCGTGTCGCCTCCGTCCCGGTCGGAGCGGAGGACGTATACGACCTTCTCTTTGAGATCCACATCCGCCCAGGTGAGCGCGCGGAGTTCTTCCGTGCGGAGACCCGAGACGATTGCAAGGACGACGTAAGCGCCAAGCCGATGCTCTGGATCCTGCGCCGTCTTGAGCAGTTGGGTCGCCTGCTTCAGCGACAGGGACCGTGACCGCCTCGTGGGCCGCCTTCCCTGCGGCGTGTCCACCAGTAGCGCCACGTTCCGCCCGACCTTGTCCCGCCGCTCGGCAAGCCGTATCGCGCGACGGAGGAGGCCGTGAACGATCTTGAGGGTTTGCGTGGTCATGTTCTCGGCGCACTCGTCCAGCCACGCCTCAACGTCGTCCGCCGTGAGATCGGTGAGCTTGATCTTCCCGAGTCTGCCGTTGATGTGGTGATCGGTGAGGCCGCGATAGGTGTCCAGGGTCGCCTCGCTCTTGCCTTGCTTCGCGAGATGGACGAGGAGTGCGTTCACGGCCTTCTCTACCGTGTGGTTCCGTTCTTCCCGGATGCCCTTCTCAAGGTCTTCGACTGCCTTGATGAGCTTCTCTTTGACCTGTGCTTTCGTCCGCCCCTTCCTCTTGAGTCTGCGGCGCTTGCCGTCCGGGCCGAACCCGAGCGAGATGGCGCCGGTGTACCCGTCGCGCTCCTCGTAGATCGACCCCTCGTACTTGCCGACAAGGATCTTTGCCAACGGATCCCTCCTCGTATCGATCGAGGTCACCACCGACCATAACTCAAGACGTCCCAAGACGT
Source organism: Actinomadura verrucosospora (assembly GCF_039540335.1). Lineage (NCBI taxonomy): Bacteria > Bacillati > Actinomycetota > Actinomycetes > Streptosporangiales > Thermomonosporaceae > Actinomadura > Actinomadura verrucosospora. Next base: position 45,984 of record NZ_BAABEV010000013.1, on the reverse strand, counting down.
CCCTAGGTTGGGAGGCCCATTCTGCGGGCGAGGTCCGGACGGGCCTCCCGTGCAGGTGTCAGCGCTTGGCGACTTCGAGGGAGGGCTCTTCCAGGGAGGTGACGAACTCGGCGAGGTGGCGGTCAGTGATGCGGCGCAGCTTGCCGATCTTGATGCTGCGGAGTTGGCCGGTGCGGATCAGGAAGTAGACCTTGTCCCGTCCGATGCTGAGGATCTCGGCTACTTGCTCGACGGTGTACGCCTGCAGGGACACCACCTCCTCTCACCCGGGCTTCGTCCCGGGGCCGTGCGCGGATATGGGTGGGGATCATCTCCTCGGTTGCGATGGGTGCTCGTCTCTCGTCTCGTCTCACGGACGTCTCAGCCGCCCATACGTGCAGACGCGTGCGCGAGACGAGACGTTGAGACGATTACCGGGTGTGCTCGGACGCCTTGTAGCGGCCTCGTCCGACTTGGACGGCCTCGCCGGCCTTCACCAGCTCGGCGAGGCGCCGGTAGAGGGTGGGACGACTCAGCTCTGTGAGCATCAGCAGATGGGCGATCGGGAGGCCCTCCTCCGGCGCGCCGTCCAAGGCCTCTCTCAGCACTGTCTCGGCGCGGTCTTCGCGGGACGGCGCTACGAGGGTGGACGGTTCGGGGATGGGCGCCATGTGTGCCTCGTCCAGTGCGCGTAGGGAGACCTCGTCCAGTGTCGGACGGATGGACGCGTGGCGCTCTGCTGTCTCGGCAACGGTGGCATCGGTGAGCAGGTAGGCGCGGCCTCGCCGAGGTGTGTCGTGTTCGGGCGCGGAGAGCAGGAACTTGCCGGGAGCGTTGAGGGTGTGGGCGTGCCATCCGGCGCTGAGCATCCCCTGCCCGAGGATGAGATCGACGTCCTTGCGCTCACGGACGCGGAAGCTCACGCGGACGTCCATCTGTGAGCGAACGGCACCCTTGCCCATGGCCTTCTGGGTGGGCCGCTGGGTAGCCGCAATGAGCGTCACGGCGACGGCCCGCCCCCGCCGCGCAATGGAGTCGGTGTCGCTTGCTGCGTCGGGAGCGTCATCGGCGAGTTCGGCGTACTCGTCCACGACGATGACAAGCGCGGGATGCTCTGGCGTCGGATTCCACACGCGCCGCCCGTTGGCCGTGAGCCATTCGGCGCGTGCCTCCAGGACGGTGACGGCGTCGCGCAGCATGGCGCGGGCTTGCTCCGGTGTGGTGGCGAGTCGATCGATACAGGACGCCCACGGCTGGAGTTCCATCCCGCGCTTGAGATCGATGGCCCAGATAACGACGTCCTGGCATGCGCTGAGGTTGCCCATCAGGACGTTGATCCCGCCGCTCTTCCCGGAGCCGGCGACGCCCCCGAATAGGCCGTGACGTCGCAGCAGCAGAACACGCGCGCCGGTTGCGTCCTCGAACGGGCCGAGGTCGATCGGTTCGGTAATGGAGGAGACGGACGGTCCCGGCCACGGGATCGCATCGGCGTGCGGGTCTCTGTCGAGCACCCGCAACTCGAACCGGTTGGCCTTGCCGTCGCGCGTCGGTGCGACGCGCACAGCACCCCGGAACGTCCCAAGCGCCGACTCGATAGCCGGAATCTTGGCGATGACGTCCTGGATCGTTTGGCCGCGTGCCAGGGCGAACCGTGCGCGCCATCCCCACAAGTCCACTACCGCGGACTGTGCGCGTGAACCGGCGAGGCCGACGTCCTTCGCGATCTCCGGCCATGCGGCTATCTGGCGATCGACTCGCACTCTGGCGCGCCGCCTCCGATGCGCCCACCACGGCGCGGCGAGCGCGATTGCGCCCCCGGTAAGCATCACAGGAAGCGGCGAGACCGTGGGCCCGAGTGCAGTAGCCGCAGACAGCCACCCACCAGCCCCCATCACGACGCCAGCGGCATACAGCCGCTCGATTCGCGGAGAGAGGCCCAACCTCTCGCCGAACATGGCGAGTGCCCACGCAGCCAAAAAGGCAAGAGCCAACAGCCACGGCCACCATGCCGGGTGCGCGAGATGCAGGACCGCGCCCCCTACGGCGAGCGCAGCCACCAGGTAGACCGGTCCCAGTTCAGACCGGTACCGCCACAAGGCCCGCGCGAGGAGAACGGCGGCCACGTCCGGGAACTGGTCGCCACGGTCGATGATCACCATGGGCTGCAACCCACTGCGCCGCATCTTCTGCGCATGCCGCCGCATCTGACGCGTCCGGCTCATGGGCGCCCCCAGGACTCCGGGGGAAGGTGGCCTTGCGCGCGTAGTTCATCGCGCAGGTAGTACAGCGGATCCGGTTCGCCGTCGCGGTCGGCTCGGAGAGTGGCTCGCCCCGCAGCTGCCAGATTCGCGCGGTCCCGCCGGACTTTCGCCAGCAGGGACGAGAGCCGGGATATCTCGGAGAGGAGCTGGGGAACATCGGCGAGCGCGGCGTAGAGCCGCGCCCACAGATCCTCGATGGACGGCATCGCCTCGGAAAGGCTGGAGAGGATCTCACGCGCGGCGAGGCTTCGCGTTCGCACCTCTTGAACGTTGACTTGGACATGCGGCGGTGTATCAGGCACCAAGGCATCCCTCCCTTCGGTAGGGGACGTCAGTGCTGAGAAAGGGACCGGACGAGAACGGCCACCAGTCGGCGGATTTCCGGCGCGGCACTGGTCGCGGCGAGGAAGAACCCGAACAGCAGGCACACCGCGATGTGCCAGCCGCGAAGTCCCATGTACCGCCACGCGACCCACACCACGGCACCGAGAAGCGCCACCAGGGGAACAGAGACGTTCACTGGCGCACCCTCCTCACAGCCACGGGACCGGGTACTGCGGGCCGCGCCCACGCCGGAGCCACCGGGCGCGAGCGCGGCACTTGCGGCACCTCCGGCTACCGGTCTCGACCCGAGCGCCGCAGGGGCACGCGTGACCGGTGATGGCGCGAGGCATCCGCATGCTCACCGCCCCGCCGGTACGCGGGCCGGCGCGTCGTCGCACGTGCGGGTGCTGAGCACTCGCCTGGAGGCGGTGCCGACGCGGGACGTCTCGGCGAGCCCTCGCGCGGACCGGCGCTCTTCGGCGTGGATGCCGATGACGAGCATCGCGAAGATTCCGCAGGTGGAGCCAGCGAGGAAGACGGCAAGGATCGCTGCCAGAACAAAGATCATCTGTGACCACTCCTCTCGTAAGGCCCGTATCCGGCGGGGACGGTCCGGGCGGTCGGTGTCTACGAGAAAGAGAGTGCGCCTGACCTGCGGGACGAGATCACTACATGACTGGACGTGTTCATGACGTCCTCATAGGCTTGGCCGCGTCCTAGGACGTCCCGGAATCCGGACGGGTGCATGCCAAACGAACGCCTACGCGCTGCTCTGCTAGAGCAGGGCTTGACTATCGCCACGCTCGCCGAGTCGCTCGACGTGGACCCGAAAACGGTAGAACGGTGGATCACTAAGGACCGCACCCCCTACCGGCGGCATCGCTACGCAGTAGCTTCGCGATTGGGCGTAGACGAGACTTTCCTGTGGCCGGATGCCCTCTCTAACGAGCAGGTCACCGCAGCGTCCAGCAGCGAACTAGTGACGATCTATCCGCACCGGACATCCGTCCCGAGGGACGCATGGGGACGTCTCTTCGCCACCGCCAAAGAAGAGATCGGCGTACTGGTCTACTCCGGCCTCTTCCTCTCCGAAGACTCCGGCATCCAGCGCACGTTCGCGGAGAAAGCTGAGGCTGGTGTCCGCGTGCGCATCCTCCTCGGCGACCCGGACAGCCCACAGGTAGCCGAACGAGGCGATGACGAGGGTGTAGGCGACGCCCAGGCCGCAAAGATCCGCAACGCCCTGGTCCTCTACAAGAACCTGCGCAGGCAAGACGGCGTCGAGTTCCGCTTTCATCGCACGGTCCTCTACAACTCCATCTACCGCGCCGATGACCAGCTCCTCGTCAACACCCACGTCTACGGCGTCACCGGTCCCCACGCCCCCGTCTGGCACCTACGCCGCATAGCCGGCGGAGACCTGGTCAATACCTACCTAGAGAGCTTCGAACGCGTCTGGGACGGCGCCACACCCATACCGGGGGACTGACATGGGCCGCAGGATCGACTACTACGACGACCCCAACGCCCCCAAGGCCAACAGCCTCGTCCCCTCCGTCAACGTCGTCGTAGAGAATGACAAAGGCGAGATACTGATGATCCGCCGCACCGACAACGACAATTGGGCCCTGCCAGGCGGCGCAATCGACCTAGGCGAATCCATCACCCAAGCAGCCATCCGCGAAACCAAAGAAGAAACCGGCATCGATGTAGAGATAACCGGCCTAGTCGGCATCTACAGCGACCCAAAACATCTCATTCATTACACGAGTAATGATGAAGTGCGCCAAGAGTTCTCGATCTTGCTAAAGGGCTCATATGTCGGTGGCGAGCCAACTCCTAGCGATGAGTCCAACGAAGTTTCCTGGGTATGCCCTGAGAGTTTTTTTGAGTTGAAGCTCGACCGATCGATGCGGTTGCGGCTTGAAGATTTCCTCGCTAAACGTGAACGAGTCGTAATTAAGTAGAGGCAGCCTACGAGTCCGGGACAGTCTCGGTCCCACGAACTAGGCTACTTCCAAGTGAAACGCGCCGCCTAGGAAAATTGCTCCAACGCTCCGAGTAATCCGATACGGTAACAGTGCGAAGGCGTAGCATTTCACTGGAATCTTTATAGATGGCCGAGCGTATGACGAGTTGCGGTTCGCCTAGGATAGGAAATCCTGCAAGGAAGTGCTGACTGGGACGGCTAAAGGTTGTCTTTTTGCCACGCGGGGTTCCCAGCGTAAAGAAGCGTCGACCATAGCTGTCTTGGCGATGATCTATCTGTGACGCCGGGATCAGCAAGAAACCTGCCTCTTCGCCTTCGACGAGAACAGTTTGCGCCGCAGTAACTGCTTGTATTATCTCGTCCTGGCTCGGAAATTCGTTGTTATGCAGAAACCTGTTTCGTATCTCATCTACGTGATTGCTAGACAGCTTTTTGGTTGCCGTGCGAAGGGTAGATATAATCTGAGCTTTCGATTCTTCAGACAAGTCCAAAAATGGGATCCTGTTCTTGAATAGGAAGGTATATGGAGAATCGTTGCGCAAGATGTGAGGATATTCGTCCTGGGGGCGAATATTGGCGTTGCTAGGGGTCAGTGAATCCAAGCTTCGTGCTAGTGTCGCAAAGCTTTGAATCATGGGGCCCAGTGTCCATTTGCCGTCGTTCGACAACTCAAAGGCCGGCTGCTCCCGGGCAATTTTGTCTGAGCAGAAGCCAACTGCCTCGTCAATGTGATAAACGAAGCCGTCCGGGCTTCCGTAGTGGTCGCGCAGCAACGCCCAAGTCGCCAATTTTATATAGTCTGCCAGAATCTCCTCTAGTGTTACGAAAAAATTCGCTGCTTCGGAACGGATGGCCTCTTGCTCGGCGAGTGTGTAGGTGTGTGTCCGCATGGCGAGTTGCCGTAGATGCTCACCATGTTGGTGCAAGGAGGATATCGAACTCTCGTCTGTGGCCGTCATTACTCCCAAGCGCCAGCTGACCGCTGAAGCAAGCTGAGCTTCGTTCGTGAAGTGTTCTCTGGCGCGGGAGCCTATTCCAGCAAAGCCAATCGCACGCTCCAGATTTTTCTTGCCATCAAAAATAAGTGATTGTAGGGCTGCACTCAAGTCTTGCTGGCAGATGAAATTATCAAGCCTTTCCTGGAAGGTATCGCCATCCGAGTCTCTGATTATCCATTCTAGGCGTTCCCGTTGAGCTTCATCAGCCATGTTGAAAAGTGACGATACTAGATGGCGAACGCGTAGCAGAGTCAGAGATCGATTGGTGGAAAAGCGAGCCCCACGCTTCGTGCACTCGGGGGTGATATCGAAGTAGCCAGCATATTCAGTGGCTATTATTGCCGTACGAGCTTCCGTGGCAGGGATTATTATTCGCTTTCCTTCGTCCTTCAGAATGAGATGATTTATGGTATCGACGATGTCAGAGTCCTTGCAGAGCAAAATTAGTTGAACGGCCTGGGCTTCAGTAAGTGTCTCGCAGAACACTGACGCCCCACGGACCGAAGTATTGAGTGTCGACAGAGACTTGCGTAGCCTACCATTCGTGTTGTCGAGTAGATCCTCGACTATGAGCCGCAGCTCCCTGAGCGAAAAGGCATCTCCTATGAAAGGGATCAGGCCGGCAGAGAAACTCCAGGAGAATGGATTGCGAAATGCCGACACAACATCCCGAAGGTAGGAGTCCCAGTCGGAGGGTGAGTCACTTCTCTTATGCAGGAGGTCCCGAACTCTCACACGCACCTTGCTAATCTTTGCGTTTCCTGTCGTCAGGTGAGTTAGGTGCAAATCACCGCAGGACAGATCTTCGCAATGGTACAGTGGGATCCAATGACTGGGCGCAGAGAATCTGAACTCATTGCTTTTAGCTAGGCCATAAGGTCCAGTCACGTAGTTGGCCAATTGAAATACGCCAGCCGGAGTTCCCTCTAGGAGATTCATAGTCTCCTTGTGGGTAAGTAGGTTTTTATTGTCATCCAGCGCGTTAAACGCCTTGTCATAGAGAATGCGCCCGTAAAGATAGGGGTGCTTGATGCGCCCTTTAACTATTTCTTCAGAAATGAGTGCCTCAAGCGTTTCAATGTTCGTAGCTATCGGATCAATGAATAGGGCATCCCAATATGGGGTGAGGAGAATCGCGAGAATGCACGCTGGCCTGGGATTGGCGTTGTTGTAGGCGCGACGGAGGAGAGTCTCCCCTTCTTCTGTCAAGCGTATGGGGGCGGTGAGGCGTGCACTCACCTCGTAATCTTCTCTTACGATCGAATCTTCAAGAAAGTCTGCAAGGCAGCGGACGCGCAGTAGGCGCTCCCCATATTCCGTTGGGGGGTATTTCCGTGTTAGCTCTTTAGCCGTAAGTCGTTCGCTCAAAGTAGGCGTCCTCGGGGATCTGTGCTGTTCCTCTATGGGGCCACGTATACCAAGAAGCCTCAGATATAGCTACAGAACGACCGCATGCGGACACAGTCTTTCAGTGGAAACACGGATGCCTCCTGAGCTCACTTGCTCAGGGATATCCTCGCGGATTCGACTTTGTGTACGACGTTAAGGATGATGTCGCTTGCCGTTGATATTGATCGACTAACGATATGCCCTTCGCCGTAACGGGCGATTATCTCGCTCAGGCGGTCTGTAACTGAAATGGGCGCACCGGTTGGGCTGGTAGTCATATCGCAATAGGTTAGAAATTCAATCAGAATAGGCGGCTCTGAATCGAATTCATTGCACAGAGCATCGGCCAGGCCGCGCTCACGAGCTTCGACCAACGCGCAAGTGTGATGGGCTACCAACTGGCATAGGTGCTCGTTCGCGTGGTGGGCGTTGCGGAGGTAGCGGGCGCCGTCTAGGGGGTGGAAGCCCGTGTGGACGAGGTCAGGGGCGTAGCCGATGTCGTGAAGCCATGCCGCCGCCTCTAGGAGGTCGGCCTTGTCGCCGAGGATGGGGGCGAGCGTCCTGGCTTGACGAGCTACGCCTTGGGTGTGCGCCCAGCGGCGGGGGAGTGGAGTCTCTAGGTGTTTGCTTGCGAGGTCGCGTGCCCACGCTGCGGTGTTGCGGTTCATGGGCCCGACGCTACGGGCGGATTGGCGGACGTCCACGGGCGTGTGCGGTTCATCTGGGGACGTCTTGGCGGACGTAGCGCCCTTTTCCGTGGAGGCAGCTGACTAGGCCGGCGGTTTCGAGGGTGATGAGAGCCTCGCGTGCGGTGGAGCGGGATACGCCGTGGCGTTGCGCGAGTCGGGTCTCGCTAGGGAGCGCTTCGCCTGGCTGGAGGCGGCCGGTTTCGATCTGGTGGCGCAGCTTCGCGGCGATGTGCTCTGTGAGCGTCCGCGGTTGGGTGTCGGGGTCTGCGACGAATCGGCCCACGCCCGCGCGGACGGTGATGAGTTCTTCGGCCTGCAGGGCTGACAGGGCCCGCCGCACGGGGGTGCGGCCAACGTCGAACTCGGCGCAGAGGGCGGCTTCGCTTGGTAGCCGGGCGCCGGGGGCGTAGGTGCCATCTGCGAGGCGGTGCCGTAGCTCGCGGGTGATGTACACGTAGGTTCCCCATGCCGTGCGGCGGGTCATGTCAGTGCTGCTCGTCTCTCAGGGGATCGAATGCCGCCGCGACCCACGGTTGGAGCAGGATGTTCAGCTTGTCCGCGGCGAGGCAGAGACGTTTGCACGGCGTGAGCCATAGGCCGGTGCTGGACAGGTACCACCAGGTGCCGTTGCCCCAGGCCACGGAGATGCTCTCGCCGATCGTGGGTGCGCCCTTGGAGTAGACGCGCAGGAGGGTGCGGGGAGTCTCGGTGCGGAGTTGGGTCGTCCAGCCGTCACAGCGCAGGACGAGGGCGAGACGCGTGAGGTGCCAGCGTGCGCGCCATGGACCGCTGTAGGTGGGCGGAGGGAGCGCGGTCGGTGCGTTCGGGGGAAGCAGCACCAACCACGCCACCTCCTCCCCACCCCATGAGGCCGTGCTCCCCATCACGGCCTCCTCCAGTGACAGTTGCGGGGCTCGCTCCCGTGCCATCACCGGGTCCTCGTGCGCGCGCTCTTGGCGCGCTCGCCCTCGTGGACGAGGGCCTCACGCAACGCGGCGGGGTTCGATGCGATCACCGTCGGATCCACGCCGGCGCGCGGGTCGTGCAAGCTCGCCACCCAGTCTCCGAGACGTCCGTCCCACCGGGTGGCGCGCCAAATGCGGTAACCGGTGAAGTCCCGGCGCAAGTCGGCGAGCGCCTTCTCTGCCGCATCTGCTTCGGCTTTGCATGGGTCGGGATTGGTCTGAGGGGGCTGTTCGGTGGACATGGGGTGGGCTCCTCGTTTTGCGGGTTCGTTGGTACGAGGTGGCATGTTCGCCTGTGTCCTGAGCCTTCCGTCCGGGGCGGGACCTCTCCATCGACATCTAGGGACGTCTAGGGACGTCTTCTGTTAGCGTCGTTCATGCGTCGTTCTCACTTGCATCGCGGGAGGCCCGGTGAACGACTTGTTGCGACGTGCCCTTGCCGACGCGCACCTGACCGAAGCCGACGTTGCGGCGCGGTTGCGTGTGGACCCCAAGACCGTCCAGCGGTGGGTGGCGGGGCGCGTGCCCTACCCACGCCACCGGACGCGGGTTGCCTCACTGGTCGGACGAGACGAGGCCGACCTATGGCCGCACCTCGCCATGACGAACGTCCGAGTAGAGGCGCCGGCGATCGACATCTTGGCGACCTACCCGCACCGATGGGCCGTCCCGCGTCCGGTGTGGCACCAACTCTTTCGGGCCGCGCGCGACGAGATCGGCGTCCTGGCCTACGCGGGCCTCTTCCTCGCCGAGGACATGGGCATCATGCGCGTGCTCGCACAGAGGGCACGCGACGGCGTTGCCGTTCGCATTCTGCTCGGCGACCCAGACGGCACGTGTGTGGCTGAGCGCGGCAGCGACGAAGGCGTAGGCGAGTCCATGGCCGCGAAGATCCGAAACGCTTTGGTCCACTATCGCGCTTTGCGGGAGGTGGACGGAGTTGAGATCCGCCTACATGACACAGTGCTCTACAACTCGGTCTACCGCGCCGATGACGACCTACTGATCAACCCGCACGCCTACGGTATCGCTGCCTCACACGCTCCCGTCCTTCACCTCCGGCGGACAGAAGACGGCGACATGGCGAGCACATACTTGGAGAGCTTCGAGCGTGTGTGGTCCGGAGCCTCTCTGGTGGCCTAGGGCGGTCCCGTGTTCTAGCGCTCGGAAGCCTGTGCGGAGTTTCCGTACATCATCAAGGCGGCCCGACAACCGGGCCACGCGCGCCGACTCGGAGCCTGTTCCGCCTCTGCTGGGCCCCGGCAATGGGACGCCGGTCGGCGGGCGCGAAGGCCAGCAGGAGTCCAGGGCCGCTCGAAGACTGAGGGCAGTCACGGGGTTGAGCTAGCCACGTCCGTACCGCTGGCCGTTCCCAATTGCGCGGGGCCTTACGACGGGCCATAGCGGGCAGGCGGAAGCGCTAGCCCGTCCGCCAGTCCAGACTACGGGGCGCCCCACGGGGCCACGCCCCCACGCAATTCCGGGACCGCCAGTTCCTCTAGCGATAGTCACCCCAAGCCTAGAAGGCAAAATCCTCCACCCTAAGTGCTCGCTCAGCAGAATCGAGCAACTCTTGATAGGTGATAACTTCAATCCGCACAAGATGACTATTGTAGGTACGAAAAGCCGAAGAAATTTCCTCCTTGGAATATTTCTCGGCCACGAAAATCGGATGGCCTACAACGATAGTGGCGAAAGATCGACGGCAATCAATGCCAAAGTCGGCAAGGATTGTCGCTCTCTTTTCGTCCAATGACCTTAGATAATTTGCGACCTGTGTTACGGCTCGATGCACTTCGACTCCAACTGAAGGATGAACTCTCGGCCGCTCTAGCAGATTTGGTATATTTGCTTGCTTTAGCTCCACTATGTGAAGGGCGCCGTCTCCTCTCAATAGCGGAATATCGAGAGTGACATCAGTCGCGAGCCGCGGTCGAGTCAACTCTTCAATGTAACGTCCTCCAAAGATCCATCCCTGCCCCTTAAGTTCAGCGTGAATTTCTAGCTCTGTGCTGTTTGGGTTCTCTACGATCCGCCGAAGATCGCGCAGACGCTCGCTTCGTCGTCGCAGCTCAACCACTTGAGCAAGCAGTTCGACGCCTTCAAGGTCATACAGCTCGTCAATGATGTCAGACGAAAAAGTACCCCTTTTCTCGCTCATTTCTGTCAATCTAATGTTGATTCGGCGTAGCCACGTTAGATTGTCGGCCGCTCCACGTGGAAGGCTTACGCCACCCAGTCGGTCATCTCCTATCTCTAGGCGACGCGCGTCTTGTTCCATTTGCAAAAGCCACTGATATGCCTCTCTCCCCGTTGCATCTTCCTTCTGGCTTAGAAGAGCCTTCAATATTTCGATCGCGCGACCCAGTCCAACATTTATGACAAGTCGCATGTAACGATTGTCTCGCTCTTGGGTTCCAGGAATGTAGTTTGTTTCCAGCAGGGAAAGTGGTATGTCTCCTGCTGCGTATTCGGCAAAGTCTTCCATGCGTTCGGCTATGCTGATTTCCCCACCTCTTTCAGCGGCGCGAGCCCCAGTTTGCAAAAATTCAACCAATGGCTGTCCTCGGCGATAGCGGTGGCCGCCAGAAGTAGGGCTATTCATGAAATCAATTGCTGCGTTAATATTTCTCTTGATTTCAAAATCATCGGTCATCTCGCGTGTCTCTTCCAATAGCTGCATCAGGGTAAACCCTGCTCGATAACCCATACTCCTAATTCTCGTCCACGCCGAGTCCTCACTCCACCATAAGTAGCCGAGACGTCTGGCCACGACCGGCCAGTCTTGGGATTGGGAGCGGCCAGGATGTAAGAAATTGCTTCCGTCAACTGGCTCCTGATGATGACCGGACCCGTATCACCGCGTCAGCGGAGCCTCCCGCTCATGCCGATGAGGCACGGAGCTGAGCCTTCAGAGGACCGCCTTAGACAGGGCACATCCGAGGCGTGTGATCACGCAAGATCACAACTGCTCAGCTGTTCTGGGGGCAAGCGGGCTGGCGGCACGTAGAAGCCCCAGCCACAGCCCCAAGTCGGGACGTGCCTGGGGCTCCCAGGGTTCACGCTGAGGCGGGTTGGTCCACGTTGGTGATGATCTGCTTCACCTTGCGGCGGTCGATGCCGTGCTTCTCGGCGAGGTAGCGCTGAGAGACTGGGCGGCCAGGGCCCTGCAGGCTCGCCCTGTACTCGTCCAACACTGCTTGTTCCGGGGTCTGCTCCACTTCGGTGCGAGGCTGTTCCGGTGTGGTGCGCTCCTTGTCTTGGACGAGGTTGCTGTGCGCGGCGCTGCGAGTGAGGGTCATGAGGAGTTCGAAGCTTCCCACGAGGGCGAGTGCCGGCCATGCGCTGACTATCGCGCCGATGGGGCCGTGGGAGGCTCCGTGCGCCACGTTGGCGCCTACTGTGGCCACGATGCCCACGGCGAGGCTCCACTTGGCCAACTGTGGTGCCGGTTGCTTTCGGCGGCTCGCGTCCAGGATCACCATGGACGCTGCCCAGATGAGGCCGTCCACCGTGAACGGGACGAGGCGCGCCGTGGGGCCGGACTCGCCGTGGGAGTGGACGAGTTCGTAGGCGTGGCGGTACGAGATGACGGCTGCCACTGCGGCTACTGCCACCACGGCGAGCGCGGTTGTGATGCGGATGAGGCGGTCAGTCACGGCCCAGCTCCCTCCGCCACTCTCGCGCGCACGGGTCGTCATTGCCGTGGGTGATGAGTCGTTCGGCGAGCATCAGGGCCGTGATCGCTGCGTTGCGGTCGAGTGGGCGCGGCCATGACGTGACGTGCCAACCGCAGTCGGTGCGGGTGCCGGTGGCGATTACTTCGCCGTTCACGACGGCGGTCATCGTGTCTTCGGTGATCCGTAGAGACATGTTCGCCTCCTCTCTGCCGGGGGAGCCACGGGAGCCAAAGAGGGGAGCCAACGAGGCTCGATCCACTTCGACTCGCCGCGACTCCTCCGGACGTTTTTGCTGGTGAGAGGCTCCTCGGGCGACGTCTCCCGACTCGGTCCGATCTGCTGAGAGGCCGCACGGCTAATGCGGGTTTAACCCTCTGGGGGCTCTTATGGGCGGGCCGGGGCAGGGTGCTTCGGGGAGAGGGTCGCCATGAGGGTTTGGGTTCTGGGTGTTGTCGCGGGGCTTGTGCTGGGTGTCGCCGGGTGTGGGGGCGACGGGGAGCAGAGCGGGGTCGCCAGTGCTGGTGGGGTGGCCTCGGCCTCAGCTTCGCCCAGCAGGTCGGTCTCTCCGGAGGACGCTCAGCTGAAGTTCGCGCAGTGCATGCGGGACAACGGGGTGGACGTTCCTGACCCGGGGAGTGGGGACGGGCACGCGATGCGGCTGGGGAAGGGCGGTGACCGCTCGAAGCTGGAGGCGGCGCTGGAGAAGTGCCAGTCGTGGCTTCAGGCGGGCGGGAAGATGCCCGACCTCAAGGATCCGAAGGTGCGGGACCAGTACGTCAAGTTCACCCAGTGCATGCGCGAGCACGGGGTCGACATCCCGGATCCGGGGCCGGACGGGCAGATCAAGCTCCCGACCGGGCAGGTCGACCGGGGGCAGGCAGAGAAGGCGCGGGAGGCGTGCAAGGGCAGCCTGCCGGGGGTCGGGAAGTGAGGCGGGTCGCGATCGCGGGTGGGGCCGCCGCCGTCGTGGTGGTGGTCGGCGGCGCCCTTGCCTGGAGCCGGGACGGGGGCCAGGCGCAGGGGGCGCAGGTTCCGTTGGCGACGGCGGTGGTGAGCCGGGGCGATCTCGTGGACACCGAGAAGGTGGACGGGAAGCTCACCTATGTCGATGTCCGGGATGTGTGGATCGGGGCGTCCGGGGTGGTGACCTGGTCGCCGGAGGAGGGTGCGACCGTCCGGCGCGGGGAGACGCTGCTGTCGGTGACGGGCAAGCCCGTGACGTTGATGTACGGCGCTCGCCCCATGTACCGGGCGCTGCGTGAGGGCGTCTCCGGGAAGGACGTCCGGCAGCTCGAAGAGAACCTGCGGGCTCTCGGGTACGGCGGCATGACCGTGGACGGGGAGTTCACCGGGGCCACGACGGCCGCTGTCGAAGAGTGGCAGGACGACCGGGGGCTGGCGGAGACCGGTCAGGTCGACCCCGGGCAGGTCGTGTTCTCGGACGGGGCCTTGCGGGTGCGGGAGGTCAAAGCGCCCGAAGGGAAGCGGATCGCTCAGGGGCAGCCCGTCCTGACGGTGGCCGGGACGAGGCGGGTCGTGCACGTCGATCTGGACGCCGACAAGCAGGATCTCGCCAGGAAGGGGGCCCGGGTGTCGGTGGAGCTCCCCGGCGGGGCGTCGGTGAAGGGGACGATCAGCGAGGTCGGCAGCGTCGCCCGGACGACCGGTTCGGGGCAGGACCAGAAGACCACGGTCGGCGTCGACATCTCGATCGGGGACGCCGGGACGGGACGGCTGGACGAGGCGCCGGTCAGCGTCGAGTTGGAGAGCGAGCGGCGCGAAGGCGTCCTGTCGGTTCCGGTGGAGGCGCTGCTGGCGCTGCGGGAGGGCGGCTTCGGGGTCGAGGTCGTCGACGGGTCCAGGCGCCTGGTGCCCGTTCGGGCCGGGGCGTTCGGCGGCGGGCGGGTCGAGGTGGCCGGGGACGGGCTGCGCGAGGGCATGAAGGTCGGGGTGCCCGCCGAATGAACGACAGGGGCGCGGACATCGTGGAGCTGGCCGGGGTGGTCAAGGAGTACGGGAGCGGTGTCGCGGCTCTCCGGGGCGTCGACCTGGTGATCGCGCCGGGGGAGCTGGTGGCGATCGTCGGGCCGTCGGGGTCGGGGAAGTCGACGCTGCTGCACATGATCGGGACGCTGGACCGGCCGACGCGGGGGAGCGTGCGGGTCGCGGGGCACGAGGTCGCGGGGCTCGGGGACCGGGAGCTGTCGGCGCTGCGGGCGCGGCACATCGGGTTCGTGTTCCAGCAGTTCCACCTCGCCGCGGGGGTGAGCGCCCTCGACAACGTCGCCGACGGGCTGCTCTACCGCGGGGTCGGGCTGCGGGAGCGGCGGGAGCGGGCGCGGGCGGCGCTCGGACGGGTCGGGCTGGCGGAGCGGACGGCGCACCGGCCGCACCAGCTGTCGGGCGGCGAGCAGCAGCGGGTCGCGGTCGCGAGGGCGGTCGTGGGCGAGCCCGACCTGCTGCTCGCCGACGAGCCGACCGGCAACCTCGACTCCGCCGCGGGCGCCGAGGTGCTCGCCCTGCTGGACGAGCTGAACCGCGCCGGCACCACCGTCGCGGTCATCACGCACGACGCGGAGGTGGCGGCGCGGGCGCCGCGGCGGGTGCGGGTCCGGGACGGTCTGATCGTCGCGGACGAGCGGGCCGGGACGGTGAGCCGATGAGGCCCGCGCGGCTCGGTGCGGGCGACGTGCTGCGCGTCGGGCACGGCGGGCTCCGGGCCCGTCCGGCGCGGGCGGTGCTGTCGGCCCTCGGGATCGCGATCGGGATCGCCACCATGGTCGCCGTCATCGGGATCTCCTCCTCCAGCAGGGAGGACCTGCTCCGGCGGCTCGACCGGCTGGGCACGAACCTGCTGACGGCGAAGCCGGGCGACACGCTGTTCGGCGACAAGGCGCAGCTGCCCGAGACGGCGCCGGAGATGGTGCGGCGGATCGGGACGGTCACGGCGGTCGGCGCGACAGGGTCGGTGGAGGCCACCGTCCGCCGCACCGACCGGATCCCGGAGGAGGTCACGCAGGGCATCGCCGTGCAGGCCGCCACGGCGGGGCTGCTCGGCACGCTCGACGTGGCGCCGGCGAGCGGGCGGGCGCTGGACGCGGCGACCGGGGGCCGTCCCGCCGTCGTGCTCGGGTCGGAGGCGGCGCGGCGGCTCGGCCTGGACCGGGCGGGCGGCCAGGTCTGGATCGGCGGCCGGTGGTTCGTCGTCCTCGGCGTGCTGCGGCCGGCGGAGCTGGCCCCGGAGATCGACCGCTCCGCCCTCGTCGGCTGGGACGCCGCCCGCCGGTACCTCGGCTTCGACGGCCACCCCACGACGATCTACGAGCGCTCCGCGGACGCGTCGGTCGGCGACGTCCGGGACGTCCTGGCCCGGACGGTCGACCCGGAGCATCCGGAGCAGGTCCAGGTCAGCCGGCCCTCCGACGCCCTGGAGGCGCGGGCCGCGGCGTCCGGGGCGTTCACCGGGCTGCTGCTCGGGCTCGGCGCCGTCGCGCTGCTCGTCGGCGGGGTCGGGGTCGCCAACACGATGGTGATCTCGGTGCTGGAGCGGCGCCGCGAGATCGGGCTGCGCCGGTCGCTCGGCGCCACCCGCGGCCAGGTGCGGGTCCAGTTCCTCGCCGAGTCGCTGCTGCTGTCGGCGTTCGGAGGCGCGGCCGGGGTCGTGCTCGGCGCGGCGGTGACGGCCGGGTTCGCGCTGTGGAAGGGGTGGCCGCCGGTCGTGCCGGCGTGGGCGCTCGGCGGCGCGCTCGCCGCGACCCTGGTGATCGGGACGGTCGCGGGGCTGTACCCGGCGGCGCGGGCCGCGCGGCTGCCGCCGACCGCGGCGCTGGCGACCGCGTGAGACTGGTCACGATCTGTCCGATCGGTGCATGATTGGGGCGACGTCGACCCGCCCTGGGGGAGGTGCCCCAACCGCCATGCCGGTGCCACGCCCGCTCCGCGAGCGCTGCAGGGAGTTCCTCGGCATCGACGGGGAGATCCGCTACATCTTCCCCGCGATGACCTACGGCGGCGGTGCGGGGTTCGTCTTCGTCGTCACCGGCGACCAGGTCGCCGTGATCTCCACCGGCCCGCTGAGCCGCAGCACCCCGAAGAGCATCTGGGGCAGCTACCCGCGCGGCACCCGGATCGGGCCGGTGGAGACGGGCGTCGGGGCGTCGTTCGAGTTCGGGGGCGCGGTGTTCGAGCTCGACGACGAGTACGTGCCGGTCGTCAACGCGGCCGACGCCGAGGTCTTCGCCCGCGACAGCCTTCCCCGCGACCCGCTGCCCGACCTGTGACGCGGCGTCAGGACGTGGGCGCCGGCTCGGTGGCCTTGGCCGGGGCGGGCTTGGACGGCGACGGGCTGCGCAGGAACAGCACCATCACCGGCACCAGGTAGGCCGCCCACATGACCAGCTGAAGCCACGTGATCTGCGGGGTGACGTTCAGGACGCCCTGGAAGACGGTCTGCATCCAGTCGCCGGCGCCGCCGAACTTGGCGAAGAAGGCGTGCGGCTCCAGCGCGACCGCGTGCAGGCCGGGGAACACCTCCGCCTCCTGCAGGTCGTGGAAGCCGTAGCCGAAGACCCCGGCGGCGACGACGATGAGCGCGGCGCCCGTCCAGGTGAAGAACCGCTTGAGGTTGATCTTGAGGCCGCCGCGGTAGAGCAGGTAGCCGAGGGCGACGGCGACGGCGAGGCCGAGGAACGCGCCGGTGATCGGCTGGGCGGACCCGCCGGAGGAGTTGGAGATGTTGGTCCACAGGAACAGCGCCGTCTCCAGCCCCTCGCGCCCGACGGCCAGGAACGCCACGGCCGCGAGGGCGACCGGCCCGACGTCGAGCGCGCCCTCCAGCCTGCCCTCCAGTTCGGCCTTCATGAACCGGGCGGTCTTGCGCATCCAGAAGACCATCCAGGTGACCAGCCCCACCGCGATGATCGACAGGACGCCGCCGAACAGCTCCTGCGTCTTGAACTGCATCTCCGACGACGCGGCGCTCAGCGCGATCCCGAACCCGCACGCCAGGACGACGGCGGCGCCGATGCCCGTCCAGACGGGGAGCAGAGCCCGGCGGTTGCCGGTCTTCACCAGGTACGCGATCAGGATGCTCACGACCAGGGCGGCCTCGAGCCCCTCACGCAGGCCGATGAGGAAGTTGCCCAGCAGCATCGACGTACTCCTCGGGGGATCAACACACACGTTTTAGGCAAAGCTAACCTAAGCCAGTGTGTGCCTCGCGGCCGCCCCCGTGCAAGTCCGCCTACAGCTCACCTTTGCTTTCGAGGCGGAGGAACGCCTTGGCGATCGGCTGCGCGGTGAGCTCGACCTGCCAGCCGCGGGCGCCGAGGTCGCGCAGGGCGGCGCCGATCGCGGACGGCGACGACTCCGCGGGGGGCGTCCACGCCAGCCGGCGGACGTAGTCGGGTTGCACGAGGTTCTCCGACGGCATCGAGTGCTCGTCGGCGAGCGCGGCGACGACGGCGCGCGCGGCGGTGAGCCGCTTGGCGGCCTCCGGGTCGCGGTCGGCCCAGCGGTGCGCGGGCGGCGGCCCGTCGCCGGGCAGGTTCGACTCGGGCAGCCCGCGCTCGCCGAGCTCGCGGGCGCGGGCGACGGCGCGCAGCCACGCCGACTGGTGCCGGCGGGCGCCGCGGCCCCGCATCGTCGGCAGGGCCTGCAGCTCGGCCGGGGTCTTCGGCGACTTCTGCGCCAGCTCGATGATCGCCGCGTCCTGCAGCACCCGGCCGGGGGACAGGTCCCGCTCGCGGGCGATCTTGTCGCGCGCCTCCCAGACCTCGCGGACGGCGGCGAGCGCCCGCCGGTTGCGCACCCGGTGGATGCCGGACGTGCGGCGCCACGGGTCGGGGCGCGGCGGCTTCGGCGGCGTGGTCAGGATCGCGGCGAACTCCTCGCGCGCCCACTCCAGCTTGCCCGCCGCCTCCAGCTCGCCGTGGAGCGCGTCGCGCAGCTCGACCAGCAGCTCGACGTCGAGCGCGGCGTAGCGCAGCCAGTCCTCCGGGAGGGGGCGCGTCGACCAGTCGGCCGCCGAGTAGCCCTTCTCCAGCACGAAGCCGAGGACGTTCTCGACCATGGAGCCGAGCCCCACCCGGGGATAGCCGAGCAGCCGCCCGGCCAGCTCGGTGTCGAACAGCCGGCGCGGGACGAGGCCGACCTCGGCCAGGCACGGGAGGTCCTGGTTGGCGGCGTGCAGCACCATCTCGGCGTCGGCGAGCGCGGCGTCGAGCCCGGACAGGTCGGGCAGCGCGACCGGGTCGATCAGCGCGGTGCCGGCGCCCGCGCGGCGCAGCTGGATCAGGTAGGCGCGCTGACCGTACCGGTAGCCGGAGGCCCGCTCGGCGTCGACGGCGACGGGACCGGTGCCGGCGGCGAACGCCGCGATGACGCGTTCCAGGTCGGCCGGAGCGGTGAGCACCGGCGGGACGCCCTCGCGCGGCTCCAGCAGCGGGATGGCAGGGGGACCGGTGTCGGCCTCCGCGCCCGCCGGGCCGGGGCCCGGCCCGGCCGGACCGGGAACGCTCCCGGGAGGGGTCGCCGCCGTCTTCTCCGCACCGGCGCCCCGTTCGGGGCCGGTGGCGCGCGTTTCGGACACTCCCACTTCTTCCGTGTTCTCCCCCGCCGCCTCGGTTTCGGACGCTGTGCTCACGCCCCCTACCGTACGTCGCTCAGCCGCCCCCGCCGCCCGGCCGGTCCGGCAGGGCGGTCACACCGGTGGGCGGAAGCCCCGCCGTGGTGCACATCACCTCGCACCAGGCCAGCACGTGACCGGCGAGGTCGTCGCCCGTCGGGGACCACGAGGCGCGCAGCTCCAGCTCCGTGGTGGAGGGCTCGTCGCTCTTGTCGCCGAAGCTCTCCGACACCGCGCGGGTGATCGTCCCCGACACCCCCGCGTAGCCGGCGGGCTCCAGGGCCTCCAGCAGCCAGTCCCACGCGACGGAGCCGATCAGCTCGTCGGCGGCGATGTCGGGCTCCAGGTCGGCGCGGATGTAGGCGACGACGCGGAAGCCGTTCGTCCATCCGGAGCGGCCCTCGGGGTCGTACAGCACGATGAGGCGGCCCATGGCGACCTCGGTGTCGTCGTCGCGGTAGACGCTGCCGGACATGGCCGCCGCGTAGGGCGCGAGGCTCTGCGGGGCGGGCATGTCCTCCAGGTCGAGCTCCGGCCGGAGGGCGGGCCCGTCGAGGATCTCGCGCAGCGTGTCGACGGCCCGCTGGAAGGCGGGTGGGTTCATGGGCGGACCGGCCTGATCGCGGGGGAGGGACGGGTCGCCGGGCCCCGGCTCGGGCCGGTGGCGGCGGGGCGGGGCGGCGCCGCGGGGGGCGGCGGGAGGACGTGGAGGGGAGGCAGGCACGGCACGGGTTTCGTCTCGGGGGCCGGGCCGGTCAGGCCACGGCCCGCGCGGTGGCGGCGTCGCCGCGCGCCCGGGCGGTCTCGGAGGCCCGGGGGCGGGCCGGGGCGGTGGCGGCGGGCGGCAGGCCGACCAGGACGGCCGAGCCGCAGTCGGCGCAGGCTCGCTCGGGGCACTCCTCGCCGTGCCCGTCCTCGCACGGCGGCTGCTCGAACACCCGTTCATCACCGCAGGTGAAGCAGTACAAGGGGGAACCTCCCTCGGCTATGACACGCATCACGTTCGCACGCGCCGGTGACAGAATGCGGGACTTCGCTCGGCGTGTCCGGAAGTTCGTTGCGCCTCACGCGCCACTCCGGTGCTCTCCCGTCGGCGTTTCGTGGGACCATCGCAACGTGACCGCTGACGCAGCCCGTTCGAACGACCACTCCGCGCGGACGCCTGACAACGGCGGCCTCGCCGAGAGCCCCTTCCTGCTGGCCTGCCGGCGCCGTCCGGTGCCGCACACGCCGGTGTGGTTCATGCGCCAGGCGGGGCGCTCCCTGCCGGAGTACCTGCGGGTCCGCGAGGGCGTCCCGATGCTGGAGTCGTGCACCCGCCCGGACATGATCGTGGAGATCACGATGCAGCCGGTGCGCCGGTACGCGGTCGACGCGGCGATCTTCTACAGCGACATCATGGTGCCGCTCCGGGCGGTCGGCGTCGACCTCGACATCAAGCCCGGCGTCGGCCCGGTCATCGCCGATCCCATCCGCGACGCCGCGGGCCTGGACGTGCTGCGCCCCCTCTCGCCCGACGACGTCCCGTACGTGACCGAGGGCGTGGAGGGCCTGGTCGGCGAGCTGGGCGCGACGCCGCTCATCGGGTTCGCGGGGGGCCCGTTCACGCTCGCCTCGTACCTGATCGAGGGCGGCCCGTCCAAGAACCAAGAGCGCACCAAGGCCATGATGTACGGCGAGCCGCGGCTGTGGAACCGGCTGATGGAGCGGCTGGCCGACCTCACGATCGCCTTCCTGAAGGTGCAGATCGCGGCCGGCGCGAGCGCCGTGCAGGTCTTCGACTCGTGGGTGGGCGCGGTCGCCGCGGAGGACTACCGCGAGTCCGTCCTGCCCCACGCCCGCCGCATCTTCGCCGAGATCGAGCCGCTCGGCGTGCCGCGCATCCACTTCGGCGTCGGGACGGGCGAGCTGCTCGGCCTGATGGGCGAGGCCGGGGCCGACGTCGTCGGCGTCGACTGGCGGGTGCCGCTGGACGAGGCCGTCGGCCGCGTCGAGCCGGGCAAGGCCCTGCAGGGCAACCTCGACCCGGCGGTCCTCTTCGCCCCGTGGGAGATCGTGGAGCGCCGCGCCCGCGACGTGCTGGCCCGCGGCCGCACCGCCGAGGGGCACATCTTCAACCTCGGCCACGGCGTCCTGCCGTCCATGGACCCGGACGTGCTCGCCCGCCTCGCCGACCTCGTCCACGAGGCGAGCGCCGAGGACCCGCGCTAGGCGGGCGGCGGCGGCCCCTGCGGGGGCTTCTCGCCCGCGCCGACGGCGGCCTTCGCGTTCTCCGGCTCCGGCGTCTGCTCCGGGGCCGGTGCGGAGTCGGCGTCGCGGGCCGCGGACCGGGCGCGCCTCCGGCGGCGCAGGACCAGCGCCGGCAGCCCGATCACGGCCGCCGCGACGAGGAACGGCAGCAGCCAGCCCAGCACGGCGGCGACGCCGCCGACGAACGCGGTGAACGCGTGCCAGCCGTTCTCCAGCCCGCCGACGAAGCCGCCGCGGGGCTCGTCCCTCTCGGGCGGCGAGGTCCTGCTCACCAGGGTCACGGTCACGGTCGCGAACTGCGTGCGGTGGGCGAGCGACTTCTGGCGCGCCTGGAGCGCCTCCAGGTCGGCCTCCCGCTCGGAGATCTCCTGCTCGATGCTCATGATCTCGCCGACGGAGCCCGCCCGGCCGAGCAGCTTGCGGAACGACTCCAGCGTGGCCTTCGCGGACCGCACCCGCGCGTCGACGTCGGCCACCTCGCCGGTCACGTCCTCGGCCTGCTGGCCGAGCGACAGCTTGGTGCCGAGGTCGGCGCCGAGCCGGCCCAGCACCTCGGCGTACCGGTCACTCGGGATCTTGAGCGCGATCTCCGAGCGGGCCGGGTCGCTCGACGTCGACTCCCGCTCGACGTAGCCGCCCGCCGCGGCGACCAGCTGCTTGGCCTTGGCGGCGGCGGCCTCCACGTCCTTCGCCCGCACCCGCAGGTCGGCGGTCTGGACGACCTCGCGCCCGGTGGGCAGGGGCTTCTCCGGCCTTTTGGCGGTCCCGCTCTGCGGGACGCCCTCGGCGCGCTGGGCGCCGCTGCTCGGGAGGGCCGGCGCCGTGGCCACGCCGCGGGGGGCGGTGTCCGACGCTCCGGAGGACTGGCCGCCGCCGCCTCCGCACGCGGCCATGCCCGCCGCCAGCGGCAGGACGAGCAGTGCGCAGGTGATGCTCCTGACGATCCGCATGGGGCTTGGACGGAGTGCGGCGGATCACCGTTCCCCGGGGCCGGTCGCGATCCGGGAACGAAGCGGGCACGCGGCGGTCACGGGCCGCCGGTGATCAAGGGCCGTCGGTGAGGACGACCGGCCCGCCGACGTTCACGGACCCGAGCGTCCACAGGGCGCCGGTGCCGGGGACGACGGCGAGCGCGGTCGCGTAGACGTTGCTCCGGTTCGGCACGGCGGTGGTCGGGACGCGCTCCCAGGCCTCGCCGTCGTAGCGGAGCAGGCCGGGCTTGGCGGGCTCGTCGAGCGAGTGCCCGATCGCCCACAGCGTCCCGTCCCCGCCCCGGACGATCCGGGTGAGCGCGTTGAGGCCGGGGGGCGGGGTGACGCCCGTCCAGGCCGTGCCGTCCCAGTGCATCAGGACGGGCGAGGCCGGGGAGGTGCGGTAGCTGATGCCGGTGGCCCAGGCGTCGGTGGGGGAGAGGGCGATCATGTCGGTGAAGCCCGTCCCGGGGACGGGCTCGTGCACCGGGACGCTCTGCCAGGAGTGCCCGTCCCAGTGGCGTGCGGTGAGCGTCTGGTCGGCGGCGGAGACGGTGCCGAGGAACCAGATGTCGTCGTCCGCCCGGATGTAGGACGCGTTCTGCTGCATGTCCGGGATCGCGGTGACGCGCGTCCAGGTGTCGCCCGTCCGGCGGTAGACGGCGCCGGCGGTGGCGACCCACACGCCGCCGGCCCTCGCCTGGAGGTTCGCGCCGACGGCGCCGGGCGGCAGCGCCACCTGCTCGAACCGCGAGCCGGTGAAGCGCGCCGCGTACGGCTCCGGCGCCGTGCCGCCGGAGCCGTACTTCGGGCCGGTGATCCACACGTCCTCGGGACCGGCCGCGTCGACGTCGGTGATGGTGCCGCGGCTGGACAGGTTCTGGAGGTCGTACTCGACCCAGCGGGCGTCCTTCCAGCGCCGGACGACGGGGTTTCCGGGGATGCTCTGCCCGGTTCCCGGGATCGGTCCGGGGATCACGAGTTCGCCCTGGTTCCCGGCGATCCAGACGCTGTCGGCCGAGGCGGCGTCCACGTCGTAGAGGCTGTTGTTCGGCCAGAAGAACGGCAGCGCGACCGGCGTGAACTCGCCGCGGGCCGCGCCCGACGCGGGGGACGCGAGCCCGCCGGTCGCGAGCGCCGCCGCCGTGAGGGCGGCCGTGAGGAGGGTGGAGGTCTTCCGAGGCATCATGTTCGCCAGTATTCACTGGCATGGTTTTGAGATCTTGTCATCTCCGTGACAAGAATCCGGCGCCCGGGCGCGGCGCCGGGCCCGCCCCGGTGCGCGATCCGGCGAGGCGTCTGGAAGGCTGGAGGCATGACCACGTCCCATGCCGTTGTCGTCGGGGGCGGCATCGCGGGCCTCGCCGCCGCGCGCCTGCTCGTCCGGGAGGGCGTCCGGGTGACCGTCCTGGAGGGCTCCTCCCGGATCGGCGGAAAGCTGCGGGTCAGCGAGATCGCCGGGATCCCGGTGGACGAGGGCGCCGAGTCGATGCTCGCCCGCCGCCCCGAGGGCCTGGACCTGGTGCGCGACCTCGGCCGCTCCGGCGATCTCGTGAACCCCGGCACCACCTCCTCGGCGATCCTCAGCCGCGGCGCGCTGCGGCCCATCCCGTCCGGCCAGGTGATGGGCGTCCCCTCCGACCTGAAGGCGCTGGCCGCCGCGCACGTGCTGTCGCCGGCCGGGCTCGCGCGCGTCCCGCTGGACCTCGTGCTGCCGGAGACGCCGCGCGGCGGGGACGTGTCCGTCGCCGGCTACATCGGCGCCCGCCTCGGCGGCGAGGTCGTCGACCGGCTCGTGGAGCCGCTGCTCGGCGGCGTGTACGCGGGACGGGCCGAGCTGCTGTCCTTCGAGTCCACGCTGCCCGCCGTCGCCGCCGCCGCGCGGTCCCACCGGTCGCTGATCCACGCCGTCCAGGGGATCCGGGACGCCGCGCCGAAGGACCCGGGCCCGGTGTTCGCCACGCTGCCGGACGGGCTCGGCACGCTCCCGCACCTGGTCGCCGCCGACATCGCCGAGGCGGGCGGGACGGTCAGGACCGGCGCCACGGTCCGCGAGCTGCGCCGCCGTGAGGACGGCTGGCGCCTCACCGTCGGCTCGGCCCGCGACCCCGAGTACCTCGACGCCGACGCGGTGGTGGTCGCGGTCCCGGCGGCCCCGGCGTCCCGCCTGCTGGAGCCGGACGTCCCCGCCGCCGCGCGGGAGCTCGGCGGCATCGAGCACGCCAGTATGGCGATCATCACGCTCGCCTACCGGGCCACCGCGTTCCCGCGGCTTCCGGAGGGCAGCGGCTACCTCGTCCCGAACGTGGAGAGCGACACGGCCCGCGGCGGCCGGGGGGTCAAGGCCGTCACGTTCAGCTCGCTGAAGTGGCCGCACCTGCGCGACCGCGACCCGGGCGTCGTCGCGGTGCGCTGCTCCATCGGCCGGTACGGCGAGGAGCACCTGCTCCAGCGGGCCGACGAGGAGCTCGTCGCGACCGCCATGGCCGAGCTCGCCGCGACGTGCGGCGTCACCGAGCTGCCGGTCGAGAGCCGGGTGACCCGGTGGGGCGGCGGCCTCCCGCAGTACAACGTGGGCCACGCCGACCGCGTGGCCAAGGTCCGGGCCGCGGTCGCCGGAGCGCCGGGGCTGGCCGTCGCGGGCGCCGCCTACGACGGCCTCGGCATCCCCGCGTGCATCGCCTCCGCGCGCGCGGCGGCGCTCCGCGTCCTGGACCATTTGCGCAGTCGAGAAGGAGTTGGACCATGACGGAGCAGCAGGGCAAGCCGAAGGCGCGCGAACTCAACAACGTGATCCGCTACACCATGTGGTCGGTGTTCCGGGTCGCGAAGCCGGGGACCGTGGGCGAGCAGGCGGCGGCGGAGGTGCAGGACCTCCTCGACCAGGCCGCCCAGAAGGACGTCACCACGCGCGGCGCCTACGACGTCGCGGGCCTGCGGGCGGACGCCGACTACATGTTCTGGTGGCACGCGCCCACGTCCGACGACCTGCAGGAGGTCTACACGCGGTTCCGGCGGACGGCGCTGGGCCGTGCGAGCGAGCCGGTGTGGTCGCAGATGGCGCTGCACCGCCCGGCGGAGTTCAACAAGAGCCACATCCCCGCGTTCCTCGCCGACGAGGAGCCCCGCGCCTACGTGTGCGTGTACCCGTTCGTCCGCTCCTACGAGTGGTACCTGCTGCCGGACGACGAGCGCCGCGCGATGCTCTCCGAGCACGGCCTGATGGCGCGCGACTACCCCGACGTCCGGGCCAACACGGTGTCGGCGTTCGCGCTCGGCGACTACGAGTGGATGCTGGCGTTCGAGGCCGACGAGCTGCACCGCATCGTCGACCTGATGCGGCACCTGCGGGGGGCGAAGGCGCGCCTGCACACCCGCGAGGAGGTGCCCTTCTACACGGGTCGCCGCAAGCCGGTCGCCGAGCTGGTCGCCGGGCTGGCCTAGCGTCCGCCGCCGGGCCGTTCCGGCCGCCCGTCAGGTGGCGGGCGGCATCAGGTCCGGCCCGCCGTCCTCCACGGCGAGGACGACTCTGCGCAGCAGGTCGGCGAGCTGCTCCCGCTCGGCGTCCGTGAGCACGCCCAGCAGGGCGTGCTCCGTGGCCGCCGACGCTCCGATCGTGTCCTGCCAGGCCCGGTGCCCCTGGTCCGTCAGATGGACCAGGAGGCGCCGGCGGTCGGCGGGGTCGGGTGCGCGCACGACGTACCCGTCCTTCTCGAGCCGGTTCAGCCTGCCGGTGAGCGTGGCCGGGTGGGTGCCCAGGGCCTCGGCCAGCCAGGTCGGGGCGGCCCGGTAGGGCGGCCCGACCGAGCGCAGCCGCCACAGGATGTCGTACTCCCACCCTTCGAGGCCGTGCTCGGCGAGCCCGGCCTCCTTGTCCTGCCGCAGGAACCGCACGAGGACCTGCATGCGGGTCACCGCGCCTTCGATGTGGGGGTCGAGGTCGGGCAGCTCGCTGGTCCAGTGGGCGATGTGCCGGTCGATCGAGTCCGTCGCCGTGTCCTTCACCGGCGGAATATTATCATTGCAAATATTATGATTCCGTAGTAATTTCGGCGGCCCCGAGACCAGGAGGCCGCATGTCCCCATGGCCAGAAGACTTCGCCGGCAGGCTCGACGAGCACACCGTCGACAGCGAACTGCTTCGCGGCAACCCGCTGGGAGACCCGCACCGCAGGCCGCTGTGGGTCTACACGCCCCCCGGCTACGACGACGAGCCCGGGCGCCGCTACCCGGCCGTCTACATGCTGCTGGGCTTCACCGGAAGGCTGGAGGCCTGGAGCAGGGCGCCCACCGCCTACCGCAGGCCCGTGCCGGTCGCCGTCGACGAGCTGTTCGCGCGGGGCGCGGCGCCGCCCATGATCATGGTGTTCGTGGACGCCTGGACGGCCTACGGCGGAAGCCAGTACGTCGACTCGGCCGGGACGGGCCGGTACCACTCCTACCTGTGCGAGGAGATCGTCCCCTGGGTGGACGCCCGCTACCGGACGCTCGCCGCCCGCGACCACCGCGCCATCGCGGGGAAGTCGAGCGGGGGCCTGGGCGCCATGGTCACCTCGATGCTGAGGCCCGACCTGTTCGGCGCGTTCGCCACCCACTCCGGCGACGCCCTGTCGGAGGCCCAGTACATCCCCCACTTCCTGTGGGCCGCGCGGCATCTGCGCGCCTACGGCGGCGACATCTTCTCCTGGTGGGACGACTTCCGCTCCCGGGTCGCCTTCACCAAGGAGGAGGACATGCGGCTGCTGGAGATCCTCGGGGTGTCCGCCTGCTTCTCGCCCGGTGCCGACGGCACGCCGCTGCTGCCCTTCGACCCGGTCACCGGGGCGCTGCGGCCGCGGATCTGGGAGCGCTGGCTGGAGTGGGACCCGGTCCGGATGGCGCCCGCGCACGCCGAGGCGCTGCGCTCCATGCGGGCCATCTGGATCGACGCGGGGATCCGCGACGAATGGTTCCTGGACCTCGGCGCGCTGGCCTTCCGCGACGCCGTCGAGCAGGCGGGCGTGCCGCAGGAGAACGTCTTCTTCGAGCTCTTCGACGGCGGCCACCACGCGGTCGAGTACCGCCAGCCCCAGGCCGTCGCCTGGCTCGCCCACCGCCTGGCCGCCGGCTGACGCGCCGCCGGTGGCCCGGCGGGCCCATGGAAAACTCCCTGCTCGCCCGTAATCTGACCGGGTTCGGCGTCCCTCCGCGAGGATCCCGCCGTTCCTATTCCGGATCGCGCGTGGGGCGGGGGCGGCCGGCAGTAAAGTGCCGTCCGTGACCAAGTCTCCCGCCCGGCACGCCCGCGGACGGCACGCCCGGCCGCCGTCCGAGTTCTCGGCCCGCCTGCACCGCCTGCTCGCGTCCCTTCGCGAGTCCCGCAGGCGTCGGCTGGGCGTCGCGGGGGCGGTGACCGTGACGGCCGCGGTGCTCGCGGCCGTCGCCGTCCTGGCGCTGCCCGGCGGCTCGGGGCCCGCGCCCCGCGCCGCCGTCGCCGCCCGCACGGCCACCGTCCCGTCCCCGAACGAGCGCGTCGCGGCCGCCGCCGACCCCGACGAGATCACCGACGCGGTGCCGTACTTCGAGACGAAGGACCCCGGCAGGAAGGTCGTCAAGCACGTCACCGACGTCCGCCGCAGCGGCAGCTTCGTGCGCGTCTACACCGACCTCGGGGAGGCCGACGAGAACTCCGAGCCGGCCATCGACCTGTGCAAGTGGACGACCCAGTTCCTGAGGGACGGCGGCGACGACGAGCCCCGCGTCTTCGTCCACGGCAAGAGCGACGACAACGGCAGCGTCGTCCTGGCCAACAAGCAGAGCGACAAGGACGACTGCGAGGTACCCGAGACCCCTTAGTAGTTGCCGGATCCCCCGGAGTTCGAGTCGTAGTAGTAGCCCGAGTACTGCGTGTCGGACAGGCGGCTCTGCTCGGTGTTCCGGTTGACCCCGCTCAGGGCCCAGGCGTAGGGCAGGTCGAGCGGCTTGGGGTTGTCCATCTCCATGACCTGGCGGAGCTTGGCGTCCTCGACGGCGGCCGTGCCCAGCGCGGCGAGCCGTCTCACCGCCCCCGGCCCGGTGCCCTTCAGCGCGCCCGGCCCGGACGCGGTGCCGGACTCGGCGTCCGCGCGGAGCCTCCGCCGGGCCGCCCTGCCCTCGCGCGTCGGCCGGAGCCGGCCGCGGAACCCCCGGCGCAGGAGGCCCCTCCCGACCAGGCCGCCCGCGACGGCGGCCACCTCGTCGGATTCGGCGACCGCGTCGAGGACGTGGCCGAGCTGGATGCCGGTGTCGGGGACCTCGTCGAGAAGCGCGGCCTGGATCCCGTCGCCTGCCTCGCGCTCGACGACGGTCACGCGGCGCGTGCCCCGCGAGACCCGCACGCGGCGCCGTTCGTAGAGGGCGAGCAGGGCGCACTGCGCGACGCGCGTGGGCCCGCCGCAGAGCAACGCGGTCTCGTAGGGGGTGAACTCGTCCACGGCGGCTCCCCGGGGGGCTGGCGGTCACTTCCGCGTTCGTCGATGTGACGCGTCAGGGCCCGGGGAGGTTGCGTCATTCGGCCGGTTCGAGGGTGAGCGAGATCGAGTTGATGCAGTACCGGTCGTCGGTCGGGGTGTCGTAGCCCTCGCCGTGGAAGACGTGCCCGAGGTGCGAGTCGCACACCGCGCAGCGGACCTCGGTGCGGACCATCCCGAGGGAGCGGTCCTCGATCAGCGTGACCGCGTCGGAGTCGGACGGCGCGAAGAAAGACGGCCAGCCGCAGTGGCTCTCGAACTTGGTCTCCGACCGGAACAGCTCGGTCCCGCACGCGCGGCACCGGTACACGCCGACGGTCTTGGTGTCGGTGTACTCGCCGGTGAAGGGCTTCTCGGTGCCCGCCTCACGCAGCACGCGGTACTCCTCCGGGCTGAGCCGGGCCCGCCACTCGTCCTCGCTTTTGCGGATCTTCTCCATGGGTTCGACCGTACCCGGCGCGGGTGCGCGGGAGGACTGTCGTGCCCGTGGGTTAACGTGCGGTTATGGCCTCGCCCTTCATCGAGATCCCGGTCGGGGATCGGCTCGTCAAGGTGACCAATCCCGACAAGGTCTACTTCCCCGAGCACGGCTACACCAAGCGGCAGCTCGTGGAGTACTACCTGGCCGTGGGGGAGGGGATCCTGCGCGCCACCCGCGACCGCCCGACGACGCTGGAACGCTGGCCCGCCGGGGTCTTCGAGGGCGCCAGGATGGCCACCCGCGAGGACTACGCCCGCGGCCAGGCGGGCATGGGCGCGGGCAAGTCGGACGCCTTCTACCAGAAGCGCATCCCGAAGGGCGCGCCCGACTGGGTGCGGACCGCCCGGATCGCCTTCCCCAGCGGCCGCTCCGCCGACGAGGTCTGCCCGACCGAGGTCGCCGTGATCGCCTGGGCGGCCAACCTCGGGACGCTGACCTTCCACCCGTGGCCCGTCCGCAAGGGCGACGTCGACCATCCGGACGAGCTGCGCATCGACCTCGACCCGCAGCCCGGCACCGACTTCTCCGACGCCGTCCGGGTGGCGCTCGGCCCGGCCCGCGACCTGCTGTCGGAGCTGGGCTACACCGGGTACGTCAAGACGTCCGGCAAGGGCGGCGTGCACATCTACGTCCGCATCGAGCCGCGCTGGACGTTCACCGAGGTCCGCCGGGCCGCCCTCGCCTTCGGCCGCGAGGTGGAGCGCCGTGCCCCCGCCGAGGTCACCACGCGGTGGTGGAAGGAGGAGCGGGGCGAGCAGGTCTTCATCGACTTCAACCAGAACGCGCGCGACCGCACGATCGCGTCGGCCTACAGCGTCCGGCCGGCCCCGCACGCGCCGGTGTCGGCGCCCGTGACCTGGGACGAGCTGCCCGACGTCGACCCGCACGACTTCACCATCGCCACGATGCCGGCCCGCTTCGCCGAGGTGGGCGACCTGCACGCCGCGATCGACGACGCGTCCTTCTCCCTCGACGCCCTGCTCGACATGGCCGACCGCGACGAGAAGGACCACGGCCTCGGCGACATGCCGTACCCGCCGAACTACCCGAAGATGCCGGGGGAGCCCAAGCGCGTCCAGCCCAGCAAGGACACCGACAACCATTAGGGAATCAGCGCCGCACGGCTCCGAGCATCTGACGGGCCCGGTCACCGGCTTCGTCCTCCGGCGAAGGGCTGACCGATCGTCTTCATCTGCTGGGGGCCGCGAGGGCTTCGCGTCATGACAGGCGTGAGGCCCGCCGCCTCGGGGGCGGCGGGCCTCACGGCAGGGGTCGGCGTGTCAGGGGATCAGTAGAGCTTGCGCTCCTGGACGGGCAGGCTGACCTCGGACGGGCCGCGCCACGTGGTCGCGCTGCGCGGCGGGGCGACCAGCGTCTCCGCGTCCTCCCCGGCCGCGACGACCGGGACGGAGACGGAGCTGCCGCGCAGGTCGACCGTCACCTGGGCGCCGGTGGGCGTGTCGAAGTTGTAGTCCGCGTCCGTCCCGGCGAGGACGAGCGCCAGCCGGTGCCCCTTCTTCAGCAGGTACTCCTGGCTGAGCGTCTGCCAGGAGACGGTGTAGTAGCGGCCGGACCTCAGCGGCTCGGGCCGGCTCAGCGACCGGTGGTTCTGGGCGTCGAGCCACCCCCGGGCGACGACGTTGACCGGTGAGCTGACCGTCGTGACCTCGGTCTGCCGGTAGCAGGCGTCGTCGGCGGGCGTGCTCTCACCGTGGCAGTCCTCGGTGGTCAGGGTCCGGATGCCGGAGCCCGCGCCGAGGTAGTTCACGCGGGTGTCCTCGCCGTAGTCGACGAGCAGCGCGGTGAGGTTCGCGGTCGGTTTGTCCAGCTTGATCCTCAGCCGGGCGTCCGGGGTGCCGGACAGCCGGCCGGTCTTCGGCAGGGGCGCCGACACGAACGCCGTCCGGTAGGGCCGCGCCGCCGTGGGATCGGCGACCATCGCCTCCTCCGGGTATCCCGCGCCCTCGGGGCCGGCGGCGTCGGTGAAGGAGGCGGTCGCGCCCGCCGCGGCCGGCTTCAGGCCCAGGGAGCCGTCCGCGCCGGGGCGCAGGACGACGCCGCGCGCGTCGCGGGACGGCCAGTCCCGCTGGGTGATCCACTGGTCCGGTCCGACCTCGATGTCGGCGCGCGGCTCGCTCATGATGCCGTTGGGCACCTTCTGCAGTTCGTGGTCGAACCACCGGTGCAGGGTCGCCACCCACGTGTCCCGCCGGGTGTCGAACGGGTCGACGTGGCCGCGCTGCGACAGCCAGACCTTGCGCTGGACGCCGCGCCGCGCGAGGGCGCTCCACCACTTGGCGAAGTGGTCGTCCTTCACGTTCAGGTCGTTGACGCCGTGGGCGGCGAAGACGCTCGCGTGGACGCGGGAGGCCCGCGCGATCGTCCCGTCCCTGTAGTCGGCGGTCTTCCAGTAGGCGTTGTAGTTGCCGGTCGCGTCGTCCTCGCCCTCGTCCAGTTCCGCGTTGACGGCCGCGCACTTGGCGGGCGGGTCGGTGTCGACGTAGTCGGCGAGCCACGGCTGCTCGTCGTCGGTGTACTTCACGCCGTTCATCCGGCTGTAGTCGTACCAGCTGCTGATCGCCGAGATGGGGACGATCGTCTCCAGCCCCTCGACGCCGGTGGCCGCCACGCCGTTGGCGAGCGTCCCGTCGTAGGACTTGCCGATCATGCCGGTGCGGCCGGTCGTCCAGGTCGCCTTCACCGGGCTGCCGTCCGGCCGGTAGGCGCGGGCGCGCCCGTTGAGCCAGTCGACCACGGCCTTGCCGCCGAGGACGTCGGTCGGGCCGCCGCTGACCGGGCAGCCGTCGGAGCGGGTCGTGCCGACCATGTCCACGGCGAGGAACGCGTACCCGCGTGGGACGAAGTAGTTGTCGTAGTAGAGCGGGAACTTCACCGGGTTCCCGTTCGCGTCGTAGGTCTTGCGCTCGCTCTCGTTGCCGCGCCCCGCGTTGTCGTAGTAGGGGCTCTCATCCATGATCACCGGCACCCGCAGACCGTGCTCGGTCTCCTTCGGCCGGATGATGTCCACGTTGACGCGGTCCTTCTTGCCGTCCCGGTCGCTGTCCACGCCGGACTCGACGTAGACGTGCTCACGGATCGCGTCCTTGTAGGAGAAGACGGGCTGGGTGACCCCGTCCTTCACCACGATCTTGGGGGACGTCCCGGCCAGCGCCGTCGCGCCGCCGCCCGCGGCGGCGAGCGCCGCGCCGGTCAGCACGGCCGCCGTCATGGTCCGCCGGGTTCGTCTCAGGGATCGCCTGGCCAACCCGCACCTCCGTCTATGGAAACGATCTCCGACGGGCACAGGCTCCCCGGCCGGGGGCCGCGGGTAAAGGGCGGTGCGCGACGAAGACCGCCCGGATTTGGTCACGTCCTGCCCTTGCCCCGACAAAAATGTCCCTATTGCGGATTTCGGATGTCCGGGAAAGGGTCGCGGGGATGCCCGGCGCACCGGCCGGGCATCCCCGCCCCATGGGTTGGAGCTATCGGAAATCACTGAAGATGGGCCCGTTCCGCCTCAACTTCTCCAAGAAGGGCGTCGGGCACAGCGTCGGAGCGCGCGGAGCCCGCTACACCCGCTCGGCGGACGGGCGCCGTCACATGACGCTGCGCATCCCCGGAACCGGCCTGTCGTGGAGGCGGTCCCTGAAGTCGTCTAGCCGCTCTTAGCGCGGTTGACCGCGGACAGGACGGCCTCCACCGACGCGGTGAGCACGGACGTGTCGCGTCCCGCGCCCCAGCGGGTCACGCCGTCCACGCGGCACTCGGCATAGGCGACGGCCATGGCGTCGCGCCCGGTCCCGGCCGAGTGCTCGGCGTACCGCAGGACCTCCACCTCGATCCCGGCGGAGGCCAGCGCGCCGGTCAGGGCGTCCAGCGGGCCGTTGCCCGTGCCGGTGCGCTCGCGCCCGGCGCCGTCGACCTGGACCACGCCGGTGAAGTCGTGCCGCCCCGGACCCGTGGGGGAGGTCCGCCACCCGGTCACCTGGACCGGTCCCGGCCGGTCCAGGTACTCGGCGCGGAACAGCTCCCACAGCTCGTCCGCGATGACCTCCTCGCCGCTGCCGTCCGTCGCCCGCTGCACCACGCGCGAGAACTCGATCTGCAGGCGGCGCGGCAGGTCGAGGCCGTGCCCGGTGCGCAGCAGGTAGGAGACGCCGCCCTTCCCGGACTGGCTGTTGACCCGGATCACCGCCTCGTACCCGCGCCCGACGTCGGCGGGGTCGACCGGCAGGTACGGCACGTCCCACGGCAGCCGCTCCGGCGGCACGCCCCGCTCCGCGGCGAGGCGCGCGTGGCGCGCCATGCCCTTGGCGATCGCGTCCTGGTGGGTGCCGGAGAACGCCGTGTACACGAGGTCGCCGCCGTACGGGTGCCGCTCGTGGACGGGCAGCCGGTTGCAGTGCTCGACCGTCCGCCGGATCTCGTCGATGTCGGAGAAGTCGATCCGCGGGTCGACGCCCTGCGCGTGCAGGTTCAGCGCCAGGGTGACCAGGTCGACGTTGCCCGTCCGCTCCCCGTTGCCGAAGAGGCAGCCCTCGATCCGCTGCGCGCCGGCCAGCAGCGCCAGCTCGGCGCACGCGACGCCCGTCCCGCGGTCGTTGTGCGGGTGGACCGACAGGATGACCGCGTCGCGCCTGGCCAGGTTGCGGTGCATGTACTCGATCTGGTCGGCGTACACGTTCGGGGTGGCGATCTCGACCGTGGCCGGCAGGTTCAGGATCACCGGCCGGTCGGGGGAGGCGTCCCAGAGCGCGGTGACCGCGTCGCACACCTCCAGCGCGTAGTCGGGCTCGGTGACGTTGAAGGTCTCGGGGGAGAACTCGAACCGCACGCCCGGCCCCGCGAGCCGCGCCACGTCGGCCGCCCCGTCCAGGATCAGCCGCCGCACCCCGTCCCGGCCGGACCCGAGCACGACGTCGCGCCACACCGGCCCCGTCGCCGTGTACAGGTGGACGACGGCCCTCGGCAGCCCCGCGACGGAGGCGAACGTCCGCTCGATCAGCTCCGTGCGCGCGGGCGTGAACACGACGGGCGTCACGTCGTCGGGCACGCCGGTCTCGGCCAGGTGCCGGACGAAGTCGAAGTCGGTCCGGCTGGCCGAGGGGTAGCCGACCTCGATCTCCTTGAAGCCCATCGCCACGAGCAGGTCGAACATGCGGCGCTTGCGGGCGGTGTCCATGGGCTCGGCCAGCGCCTGGTTGCCGTCCCGCAGGTCGACGGGCACCCACAGGGGCGCGCTCTCGACGCGCCTGGACGGCCAGGTCCGCTCGACGTCCGGCACGGGCGACGGCACGCGCTCGTGGACGGACCGGTACCGGTGGAACGGCATGGAGCTGCCGCGCTGGGGGTTCCAGAAGGGCGCGCCGTCCGCCACCGGGCCGGACGGGGTGCGCAGGGTGGGAAAGCGCGTGGGCGTACTGGGGGAGGTCATGGGCCTGTTCCTCGTTCGATCGCCGGACGACCGGCAGCACCGGACCCCGCGGCGGGGTGCCGGTCAGGATCAGGCCCCGCCGCGGCGACCGAGAAGAAGGCCCTGCCACGACACGCCGCCAGCCAACCACACCTCAGCTCCTCAGACAAGCTGAGGTGGCCTACCCTGGAGGCCCGCCGCCGTCCCCGGAGGACTCCCGATGCCGCTCGGCCCGCTCCGTCCCAGCCCGCTCGTCGAGCAGGCCGCGCAGCGCCTGCGCGACCAGATCGCCGCCGGGGCCTGGCCGGTCGGGACGCGGCTGCCCGGCGAGACGACCCTCGCCAGGGAGCTGGGCGTGGGCCGCTCCACCGTCCGCGAGGCCCTGCGCGCCCTGGCCGGGGCCGGTCTCGTGCAGGCCCGGCAGGGCGCGGGCGTCTTCGTCACCGCGACCGAGCCGGCCGAGGACTGGCCCGCCCGGCTCCGCCGCGCCTCGGTCGCCGACGTCTACGAGATCCGCGCCATGCTGGAGGTCCGCGCCGCCGAGCTGGCCGCCGAGCGCCGCACGCCGGACGACCTCGGCGCCCTCGACCGGGCGCTCGCCGACCGCGACGCGGCCCTGGCCGGCGAAGGCGCCGGCCCCGGCGTCGAGGCGTTCATCGACGCCGACATCGCCCTGCACACCGCCGTCGTGGCCGCCGCGCACAACCCGGTCCTCGCCGACCTGTACGCCGGGTTCGTGCCCGTCCTGCGCGACGGCCTGCTCGACCTCGCCGCCCTGGTGGACGTCCGCGCGGCCGACGACGCCCACGGCCGGGCGGCCCACGCCGCCCTGGTCGAGGCCGTCCGCGCCCGGGATCCGGCGGCCGCGAGCGCCGTCATCAGGGCCGAGCTCGACCGGACCCTGGCCGGCCTACTCCAGGGCGGATAGCAGGGGCGGCAGGTCGCCGTCGTGGACGACCGTCAGGCGGCGCGTGGCCCGAGTGAGGGCGACGTAGAGGTCCTGGCCGCCCTTGGCGGACTCGGCGAGGATCCCGGCCGGGTCGACGACGACGACCGAGTCGAACTCCAGGCCCTTGGCCTCCTCGGCGGTGAGGACGACCACGGGCGAGTCGAGGGCCTCGGGGGTGGCGCCGACGGCGGCGTCCGGGAGGGCCCGCAGCACGCCGGCGTGGCGCGCCGCCGAGGTGATGACGGCGAGGCGGCCCTCCTTGAAGGCGCCGCCGATGTCCTCGCCGCCGGTCACCAGGGCGAGCTCCGAGCGCACGAGGGACGGCAGCTCGTCGACCGGCATCGCGACCGCGGCGGGCGGCGGCCCGTCGTCGCGGACGGGTTCGGGCGGCGTCTGGTCCGGGGCGACGGCGGCCAGGACGTCCGCGGCGACCTTCATGATGGCGGCCGGGGTGCGGTAGTTGACCATGAGCCGCTGCTCGCGCCACCGGCCCGGGACGTAGCGGTCGAGCATCTGGCCCCACGAGGCCGCGCCCGCCGCGCTGCCCGTCTGGGCGATGTCGCCGACCACCGTGAGGGAGCGCGTCGGGACGCGCCGCATCACGGTCCGCCACGCCATCTCCGAGAGCTCCTGCGCCTCGTCCACGATGACGTGGCCGTAGGCCCACTCGCGGTCGGCCTTGGCGCGCTGGGCGGTGGTGAGGCGCGGGCCGCCGTCGTGGTGGCGCTCGGCCAGCTCGCTCGCGGAGATCAGGTCGCTGGCCAGGATCATCTCGGTGCCGTCCGTGGTCTGCATGACCTCGCGGGCGTAGCGCTCCTCCTCGGCGAGCCTGGCCTGCGCGGCCCTCGCGCGGGCCTTGTCGGCGGAGTCGTCCCTGCCGAGGAGTTCGGCGGCCTCGTCCAGCAGGGGGACGTCGGAGACCGTCCACGGCGAGCCCGGCGGGCGGTGCAGGAGCTCCCGCTCGTCGGGGGACAGGCCGGCCTCGGCGCCCACGCGCGCCACCGCCTCGGGGGAGCCGTAGAGGCCGCCGAGGAGCCGCTCGGGGGTCAGGTCGGGCCACAGATCGTCCAGAGCGGACCGGACGCCCGGGTCCTGCCAGAGGGCCTCCTTGGCCAGGCGGAGGTCCGTCTCGTCCAGGAGGGGCTCGTCCTCGGCCTCGTCGATCAGCTCCTGGAGCCAGCCGGGCAGCCCGCCGGACTTCGCCATCTCCTCGAGGGGCTCGTCCATGATGCGGTCGAACTGCTCGGCCCGGTCGAAGGCGAGCGCCTCCAGCATGTCGTGGACGAAGCGGCGGCGCTGGAGGTTGTGCGGGGCGCGCAGGGCGCGGGCGCGGTCACGGATCCGCTCGCACTTGTCGGCATCCACCACCAGCGTGAGGCCGTCGGCCTCGACGCGCAGCCCTCCGGCCGGGACGCGCTGCCGGTCGCGGACGGCGGCCTCCACGAGGCCCGCCATCCGCAGGTCGCCCTTGATGACGGCTACCGCGGGCGTCTCGGCGGCGGTCGCCTTGAGCCCCGGGTACAGCTCGCCGACCGTGGCCAGCGCCACGTCCGTCTCGCCCAGGCCGGGCAGCACCTGCTCGATGTAGCGCAGGAACGTGGCGTTCGGGCCCACGATGAGGACGCCGCGCCGCTCCAGGACGTCGCGGTGCGTGTAGAGCAGGTAGGCGGCCCGGTGCAGGGCGGCGACCGTCTTGCCCGTGCCGGGCCCGCCCTGGACGACCAGGACCCCTTGGAGGCCGGAGCGGATGACCTGGTCCTGCTCCTCCTGGATGGTGGCGACGACGTCGCTCATCCGGCCCGTCCTGCCGCGGCGGAGGGTGGAGAGCAGGGCCGCCTCGCCGACGATGCCGCCGCGCTCGGACTCCTCCAGGCCGTCCAGGTCGAACACCTCGTCGTCCAGCCGGACGACCTCCCGGTGGCGCAGGTGGAGGTGGCGGCGGCGGGCGAGCGTGCCGGGCGCCCCCGGCGTGGCGGTGTAGAACGGCCGGGCCGCCGCGGCGCGCCAGTCGATCAGGAGGGGCTCGTGGTCCTCGTCGCGCAGGCCGATGCGGCCGATGTAGAAGGTGTCGCCGGGGCCGTCGGCGTCGGCGCGGTGGTCGATGCGGCCGAAGCACAGGCCGTGCTCGACGGCGTTCAGCTGGACCAGCCGCCGGGCCGCCTCGTCCGTGGCGATGGCGCTCTCGACCCGCGCCTGGAACGCGGCGCCGCCGCCCGCCGCCGGCCCCTCGCGCAGCGCGGTCGCGGTCCTGTCGCGCTCGGCGTCGAGCCGCGCGTACACGCGGGACACGTAGTCCTGCTCGACGCGCACGGCGGCCGTCGCCGCCCTCTCATCCCGTTCGGGGTTGACAGTGTCCGCTTGACGATGTCCCATGCCCCGGCTACACTCCTATTCATAGGGTGGAGTATCTGTATGCGCATTTGCGACTCAGCAGTCTAGCATCCTTTCCGCGCTCCGCGTGATCTTCTAGCGCCCTCCAAAAGATCGTCTGTGTTGTGGCGGGCGTCATCCGCGCGGAACCCCCTGGACATCGATCTTCGTGAGGCTGTCGGCGAGCAGCACTGCCGGACCCCTCCGAAAGGTCACCTCTCCATGGCCGACTCCGCCCGCCCGCTGAACCGGCGCGCCTTCCTCGCCTCCAGCGGGCTCGCCACCAGCGGACTCCTCACCGCCGTCGCCGTGACCGGCGTACCCGGCACCGCCCACGCGGCCCCCCGGGGCCGCGCCCTGCCCGCCGACCCGTTCACCCTCGGCGTCGCCTCCGGCGACCCCGAGCCCGACGGGTTCGTCCTCTGGACCCGCCTGGCCCTGGACCCGCACGCCGAGGACGGCCTCGGCGGCATGCCCGCCCGCACCGTCCCCGTCCGCTGGGAGGTCTCCTCCGACTCCCGGTTCCGCCGCATCGACCGGCGCGGCACCGCCGCCGCCCGCCCCGACGCCGCCCACTCCGTCCACGTCGAGCTGAACGGCCTGCGCCCCGGCCGCGACTACTGGTACCGGTTCCGCGTGGACGGCCACGTCTCCCCGGTCGGGCGGACGCGCACCGCCCCCCACCCGGCCACCTTCGGCCCCGCCCTCGCCATGGCCTTCGTGTCGTGCTCGCAGTTCGAGCACGGCTACTTCACCGCGTACCGGCGGCTGGCCGAGGAGAACCCCGACCTCGTCCTGCACCTCGGCGACTACCAGTACGAGTACAAGAAGGGCGTCTACACGATCCCGGGCGGCAACGTCCGCGACCACGAGGGCCCCGAGACGGTCAGGCTGGCGGACTACCGCCTGCGGCACGCCCAGTACAAGACCGACCGCGACCTCCAGGCCGCGCACCAGGCCGCCCCGTGGCTCGTCGTGTTCGACGACCACGAGGTCGAGAACAACTGGGCCGGCTACGTCCCCGAGGAAGGCTCCGACACGCCCTCCTACGACGACTTCCGCGCCCGCCGCGCCGCCGCGTTCAAGGCGTACTACGAGAACATGCCGCTGCGCCGGCGGTCCGTTCCCGCGGGCCCCGACATGCAGGTCTACCGGCGGGTGCGGTGGGGCCGGCTGGCCAACTTCCACATGCTCGACACCCGCCAGTTCCGCGACGACCAGGGCTGCGGCGACGGCTACAAGGACTGCCCCGCCGCCACCGACCCCAAGCGCTCCATCACCGGCGCCGAGCAGGAGAAGTGGCTGCTCGACGGCTTCCGCCGCTCCACCGCCCGGTGGGACGTCCTCGGCCAGCAGGTCTTCTTCGCCCAGCGCGACAACACCGCCGGGCCCGTCAAGAAGACCTCGATGGACTCCTGGGACGGCTACGCCGCCTCCCGCGACCGGATCACCAAGGGCTGGCTGGACGCCGGGGTCCGCAACCCCGTCGTGCTCACCGGCGACGTCCACGCCCACTGGGCGAGCGACCTGAAGGCCGACTACGACGACCCGGACTCCAGGACGGTCGGCTCGGAACTGGTGTGCACCTCCATCACCAGCACCGGCGACGGCAAGGACTCCAACCCCGCCGACCACCCCTACCTCAAGATCAACCCGCATCTGCGCTTCTACAACAACCAGCGCGGCTACGTGCTGACGAGGATCGACAAGGAGGAGATGAGGGCCGACTTCAAGACGCTCCCGACCGTCCGGACCCCGGGTGCCGACATCTCCACCAAGGCGACGTTCGTCATCGAGGACCGCGTCCCCGGCGTCAACCAGGCCTACCTGCGGCCCTACGCCTCGGCGAAGGCGGCGGCGCAGCCGGACCAGGACCTGATCCGGCAGACCGTCCGGAACGAGACCCAGCCCTGAGGACCGGACGGCCGGGACGCGCGCAGCGTCCCGGCCGTCCCCGGCGCCGGGGCGTCAGCCCTCAGCGGTCCACGCGCGGGCTCGTCGCGGGACCGCCGAAGATGTCGTCGAGGTCGTAGGCCACCGGCACCTCCAGCTGGGCGTAGGTGCAGGAGTCCGGCGTCCGGTCGGGGCGCCAGTTCCGGAACCGCGCGGTGTGCCGGAACCGGTCGCCCTCCATCGCCTCGTACGCCACCTCGACCACCAGCTCCGGACGCAGCGGGACCCAGCTGAGGTCCTTCTTGCCCGTCCATCGGGAGATCGCCCCGGGCATGCGGTCGGCGGTCGCCTCCGTCTGGCTGGCCCACTCGGCCCACGGGTGCTGGGACAGGTCCTCCAGCCGGTAGGGCTGCAACTCCTCGACCAGTTCGGCGCGGCGCTTCATCGTGAACGACGCCGCGACGCCGACGTGCTGGAGATTGCCGTCGGTGTTGTAGAGCCCGAGCAGCAGCGACCCCACGATGGGCCCCGACTTGTGCCAGCGGAAGCCCGCCACCACGCAGTCGGCCGTCCGCTCGTGCTTGACCTTGAACAGCACGCGCTTGTCGGGCTCGTACGGGGTGTCGCGCGGTTTGGCGATGACGCCGTCCAGCCCGGCGCCCTCGAACTCGTCGAACCAGCGCAGCGCCAGCTCGTAGGAGTCGGACGCGGGCGTGACGTGGATCGGCGCCTTCGCCCCGGCCAGGGTGTCGACGAGCCGCTGCCGCCGCTCGCCGAGCGGCACCTCCATCAGCGACTCGTCCCCGAGGGCGAGCAGGTCGAAGGCCACGAACGACGCCGGAGTCTGCTCCGACAGGAGCTTGACCCGGGAGGCGGCCGGGTGGATGCGCTGCTGGAGGGCGTCGAAGTCGAGGCGCGTCCCCCGGGGCAGCACGATCTCGCCGTCCACCACGCACCGCTCGGGCAGCTCGCGCCGCACCGCCTCGACCAGTTCGGGGAAGTAGCGGGTGAGCGGCTTCTCGCCGCGGCTGGACAGCTCCACCTCGTCGCCGTCGCGGAAGACGATGCAGCGGAACCCGTCCCACTTCGGCTCGTACAGCAGGTCGCCCTTGGGCATGGTCTTGACGGCCTTGGCCAGCATCGGCGGC
Organism: Actinomadura verrucosospora; assembly: GCF_039540335.1. Taxonomy (NCBI): domain Bacteria; kingdom Bacillati; phylum Actinomycetota; class Actinomycetes; order Streptosporangiales; family Thermomonosporaceae; genus Actinomadura; species Actinomadura verrucosospora. The sequence continues at coordinate 5,121 of NZ_BAABEV010000013.1, read as the reverse complement.
AGCGGCGGGCTGATCGGCAGGTCCATGCCCCCCATCTTGCGCCCCCGCACCGACAAAAGGGCGCCCCGGGGGTCCGATAACGTGCAGGTCATGCGCCGTCTGCTGCCCGAGCCCGCCGCCGGCGTCGATGCCTACGAGGCCTACGGAGACCTGCCGCGCCTGCGGCTCGGCATGGTCATGAGCGCGGACGGGTCCGTCACCGACGCCGAGGGCTGGACCGACGGCCTCGGCGGCGCCGCCGACTTCCGCGTCTTCCGGACCCTGCGCGCCCTGGCCGGCGCGATCCTCGTCGGCGCCGGGACCGTCCGCACCGGACGCCTCGGCCCCGCGCGGCTGCGCCCCGACCTGCGGGCCCGCCGCGGCGGGCCGCCCGCCCCAATCGTGGTGGTGAGCCGCTCCCTCGACCTCGACTGGACGCTCCCGCTGTTCACCGAGGCGGAGACGCCCACCGTCGTCGTGACGACCCGGAACGCCGGGGCCGCGGTTCCGGGACACCTCCGGGTGGTCGCGGAAGGCGACGACGAGGTCGATCTCCCCGCCGCCGTGAGAGCCCTGCGCGAGGACCTCGGCTACGAGCACCTCCTCTGCGAGGGCGGCCCGTCCCTGGCCACCGCGCTCATCAGGGCGTCGCTCGTCGACGAGCTGTGCCTCAACATCGCGCCCACCCTCCTCGGAGGTGCGCGCCACACCCGCCTGCTGGAGGGTCTGGACGCCGAGGTGCCGCTCGAACCGGCCGCCCTCTACCTCGACGAGGGCGTGCTGTTCGTCCGCTACCGGTTGCGGGCGTAGCGCGGGCCCGGCTCCCGCGACCTCCGTGAGGACGTCCGCGGCACCCCCGCACGGACCGGCGTGGTGACGGTCTGTCCCCCAATCTGTACGAATCCGTCATGCCGGAAGCGCTGGGGGGCGACACTAGGCGGCAGGGGGACGGGTGAGAATCTCACGAAAGGAGCGGGGGTGGAGTACGCCGCATTGGGCGCGTGGATCATCGCCGCCGTCGCGGGCGGATATCTGCTGGTCGTGTGGTGGGTCAACGGGGGGCGTTCGACGAAGGTGACGCGGTTCCCGCGGCTGGTCGTGGCGGGGCATCCGCTCTCGGCCGTCGCGGGCCTGGCCGTGTGGATCGTCTACGTCGTCACGGGGAACGCCGCCTACGCCTGGGTCGCCTTCGCGGCCCTGCTCGTCATCATCTTCCAGGGACTGCTGCTGTTCACCCGCTGGCTCGTCGGCCGCGGCGGCCGCCACGCCAGGGGAGCGGAGCAGGCGTTCCCGGCCGCGGCCGTCGCCGTCCACGGCGCGGTGGCGGTCGCGACGTTCGTCCTGGTCTTCCTGACCGCGATGGAGGTCGGCCGGGCGTGAGCCGCGCGGCTCACGCCCCGCGCCGCAGGACGAGGAGCGCGCGGTCGCCGACCGTCACCACGTCGCGGGCCTTGAGGCGGGGACGCTCGCCGACCGTGCCGGGCTCGGCGGTGTCGAGGGCGAACTCCCAGCGCTCGCCGTACTCGGCGCCGGGCAGCGTGAACTCGACCGGCTCCGACCCGGCGTTGATCAGCAGCAGGAACGAGTCGTCCCGGACGCGCCGGCCGCGCGGGTCGGGTTCGGTGATGGCGTCGCCGTTGAGGAACACGCCGAGCGACTTGGCGAAGCCGACGTTCCAGTCCTGGTCGGTCATGCTCTCGCCGGCCGGGGTCAGCCAGGCGATGTCGGCGGCGGCGCCACGGCCCGTCCCGGTGAAGAAGCGGCGGCGGCGGAACACCGGGTGGTCGTGCCGCAGCCGCGACAGGAGCCGGACGAACTCCATGTCGCCCGAGTCCTCCCAGTGGACCCAGGCGATCTCGTTGTCCTGGCAGTAGGCGTTGTTGTTGCCCTCCTGCGTGCGGCCGAGCTCGTCGCCGTGGGAGAGCATCGGCACGCCCTGCGACAGGAACAGCGTCGCGAGGAAGTTGCGGCGCTGGCGGGCTCGCAGGTCGAGGACCCCGGGGTCGCGGGTGGGACCCTCCACGCCGCAGTTCCACGACCGGTTGTCGTCGGTGCCGTCCCGGTTGTCCTCGCCGTTGGCCTCGTTGTGCTTGTGGTCGTAGGAGACGAGGTCGGTGAGCGTGAACCCGTCGTGGCAGGTCACGAAGTTGATGGACGCGAACGGGCGGCGCGCGCTGTGCTCGTAGAGGTCGGAGGAGCCGGTCAGCCGGGACGCGAACTCCGGCATGGTCGCGTACGAGCCGCGCCAGAAGTCGCGGACGGTGTCGCGGTACTTGCCGTTCCACTCCGTCCACAGCGGCGGGAAGTTGCCGACCTGGTAGCCGCCCTCTCCCACGTCCCACGGCTCGGCGATGAGCTTCACCTGGGACACGACGGGGTCCTGCTGGACGAGGTCGAAGAACGCGGCCAGCCGGTCGACGTCGTGCAGTTCGCGGGCCAGCGCCGAGGCGAGGTCGAAGCGGAACCCGTCGACGTGCATGTCCAGGATCCAGTAGCGCAGCGAGTCCATGATGAGCTGCAGCGCGTGCGGGTTCCGGACGTTCAGCGAGTTGCCGCAGCCGGTGTAGTCGAGGTGGTAGCGCTTGTCGTCGTCGCGCAGCCGGTAGTACGACGCGTTGTCGATGCCCCGGAACGACAGCGTCGGGCCCAGGTGGTCGCCCTCCGCCGTGTGGTTGTAGACGACGTCCAGGATGACCTCGATGCCCGCCTCGTGCAGGGCGCGGACCATCGCCTTGAACTCCAGCACCTGCTCGCCGGACTGCCCCGAGGAGCTGTAGGAGTTGTGCGGCGCGAAGAACCCGATCGTGTTGTAGCCCCAGTAGTTGTCGAGGCCCCGCGCCACCAGGGCGTGCTCGGGCACCGACTGGTGCACCGGCATCAGCTCGACCGCGGTCACCCCGAGGTCGAGGAGGTGGTCGATCATCACCGGGTGCCCGACGCCCGCGTAGGTCCCGCGCTGCTCCTCGGGGACGCCCGGGTGCAGCTTCGTCAGGCCCTTGACGTGCGCCTCGTAGATGACGCTCTCGTGGTAGGGGACGCGCGGCGGCCGGTCGTCCCCCCAGTCGAAGAACGGGTTGACCACCACGTTCTTCGGCATGTACGGGGCGCTGTCGTCCTCGTTCAGCGCGTCGGGGTCGGCGAACCGGTAGGAGAACAGCGCCTCGTGCCAGTGGATCAGCTCGTGCGGCGTGACGCCCGCGACGGCCTTGCCGTACGGGTCGAGCAGCAGCTTGGACGGGTTGCAGCGGTGCCCCTCGCGGGGGTCGAACGGCCCGTGCACCCGGTACCCGTACCGCTGCCCGGGCCCGATGCCGGGCAGGTAGCCGTGCCAGACGAACCCGTCCACCTCCGGCAGGTCGCGCCGCGTCTCGCGCCCCTCGGCGTCGAACAGGCACAGCTCGACCCGCCGGGCCACCTCCGAGAACAGCGCGAAGTTCGTGCCCGTGCCGTCCCAGGTGGCGCCCAGCGGATAGGGGTCCCCGGGCCACACCTCCCGCATGCTCCTCCACCCCTCGGCCGGTTCCTCTGGCCCGTCGATTGTGGCCTACCCGCACCCTTCCCCGCGCGCGGAGGCCTTTCACACACGTGTCATTCCGGTGCGGCGCGGTGGGGGAGGCGCCAGACGACCTCCTCGTCGCGGGTCTCCCCGGTACGGCGCAGCCCGATCCTCGACGCGACGGCCGCGGACGCGCGGTTGTCCGGGTGGACCGTCGCGACGACGTCGCCCACGCCGTGCGCCGCGAGCCAGTCCAGCAGCGCGCGGGCGGCCTCGGTGGCGAACCCGAACCCCTGGTACGGCATGCCGATCACCCAGGCGACCGACGCGAGCAGCCGGGGCGGGCCCGGCGTGACCGTCGACCCGGCCGAGGCGGGCGTCACGGCGAACCCCGGCGGCGCCGGGGTCACCGTCGCCTGCACGTACCCGACGGCCTGCCCGTCGCGGGCGCGGCGGACGATCCAGTTCAGCCAGCACTCCTGGTGGTAGGGCGCCGGGCCCGCGACCAGGTGCGCGTAGCGGGCGCGCAGCTCGTCGCGCGTGAGGGGCTCGCCGCCGATGTGGCGGTGCAGGCGGGGGTCGTCCAGGACGGGGGCCATCTCGTCCGCGTGGTGGACCGCCAGCGGCTCCAGGACGAGGCGCTGGGTGCGGATGGTGTCGGCGATCGGCCCGTACACCCGCCGATCCTATGCTCTCGCGTCGCGGCGGGCCCGTGGAGCGGCCCTCAGAGCCGCCACTCGGACCGCCGGCCGGACAGCCGCCGCGTCCAGGCGCCGGCCGGATGCTGGCGCGGCTGGAGCCACAGCCACGGCTGGGCGTGCCGGAACGGCAGGTCGGTGCCGGGCTGCCACGGGAACAGGCCGTCGCCGTTGGGCCAGACGACCTGCAGGACCGGCGGCGGCCGCCGGTAGAACGCCACGGCGCCGCCGAACAGCCCGACGGACCAGTCCGGTTCGACGTTCCGGAAGGCAGCCTGCTGCCCCCGCACGACGCCGTCGCGTCGCTCCCCGTCGGCGGGGGCGCGCCCCTCGGCGGTCTCCCGGCCGAGCATGTTGAGGATCTCTTCCGTCTCGTACACGTCGCCGCCGAACATCGCGAGCTCGGGGGCGCCGTGGCTGTGCCAAAGGCCGACCGTGTACGCCCAGCCGGGACCGTCCTCGTCCGGCTGGACGAGGACGACGCTCCACCCGTACTGGGTGATGTGCACGATGGTGCGGAGATGGAAGTTGTCCAGCCGGTCGCGGTCGCCATAGTCACGGCACATCACGCAGGTGCATGAGAGGCGGTCGCCGGACATGACCCTCAGCTTACGATCAATCGACCCTGGGCGAGCATGCCGCTGCGCGAAGGATCACTAGAACGCGCCGGTGTCGCGCGGCGGCGCCTCGTGCTCGTGCCGCACGGCCGGGCCGCGCAGGCCCCGGACGGCCATGGCGCCCAGCAGCATCGCGGCGGGCATGCCGAGGGGGAGGGCCGTGAGCGGGGCGACGGACGCCACGTCCAGGAACGTCCGGCCGAGCAGGCCCGCGACGCCGAGGTCGGCGCCGCGCCGTCCCGCGCCGAGCGGCAGCGCCAGGAGGGCGGCGGCGACCCTAGCAGCGACAACACACTTCCCCGCCTATAAAGGAGGACGTGAAGGCGACTCC